>JBEIDW010000092.1:0-11456 GCA_040383265.1 Hyphomicrobiales bacterium
ACAATATCGCGGACTCGGAACTGACGGCAGGCGAGTTGAAGACGCGGGGCCACTATCAGGGCTCCAACGTCTCCTACAATCTCAAGAAACTGGTGGAGGCTGGCTACGTCCATCATGAGCGCTCAGCGACCGACCGTCGCTCTGTCCGCATCCGGCTCACGCCGAAGGGGCAGGCCATCCGCGGTAGGATCGATGCGCTCTACAATCGACAGATGCTGGCCGTGGAGCAGGTCGTGGGGCTCAACTCCGATGAGCTCGAACGCATCAACAAGGCTCTGACACGCCTCGAACGCTACTGGACCGATCAGATCCTTTACCGCCTGTGATTGCTGCAGGTGCCGCGTTCGACCCTGCAAACGGGGGTTGCCGGGACCGTGCTGTGGCCGAAAAGCCGCAACACGGTCCCGAACGCCGTTCACCGGTCGGGGTGGGTCTGACCGTATCTCAATCTTGCCGCATTTCCCCGGCTTTTGGTGTCCTTAATATGGCCCTCTTTTGACGAGTCGGGCCGAGGCTGTTAAGTGAGACGGTCCGCGTGGGCGCTGCAACCGCAGCTTCGCCGGTCCGGATAGGTGAGGGTGGTGATGAAGGTTTGGGCGTTCGCGCGGTCGAAGCGGGCTTTCCGTTGTGTTTCGGTATCAGTCATGTTGGCTTTGGCGGTGAGCGTTGCAGGCCCTTCTGATGCTTGGGCCGCAGCCGAAAAATCCTGGTTCGGGCAGAAGAAGCAAAAGGCATCCGCGTCGGGTTCCGGCCACTCTCAGGCCTCCGGCATTCCAGCCACCACTGAAACCGCAATTCTGAACGATGGCAGTGCTGCTGCCTTCATCGTGTCCGATAGCTCTGCGCAAATCCAGGCACTGGCGGATAAATACGCCAAGATCGTCGCTGATGGTGGCTGGCCGCAGGTGCCGCGTGGACGCCTGAAGAAGGGCTCGAAGGGCAAGGGCGTCGCTAAGCTGAACCAGCGCCTCTACATTGAGGGTTACCTGCAGAAAGAAGCAACGGAAGGCGAATTTGCCGAGCTTTTCACCAGCGCCACAGAAGATGCGCTGAAGCGGTTCCAGTATAATCTCGGGCTGGGCGTAACGGGCGTGATCGACGGGCCGACGCTGACCGCGCTGAACGTGCCGGCCACCCAGCGCCTTGCCACCATCAAGGCCAATGTTCCGCGCCTTGCGGAATACTCCAAGGATCTCGGCAGCCGTTACATCGTCGTCAATGTTCCCTCGCAGCAGATTGAAGCGGTCACTGACGGCAAGGTCTTTTCGCTGCACAACGCCGTTGTCGGGAGGCCCTCGCGCCCCACGCCGGTTGCGATGACGCCGCTCACCGTCATCCGCTTCAATCCCTACTGGAACGCGCCGGCCTCCATCGTCGAGAAGGACATCGTGCCGCGCATGTCCTCGAAGAAGCCGTCGCAGGTTCTGAACGAGATGAACATCAAGGTGTTCGATGGCGTTGGCGGCCCGCAGGTGGATCCGGACAAGATCAACTGGCGCCGGGTGCGCGTTGATGACTACCACTTCCGGCAGGAACCGGGCGGCGCCAATGCCATGGCCACCGCCAAGATCGAATTCCTCAGCCCCTTTGGTATCTATCTTCATGACACGCCGGAGCCGGAGCTGTTCAAGACCGGCAGCCGCTTCTATTCCTCGGGCTGTGTCCGCGTCGAGAAGGTGTCGATCCTCCTCGACTGGATCCTGCAGGGCCAGGACGGCATCGACACCGCGCGGATCGCCCAGCTTGCCCAGAACAATGAGCGGCTGGATGTGACCATCACCAATCCTCCGCAACTGCGCGTGGTCTATCTCACCGCCTGGCCTGCCAAGGGTGGCGTGGCGGCGTTCCGGCCGGATGTTTATGACCTCGATGGTTCAGGCTTCGTGGTTGGCCAGCCGCTACCGGTAGGCGAGACGATGGATGGCAAGCGCTTCGTGCTGAAGCCTCTGCCGCGCCTCCAGCAGGATATCGATGTGGATACCGCGAGCCCCTTCGCTTCGTTGTTCCGCCGTGACAAGAATGAAGTCGCCCAGCCCGGCCAGCACAAGAAGAACGACAGCCTTGTGAATGTGAAGCAACTGTCTTCCACCACCGCAAAGCAGAAGGAGGCGCAGAAGACCAAGAAGGCGGCCTCGGCCAGCACTCAGGTGTCTCAGCGCTGGCGCGGTGGGGACAAGGATGGCGTTGGCCCGGCGGCCGTGGCCAGTGCCCAAGAGAAGAAGACAGATCCGAAGGCGAAGAAGAAGGTTACCAAGAAGACCTCTGACAGCAAGGCGAAAGCCACCACCGCCAAGAAAGCCGATGGCAAGCCGGTTAAGGCCGCTTCTGCGACCTCTAAGACCAGCGCCGGAAAGCCAGCGGCTGCGACCAAATCAACGGCGGCGGCCACGAAGGTCTCGACGGACAAGTCAAAAGCGGCTGCAACTGCACCCAAGAAGCCGGCGGATTCGGCCTCCACTGCGGCCAAGGCAAAGAAGGCGCCAGCCGATTGCAAGCCGGGTGCCGATGGCAAGCTGCCTGCTGGCTGCCCAGCACCCGCAAAGAAGCCGGCTACCGGCGCGGACAAGACGGCCAGCGCAGCGACCAGCACGGCGAACTGAGACGTTTCATCTCTCGGACAGTCTGACGGGCGGGATCAAGTCCCGCCCGCTCTGCTTTGTCGGGCGACGCAAACACGACACAGCCTGCCGCATGGCCGCGCTCCGGCCCTGTGCCAAAAGATGTAATGGACGTTCAAGGCGCAATCTGCAAATTGCGCGGACAACCTGATCGATGGCGTGCAAAGGGACTTGAGACATGGCGAAGAAGGCTGCGAAGAAGGCCGCGAGGAAGGCTGTGAAGAAGGCCGCGAAGAAGGTGGCAAAGAAGCCTGCGAAGGCTGTGAAGAAGCCCGCGAAAAAGGTGGCAAAGAAGGCCACAAAGAGGGCGTCGGCCAAGTCCCGGGCAAAGCCGCTGTTCCCCGGCTTTTTCTCCGAGGCTCTCGCCAAGTCCGATCCCAAGATCGCCAAGGCAATTGCCGCCGAACTCGGACGCCAGCAGCACGAGATTGAGTTGATCGCCTCCGAGAACATCGTTTCCAAGGCAGTGATGGAAGCCCAGGGCTCCGTCATGACCAATAAATATGCGGAAGGCTATCCGGGCCGCCGTTATTATGGTGGCTGCCAGTACGTGGACGTGTCCGAAAGCCTCGCCATCGAGCGCGCCAAGGAACTGTTCAACTGTTCCTTCGCCAATGTGCAGCCGCACTCTGGCGCGACGGCAAACCAGGCGGTGTTCTTTGCGCTGCTGCAGCCGGGCGATACCTACATGGGCCTCGACCTTGCCTGCGGCGGCCATCTGACCCATGGTTCGCCCGTCAACCAGTCGGGCAAGTGGTTCAAGGTTGCACCCTACAAGGTGCGTGAGGACGATCACCTGATTGACTACGACAAGCTTGCAGCCCAGGCGCTGGACGTGAAGCCGAAGCTCATCATCGCCGGCGGCTCCGCCTATCCGCGCATCATCGACTTCAAGCGCTTCCGCCAGATCGCTGACTCGGTCGGCGCGAAACTGATGGTGGACATGGCCCATTTCGCCGGCCTCGTGGCGGGCGGCGTTCATCCAAACCCGCTCGAATATGCCGATGTGGTCACGACCACTACCCACAAGACGCTGCGCGGGCCGCGTGGCGGCCTGATCCTCAGCCGTGACGAAGACCTCGGCAAGAAGTTCAACTCCGCCGTTTTCCCTGGCCTGCAGGGTGGCCCGCTGGAGCATGTCATCGCCGCCAAGGCCGTGGCCTTCGGCGAGGCGCTGAGGCCGGCCTTCAGGAAATATGCCAAGGCCGTGGTGGACAATGCCCGCGTGCTGGCCAAGGCCATGATCGATGGCGGCTCGGACCTCGTGTCCGGCGGTACCGATACGCACCTCATGCTGGTGGACCTTCGCAAGAAGGGCGTGTCCGGCAAGGCAGCGGAACAGTCCCTTGGCCGCGCCTACATCACCTGCAACAAGAACGGCATTCCGTTTGACCCGGCCCCCTTCACCATCACCTCGGGCATCCGCCTCGGCACTCCCGCCGGCACGACCCGCGGCTTCGGCGCCGCCGAGTTCAAGGAGGTGGGCGCACTTATCAACGAAGTGCTCGATGGCCTCGCGAAGAATGGCGAGGAGGGCAACGCCAAGGTGGAGAAGGCGGTCGCCAGCAAGGTGAAGGCGCTGACCGCACGCTTCCCGATCTACTGAGCACGTCCGAAAATCCTATAACAATCATCATGGCCGGGCTTGACCCGGCCATTCTTTTTGGCGGCCTCGCAAAAGGATCGCCCGGTCAAGCCAGGCGATGAAGAGAGCAGGAGGGACGCGCCTCCCGGCTTCTACCTCTTGACCCCACCCCGTATCTTCCCCAAGAGATGGGGCATCGCCATCACTTGAGTCCAAGCCCTTGCGCTGCCCATTCTGCTCCAATGAAGAAACCCAGGTGAAGGACAGCCGTCCCACCGAGGACGGCACGGCCATCCGCCGCCGCCGCTATTGCCCGGATTGCTCAGGCCGCTTCACCACGTTCGAGCGCGTGCAGTTGCGTGAACTGATGGTCGTCAAGAAAACCGGCCGCCGCGTTCCCTTTGACCGCGACAAGCTGATGCGCTCGATCCAGGTGGCGCTCCGCAAGCGGCCTGTTGATCCGGAGCGGGTGGAACGCATGGTGTCCGGCATCGTGCGCCGCCTTGAAAGCCTCGGTGAAAGCGAGATCAAGTCCGAAACGGTGGGCAAGCTCGTCATGGAAGCACTGAAAATGCTGGATGACGTGGCCTATGTCCGCTTCGCGTCCGTCTACAAGAATTTCCGTGAAGCAAAGGACTTCGAGGAACTTCTTGGCGAACTCTCGGGCGATGAGGATAACGGCGAAACCGGTGAGTGACGCCGACGCCCGCTGGATGGACTATGCGCTCAGGCTGGGTCGCCGGGCGCTGGGGACCACCGCTGAAAATCCCAATGTCGGCTGCGTGATCGTGAAGGACGCGCGTGTTGTGGGGATCGGTTGGACACAGCCGGGCGGCAGGCCACACGCGGAAACGCAAGCCTTGAAGATGGCGGGAGAAGCCGCCCGGGGTGCGACCGCCTATGTCACCCTTGAGCCCTGTGCTCATCACGGAAAGACCAAGCCCTGCGCCGAGGCGCTGGTCACGGCCGGGATCGCCCGCGTCGTGACCGCGATCGAAGATCCGGACCCCCGTGTGTCGGGTGGCGGCCATGCCATTCTGGAGCGGGCGGGCATCATGTTCCAGTCCGGTGTCATGCCGGAAGAGGCGCGGCGGGACATGGCGGGGTTCTTGACTCGAATGATCAGGAAACGTCCGCAAGTGATTCTGAAGATGGCGTTTTCTGCCGATGGCCGGATTGCCGCCGCTGCCGGGCAGCGCACGGCCATTTCCGGGCCTGAAGCCAAGGCGCGGGTGCACCTGTTGCGGGCGCGGTGCAACGCGATACTGGTGGGCATGGGCACGGTTCTGGCGGACGACCCGGAACTGACCTGCCGTCTTCCCGGCCTTGAACACCGTTCGCCCTTGCCCTTTGTGCTGAGCCGCACGGGGGAGTTGCCACTGCACTGTCACCTCGCCCGGCGCCATGCAGAGGTTTTGCGCGGCAGCATTCAGGAGGTGGTCGCGGACCTCGGACGCCGCGGCATCAACCGCCTGATGGTGGAAGGCGGCGCGCACGTGGCGCGGAGTTTTCTCGAAGCTGGGCTGGTTGATCAGTTCCACCTGATCCGGTCGCCAGAGCCTCTCGGCCCCCGGGGCGTGGATGGGTTGGCGGGTCTGCCACTCGATCAGGCATTGCAGCCATTCGCCCTGATTGAGCAGGAAACGCTTGGGAGCGACCTTCTGACGGTCTATGAAGCCCGGAGATAGAAAAGGGCAAGAACCAGCAGCCATGTTCACTGGCATCATCACCGATATCGGCACCGTGCGGGCCGTCACCAAGGCCGGCGATACGCGGTTCGAAATCACCACGGCGTATGATCTGTCCACCGTGGACATGGGGGCCTCCATCGCCTGCAACGGTTGCTGCCTGACGGTGATCGAGAAGGGGCCGGACTGGTTCGCCATACAGGCGTCCGCCGAAACCCTCTCCAAGACCACGCTGGGGGAGTGGGGCCAGGGCACCCACATCAATCTTGAACGCGCCATGAAGATCGGCGACGAACTGGGCGGCCACATTGTGTCCGGCCATGTGGATGGGCTGGGTGAGATCATATCGATTACGACGGAAGGAGAGTCGAAGCGCTTCCGCATCCGCGTGCCGCATGAGCTTGCCCGCTTCATTGCATCCAAGGGTTCGGTGGCGGTGGATGGAACCTCGCTCACCGTCAACGAGGTCGAAGGCAATGTCTTCGGCGTCAACATCATCCCGCACACGCAGGCTGTCACCACATGGGGCAGCATGACGGAAGGCCAGCGGGTCAACATTGAAATCGACATGCTGGCGCGCTATGTGGCCCGCCTTACCGAGTACAGACCGACATGAAGATCGAAAAGAACATTGCCCCCGTGGAGCAGGTCCGCGCCAATATCCTCATTCTGGAGGCGCGCTATTTTGCCGATCTCTGCGATGAACTCTGCCGTGGCGCCATTGCCGCCATCGAACGCGCCGGCGCCACGTGGGAGCGTATTGCCGTACCGGGTGCGCTTGAACTTCCGGGCGCCATCGCCGTTGCGCATGAGACCGGCCTCTACCATGGCTATGTGGCGCTTGGCTGCGTGATGCGTGGCGAGACGACGCATTATGACATCGTGTCGGAAGAGAGCGCCCGCGGCATCATGGACCTGACGCTCGAAGGCCTTTGCATCGGCAACGGCATCCTGACTTGCGAGAACGAGGCGCAGGCCTGGGCCCGCGCCAAGGTCGATGACATGGACAAGGGCGGGGGTGCTGCGGATGCGGCCTTGAGCATGATCCGATTCACGCGCCTGATGAGCCGCAAGGCGGCGGGCCTCGATTCGAAGGCCGCTTCGTGAGCGGCAACACCCAGCAGTTTCCACCCTCCCGCCGCTCCGCCGCACGACTTGGCGCAGTACAGGCGCTGTACCAGATGGATATCTCGGGCAGCGATGTCGGCGAGACGCTGGCGCAGTTTTCCGCCCGCGCCATGGGTGAGAACTTCGAGGACGGCCAGTGCGGCGAGGCCGACTACCGGCATCTGCGCGAGGTTGTTGATGGCGTGGTGCGCGAGCAGAAGGCGATAGATCCCGTGGTGGACCAGATCCTCGACAAGGGCTGGCCGTTGCACCGTCTTGATTCCACCGTGCGCGCCATTCTCCGCGCCGGGGCCTATGAACTGATGTTCATGGACAAGGTTCCCGCCCGCGTGGCCATCAGCGAATATGTCGATGTGGCCGATGCCTTTTTCGGCGCGGAGGAGCCGCGCTTCGTCAACGGCGTTCTCAATACGCTGGCCCGCATGAAGCGGCCGGCGGAGTTTACGGCTTGAGCGCCGAGGCAGCGCCCTTCGACGATACCAGAGCCCGCCGCAATGCGGTGATCCTGGCTCTTGCCCAGGCGCTCTATGGCGCGGTGACGACGGCAGTGGTGGTAACTTCGGGACTGGTCGGCTCGCAGCTTGCGCCCAGCGCATCATGGGCCACGCTGCCCATGTCGATGATGATCGTCGGCACCGCTGTTTCGACCTTTCCCATTTCGCTGATGATGCGCCGGACCGGCAGGCGTCTTGGCTTCGTCCTGTCCGCTTTGATCGGGGCCGCCGGGGCATCCATCGGATTGATTGCGATCTACCAGCAGAGTTTCGGCCTCTTCCTTCTGGGCTGTCTGCTGGTTGGCATCTATCAGGCGTCCGCCTCCTATTACCGCTTCGCCGCAGCCGACACGGCGAGCCCTGCCTTCCGCCCCAGGGCGATTTCCTGGGTCATGACGGGTGGCGTCGTCGCCGCGCTGATCGGCACGGTGCTGGTGATGGGAACGGTCGATCTGCTTGCGCCCGTCACCTTCGCCGGAACCTGGGCCGCCATGGCTTTGCTCTCGCTTGTGGGCGCCGGCATTCTGATGGCCATTGATATTCCCCATGCTGCCAAGTCGGAGGTCTATACCGGGCGGCCGCTGAAGGTGATTGCCCGGCAACCGCGCTACATCGTGGCGGCCCTTACCGCCATGCTGGCCTATGGCATCATGATGCTGGTGATGACAGCCACGCCGGTTGCCATGTTGGGCTGCGGATTCTCGGTCAAGGATTCGAGCTGGGTCATCCAGTGGCACGCGCTCGCCATGTTCGTGCCGAGCTTCTTCACCGGCAGCCTGATCGCGCGCTATGGCGCGGAAAAGGTGTCCGCCATCGGCATGGCGCTGCTCATCGCTTCGGCGCTGGCGGGGTTGATGGGCATACATTTCGAGAACTTTGCCGTGGGCCTCATTCTTCTCGGCCTCGGCTGGAACTTCGGCTTCCTCGGCGGCACCACCATGCTGACCGAAACCTATGAGGCGGAGGAAAAGAACAAGGCACAGGGGCTGAACGACCTCCTGGTCTTCGGCATGACCGCCATCACCTCGCTCATCGCCGGAAAGCTGCTTGCCTGGTTTGGCTGGGCGGGCGTCAACATCGCCGTCTTCCCGATGGTGCTGCTGGCGCTGGGGATGATCGTCTGGCTCGCCCGCCATCCGGGCGGGAAGCCCCGTCAGGCCGGTTGAAGCGCGCGCTGCGGCTTCGGCCAGATCCAGCGGCCGATCCGGTGGCCGATGCTGCCGATCCAGAGCAGGGCGGCGGCGCACCAGAACAGCAGCGACAACGACCAGAAGGCCGCCGTGGCGATGAGACTGGCAATGGTGAAGGCCGCCCCGCCCAGCGTCAGCACAGCGCGCGTGGCCGTTCCAAAACGCTCCGACAGCCGCGCCACCCGGCTCACCTCCTCGGCGGAGTTTGCCATGCCGAGGGTTTGCACCGTGGCGCGGTAACCGGAATTCTGGCCGATGGTGGCGGCGTCCGTGCCGAGACCCTTCAACCTGCCCAGGGCGGAAGGCTTGACGACGCGGCCTGCCGCCTGCCGCGCGGCAGAAAGATCAAGCCGCGCAAGAGACGTTGAGAGGGCCTTGAGAGCGGCGCCATCCATGGCGGCCGCAGTGGCCGCGCCCACGTCACGCGCAAGGGCAGGGGAGAGCTTTCCGGCCCGCTTCACGGCCTTCAGCGTGCTGAGTCCGGCGCGTTCGGGAAGTGTCAACCCGAGTGAGGCGACGGTTGCTGCCGTAAGGCCAAGCCCTGCCGTGGCAAGGCCTATGGTCAAGCCGTCGATCTCCTTGCCGTTCAGATAGAGTGTGGCCTGCTGATAGAGATCGCGGATATCTCCCACGCCGGTGAGATCGGCCACCACGGCGCCCGCAAGCGCTGCCTCGTTCGGGGCATCGCCGTGCAGAAAGCCGTTCCATGCGTCCTCTCCCATGCGGGCCGTTGCCTCCTCCTGCGCCGTGGTGATCTGCGCCCTGAGGCGGGGAGAGAGGAAAATACCCGTCTGATCGGCAAGGGCTACGATGCTGGCGGCGAGGTCATCATCCTTCGCGGCCAAGGCCTGCTGGGCCGCCTCCTGATAGTCAGCGGAAGATTTCCCGGACAGCATGAAATGTGCGGCCGCCGCTTCATCGCGTGAGCTCATCAGAAGCCTGGCGCCCTCCATCCCGCGCGGAACAACGGCGAGGCCGGAGGCGGCCAGCCCCACCGCACCAGGACACACGATCATCCAAGCCTTCATGGCGTGCTCCGTCCCGCGAACATGAACCCTCATAAGCGGTAAATCCCGCCACTTTGATGGCAAGGCGAAGACCGGCAGCGCCGCGCGGAAAGGTCATGAGAATTGTGCTTTTCCCGGCTAGGCGGCTTTATTCTGGCGGTTGCGCTCCATCCGCCGATGCGGCATATCTTGTTCACTTTCCGGAGCGGGGAATGGGCGGTCTGATTCCGTTCAGGGCTCTGGGGAAACGCTAATAATGATAAGGGTTTAACATGACCACTGCACTCTGGTTGATCGTGCTCGCAGGCGCGCTCTCCATCGTGTACGGCATCGTGACGACGCGGGGCCTGATGGCCGCCGACGCCGGCACGGCGCGTATGCAGGAGATCTCCGCGGCCGTCCGCGAAGGCGCACAGGCCTATCTGAATCGTCAGTACACCACCATCGGCATCGTCGGCGTGGTGATTTTCGTCATCGCCTGGCTGCTGCTCGGCGTCTGGTCGGCGATCGGCTTCGCGATTGGCGCTGTTCTGTCCGGCCTGGCCGGTTTCATCGGCATGAACGTTTCTGTGCGTGCCAACGTGCGTGTGGCCCAGGCCGCGACCAAGTCGCTGGCCGGTGGCCTTGATCTGGCCTTCAAGGCCGGCGCCGTCACGGGTCTGCTTGTGGCGGGCCTCGGCCTTCTCGGCGTGACCCTTTACTTCGGCTTCCTCAAGGGCGCACTTGGCCTCGATCCGACAGGCCGCACGGTGATCGATGCTCTTGTGGCGCTGTCCTTTGGCGCCTCGCTGATTTCGATCTTCGCCCGTTTGGGCGGCGGCATCTTCACCAAGGGCGCTGACGTGGGCGGCGACATGGTGGGCAAGGTGGAAGCGGGCATTCCTGAGGATGATCCGCGCAACCCCGCGACCATCGCCGATAACGTCGGTGACAACGTCGGCGACTGCGCCGGCATGGCGGCCGACCTGTTCGAAACCTATGTGGTGACGGCCGTTGCCACCATGGTTCTCTCGGCCATCGCGCTCCCCGCCGATCTGAAGCTCGCCGGCATGATCCTGCCGCTGGCGATCGGCGGCGCTTGCGTCGTCACCTCCATCATCGGCACCTACTTCGTGAAGCTGAGTGCTTCCAACAACATCATGGGCGCGCTCTACAAGGGCGTGATCGCGACGGGCATTCTCTCGCTCATCGCGCTCTATCCGGTGATCTCGCTGGTGTTCGGCGGCATGTCCGTCGATCTCGGCGGCTTCACCCCGATGCACCTGTTCTGGTGTGGCGTGGTGGGCCTGCTCATCACTGCGGCGATCATCTGGATCACCGAATACTACACCGGCACGGGCAAGCGCCCGGTCAACTCCATCGCCGAGGCCTCGATCACCGGACACGGCACCAACGTGATCCAGGGTCTTGCCGTTTCGATGGAAGCGACGGCTCTTCCGGCTCTCGTCATCGTGGCGGGCATCATCGTCACCTATATGCTGGGCGGCCTGTTCGGCACGGCCGTTGCGGTCACCACCATGCTGGCCCTGGCCGGCATGATCGTGGCGCTCGATGCCTTCGGCCCGGTGACGGACAATGCCGGCGGCATTGCCGAAATGGCCGAGCTGCCGTCGGAAGTCCGCAAGACGACCGACGCGCTCGATGCCGTTGGCAACACCACCAAGGCCGTCACGAAAGGCTACGCGATCGGCTCTGCCGGTCTCGGCGCGCTCGTGCTGTTTGCGGCGTATGCGGAAGATCTCAAGT
>JBEIDW010000093.1:0-11345 GCA_040383265.1 Hyphomicrobiales bacterium
TCCTGTACAATTCCACGGTGTAGATCTCCCAGCCCTCCCTGCTCACACAGAAAGGGCATAGATAGTGGGCGACTTTTACTCCGCCCGCAGCGGGCCAATCCCGCCGCTACCGTGGTCTAGTTTTCCACCGCCGTTCCCACCGGCGTGATGAGCCCGATGATGGTAGCGACGGTGTCAGGGGTCGCAACAATCGATTCGCCAATACCCGAACCGCCGCCCGTGACGAGCAGGACTTGTCCTTCAAGATCGCTATAGACCGCAGCCACCGGTTTCACTCCCCTGTTCTGTTGACGAACCCTTTATGCCTGGGCCGAGTAGCCGCCATCGACAGGCAGTGCAGCTCCTGTGATGAAATCGGAAGCGGGGCTAGCGAGGAAGACGGCGGCGCCTGCGATGTCGCCGGGCTGACCCCAGCGGCCAACCGGTGTGCGGGCAATAACCTTCTCATGGAGATCGGGCGTTGCAGTGCGACCGCGAAGGGTTAGCTCGGTCTCAATCCAGCCGGGGAGGATCGCATTGACTTGGATGTTATCTCGCGCCCAGGCGGAAGCCAACGCCTTCGTCAGTTGCACTACCCCGCCCTTGGCGGCCCCGTACCCGCCACGGAAATCGAAGCCACCGTCATTGAGCAGTTACGAGCCATACTCAGGGCGCCCGAGGTGGTTGCCGCTACCTGGAAGGCCGCAGAGTCTGAACAGGCGGATGTCAGCGAGGCTGAGGTGCGAGACGCGTTGACGACCCTGGATCCGCTCTGGACCCAGCTCTTTCCGGCTGAGCAAGCCCGTATTATCCAATTGCTCATCGACCGGATCGAAGTTGGAACTGGCGGTCTGAAGATCCGGTTCCGTCACAAGGGGCTGGCAGAGATGGTGACTGAGGTGGGAAGCCTCGCTGCTGAGAGTAGAAAGGCGGCGGCATGACGGAGCAGGCAACCACAATCGTCGTACCATTCACGATCCGCAAACGCGGCGGTCGGAAGCTGATCCTGACGCCCGATGGGGCGCCCGCCTCCCTGCCTTCACGATCGCGGCCCGATAGCGCTCTTCTGAAGGCGCTAGCGCGCGGCTTCCGCTGGAGGAAGATGCTGCAGAAGGGTGACTACGAGACCCTCGAAGAGATTGCCGATGCCGAGAACATCAACCCGTCTTACGTCAGTCGGGTGCTGCGCGTGACGCTCCTCTCACCAAACATTGTGGAGTCGATATTGGCTGCTAAACAGCCCCACGGGCTGACGATGGCGAGGGCGATGCAGCCGTTTCCGCTAAAATGGCGAGACCAGACATTTCAGTAACTTCTGCACCCGCTTTGCGAGACTAGTCCGCTTTGGGCGAGACTGGCAAGGCCGCCGTCCCGCTCTGTGCAGCCGGTCAGCCGACGTTGAGCAGAACCTTTCCACCCTCGACTTTTACGGAATAGGTCTTGAGATTGATGCACACCGGAGTACCCTTCGCTTCTCCGGTGCGATAGTCAAACCGCCCGTTATGCTTCGGGCACTCGATGATGTTGTCCATGACGAGGCCATCGGCCAGATGGATCTTTTCGTGCGTGCAAAGCCCGTCGGTCGCATAGTACTGACCGTCCGGCGACCGGTAGACTGCGAAGGTTCGGGTACCGTGATCAAATCGAATGACATCTTCCAAAGCAACGTCTTCGACGCTGCAAGCAGTTACCCAATTCGTCATGTCAGATCGCCTTTTCCATCATTTCCGCAAAGACAACAAGCTCAGATTCAGGCATGCGCACCAGGTGCCTTTCTTCCGGATAGTTGCCCAATCTCACATCGGCTATGAATTCGCTGAAGGCGGAGACGCGCTCCTTCTGAAGCCTGTCGAACTCGGCCGCAAAGTTGCGGTAGACCTTGGCATGGCGCGGCATGTGCCCGCGGTTGGTTCCAAGAATGTCTTCAGCGAAGAGATACTGCGCATCGCAACCCGGGCCAGCCCCCATGGACCATAGCAACAGCGACAACCGCTTACTGATGGCACTTGCCACTTCGACAGGCACCACCTCGATCTCGACCGCGAAAGCCCCGGCGGCCTCGTAGGCCTTGCACTCTTCATACAGGGCAAGAGCGGATTCGGCAGTCTTGCCCACCGCGCGAAAGCCCCCCGTCCATGTGGCGCGCGAGGGCACAAGTCCTACGTGGCCCACCACGGGAATGTGGTCCTCCGCCAGGAAGCGCACTGTCTCCAGGCCGCCGCTACAATAGACGGCATCGCCACCCGCCTGCAGCATTTGCCCAGCAAAACGCCGGTATTCGTCACGCGATCCATACTCGAGATGGGTCATCCCCGTCATGGAGAACAGCCCTGGCGCCACGTCGCGGTAACGCGGGTGGGTGAGGAGTTCAGGCGGAATCGACACGATGTCGATGCCGGCCTGCTCCGCGGCCTCTGCCTCCTCAATCGTGAAGATGCGAAGCATGGTGAGCTGACCCTGGCCCTTGCGGGCGAGGAGATCGGCGATAGTTGATCTCTTCCGGGGCATTCGATCCTCCCTATTCCGCGGCGACGGGCGCGCCGCCAATGCGAGTTTCCCGATACGGCCGGGCGGTCGGCGGTAATTCACGCTTCAGGAAATAGTCTTCATACTTGAGCTGGCGCAGCAGCGCGGGCACCATTTCGCGATACCCCTCCCACATGGAGCGGTTGGGTGCCGGCAGATCGTGCCTGATCAGCTCATGCAACCTGGGCAGTGCATGGAAAGGAACCATGGGGAACATGTGGTGCTCCACATGATAGTTCATGTTCATGTAAAGAAACCGGCTGACTGGATTCATGTAGACGGTGCGGCAGTTAAGGCGGTGGTCGAGCACATTGTCGGCGAGGCCACCGTGCTGCAGCAGGCCCACCAGAACGGCATGCCATGAGCCATAAAACCGCGGCAGGCCGATGATAATCAGCGGCAGCCATGATCCCATGTAGATGGCCGCTGCGATGGTCAGCGCATAGACCGCCATGTGCAGCCGCCCGGCGAGGATCACCTTGGCCCATTCGGAGTTGGGGATGTAGTCCTTCTCGTCATCCGAGAGGATGCCAAGCGCATTGCGCCCAAGAATCTTCAGTGACAGGTAGCCATCCACAATTCCGACGAAATTCAGCACCCACTTGGCCAGCGCCGGCGGGCGCATCAGCGCGATCTCGACGTCGCGGCCGACGATGATCGTATCAGTGTGATGGCGGGCGTGGCTCCAGCGCCAGGCCACCGGATTGCGCATGATCATGAAGCTGGCGATCTGATAGACGGCGTTGTTCATCCATTGGGTCTTGAAGGCCGTGCCGTGCCCCATTTCATGCCAACGCGCATCGCTTGCCGACCCATAGAGCGTGCCATAGACGAAAAAGAACGGTACGCACCACCAGCTGCCCCAGAAATAGATGCCTCCCGCGAGCGAGGCAGCGAGCAGGAAAAACCACACCAGCGTATCGCGGATCGCGGGGCCATCGGAGCGCTGCATCAGCTCCTTCATCTTGGCGCGCGGAATCTCGGTGTGGTACCACTCGGCCGAAGCCAGGCCTTCCTCTATGGCAAGCTTGGTACTTTCGCCGTGAAGACTGTAGTCGCGTTTTATCATTCTCTTCCCTCTTTCTGCCGCGGCTGCGGAATAGACGAACGCCCTATCACCAGCCGCCATCGATACCCACATTCTGTCCCGTCATCATGTCTGATTCCGGGGAAACAAGGAACAGCACCAGGCCCGTCACATCAGCCGGCATGATGCGCTGCTTGAGGCACTGGTTCTCAAGCACCCAGTCATTGTATTCGGCAAGCCGTTGGCCGAACACCCTCTGCTCAGCCTCGGAGACCACCGCACCCGGCGAGATCGCGTTGACCCGGATGCCGGAGACGCCGAGGTCACGCGCCAGGGATTTTGTCAGCCCCAGCATCGCGCCCTTGGACGCAACATAGGGCACATAACCCTGCCAGCGCCCGTTGAGCGTGAGTGAGCAGAAATTGACGATCTTGCCATAACCCTTCGCCACCATGCCGGGGGTTACCGCCTGGCACAGCGCAAAGGCGGCGGTGGCATTCACCCGCATTTGCCGCTCGTAGTCGGCAAGCGAGACGGCACTCACCGGCTTGTTCACGATGACGGCGGCATTGTTGATCAGAATGTCGATCCCCCCGGCGTCATGCGCAAGGCCAGAGACGAGGCTTGCGGCGCCTTCAGCATCGCCTAGGTCCTGCGGGATGAAGCGGGTGGAGGGGGCCCCGGCCTTGCCGATTTCCTCCGCGAAGGCCACGCCACCGTCCATGCCGGGCATGTCAAGCAGCAGGAGCGATGCCCCGTGCTCCGCGAGCTTGCGGGCCTGCGCCCGCCCGAGCGAGCCCAATGCTCCCGTTAGCAGCGCCGTCTTGCCTGAAAGCCCGTTAGACGTCATACGTGCCACCATCTAGAGATAGCCATGGACCTCGTCGATCGAGGTCTTGCCCACGGGACTGTCGAACACGATCTCGCCGCGCGCCATGGCCACCACCCGGTCGCAGGACTGGAACACATGATGCATGTTGTGGCTGATGAAGATGCCGGTGATGCCCTGCTGCTTCAGTCCTTTTACGAAGCTGATCACCTTGTCCGTCTCCTTGACAGAAAGATGGTTGGTGGGCTCATCGAGGATCAGCACCTTGGACTTGAAATGCATGGCCCGCGCGATGGCCACTCCCTGCCGCTGTCCGCCGGACAACTCACCCACCAATGCATCGGGCGAGCGCAGGTGCAGATCGACGTCGGCAATGGCCGAGACGCTTTCACGCGCCATGCGCTTCTGGTCCATGATGCCGAAGCCGCCAAGCGAGAAGCGCAACGGCTCACGGCCGATGAAGAGGTTGCGGGCAATCGACATGGTCGGGACCATGGAATTGTACTGGTAGATGGTCTCGATGCCGAGGTTCATCGCGGCCTTGGGTGTGCGGATCTGGACGGGTTTCCCCTCCATCAGGATTTCGCCCTTGTCGGGCGTGTGGACACCCGACAGGATCTTGATCAGGGTCGACTTGCCAGCACCATTGTCGCCCACGAGACCCAGAACCTCGCCCTGCTTCACGGTCAGATTTACGTTCTTGAGGGCATGGACGCCCGAGTACCACTTTTCGAGGTTGCGGCATTCGATAATGGGTGCGGTCATGTCAGACCTCGAGCTTGATGCGGCGCGCCGTGCGGCGCAGCCATGAGTTGGAGACGACCGCCAGGATCAGCAGCATGCCGATGGCGAACTTGAACCAGTTGGCATCGACGCGGGTCAGCACGAGGCCGTTGTCGATGACACGGATGAGTGTCGCGCCGATGATCGCGCCGAGCACCGTGCCGATACCGCCGGTGAGGGCTGTTCCCCCGATCACCGCGGCGGCTACGGCCTGAAGCTCGAGTCCCTCGCCAAGAGATGGAAGCGGCGAGCCCAGCCGCATGACCTGGATGAGGCCGGCGAAGCCCGCAAGAACAGAGCACAGCATGAAGCAGATCATCTTGGTCGCATTGACCGGAATGCCCATGTTCACCGCGGCATCAAGCTGCCCGCCGGTGGCCCTGATCCAGTTGCCGAAATTGGTGAGCGACATCATGGCCGCCAATGCAAGCGCGATCAGCACCAGCCAAACGAAGGACATGCGCACCACGTTGCCCGGCCCCACGAAGCCGCTGAACAGCCAGGTCGGAATGTCGGTGGGCAGCAGCGGTGGGAAGCCGCCGGAAATCACCACCGTCAGCGAGCGCGCCACGAACAGCATGCCAAGCGTGGTGATGAAGCTGGGGATGGAGAAGCGAATGGTGATGAAACCATTTGCGAAGCCGATGGCCGCGGCCAGCAGCAAGCCGAGGAACAGCGCCACGGGGAAGGGAATGCCACCATTCAGGATGATGGCGATGGCCATGGGGGTGAGCGCGAAGACGGAGCCAACCGACAGGTCGAACTCGCCGCATATCATGAGGATGGTGACGCCCAGCGCTACCAGCGTCATCTCCGGCAGGATGCCGAGCATGCCCTGCAGGTTGGTGCCGTTGAGGAACACGCCGCCTGACTTCAGCTGGAAGAAGATGGTCAGCAGCACCAGCAGGGCGAGGCCCGCAAGCTCGGGCCGCTCCATGTAGATCTTCAGGAATTTCTTCATCGTTCTCCCCCGGGGCGTGTTAACCGGCCGGGCCACGAAGCCCGGCCGGATACTTGCGTGGCGCGTCAGCGGACGCCCTGCTTCGAGAGCTCCATGATCGCATCAACCTGGTCAGGCGTCACGATGCCCTGGCCCGTGTCGATGTCGGCGGGCGACAGGCCCACCTTTTGCGACAGGTACGCTTCCATCACCGGCATGAAGCCCTGCATGTAGGGCTGCTGGTCCACCTGCACCTGCACATAGCCGCTCTTCATCTCGTTCAGCACTTCGGGAACGAGGTCGAAGCCGCCGAGCAGCACCTTGCCGGGGGGAACGCCACGGTCACGCAGCACGCGTGCAACAGCGGCATGCCAGAACCCGGTGTCGAAATAGACGTTGATCGTCTCGTCGGAGGCGAGCTTGGCGCCCACGCGGTCACCCACTACGGCAAGGTCCGTGCCGGAATCGATACGCTCCCAGCTAATCTCGCGGCCCGGGTTGGCGGCCTTGTATTCCTCGAGGAACTTAATCACGCCGCCGCCGCGCTGCTCAGACCAGTTCTGGCCGGGCGCCGAAATGCCGACGAGGACCTTTATCGGCCCTTCGGCGGGGAAGTTGGCTGACTGCGCCTTGGCCAGCGAATGACCCGCCGCGATGAAGCCCTGGCCGATGAAGGCCTGGCGCTCGTTGCCAGCGGAGCCCTCGGCATCGTCCACATTAGTGGCGATCACCACAATGCCGGCCTTGCGCGCATCGGCGATCACCTGATCGAAGGCCTTGTTGTCGACGATCGAGGTCACGAGCGCATAGGGCTTGGAGGCGATCGCCGCCTGCATGTTGGCCACCTGCTGCTCGATTGAGCCTTCCGTCTGGGTGAAGATCATCTGGCAGGTCGCCTGCACCTTCTCGCAGGCATCATCGAAGCCTTTCTTCACCGCCTGCCAGAAGGTGTTGGACGGCGATGAGTGCACGGTGAAGGCAATGCTCAGACCATTCGCCATGGCGGCGGAACTTCCTGCCAGAAGGCTGGCGGCCAACAGGGCCGCACCCATCGATTTCCTGTTCATGTCTTGTCTCCCATTGTTTCCCGCCACTGACGGACGGATGTTAATCAGGCTTCGGTTAATCGTCTCGTCGGCTTGTACCTCTTCTCGATCCCTGGATGGAGTTCGAGGCCAAGTCCTGGCCCCGCCGGCACGGTGATCATGCCATTGCGAACCGGCGGAACGTCTGTGACCACATCGCGATACCAGGTCTTGTAATAGGCGCGGACGGATTCCTGGATGAGCGCGTTGGGAGCATTGAGCGAAAGATGTGTCGATGCGGCAAGCACTACGGGGCCCGTGCAGTCATGCGGCGCCACGGGAAGCTTCCAGGCCTCCGCCATGGCCGCGATCTTGCGGGCCTCTGAAATGCCGCCGCACCAGGCGAGATCGAGCATGATGACGCCCGCTGCCTGCGTTTCCAGCAGGTCGCGGAAGCGGAAGCGGCTGGCCAGGGTCTCGGAGGCGCAGACCGGTGCGCGCGAGTTCTCCGCATAGCGCTTGAGGTCCGCCAGCGTATCCATCTTGATCGGGTCTTCATGCCAGTAAGTGTCGAAGGGTACAAGCGCACGCGCGATGCGGATGGCCGGCATCAGTTGCCACATGGAGTGGAACTCCACCATGATGTCCATCCGGTCGCCAACCGCGGCGCGAATCTTCTCAAAAGGGCGGAGCGCGTGCTTCAACTCATCTGTCGAGATGTCCCAGCCATGGCTGCGCTCTGCCGCGATGTCGAAGGGCCATATTTTCATGGCGCTGATGCCCTCCGCCAGCAGCGATTGGGCCAATTCGCCGGCGCGGTTGAGGAAGGCATCGAGATCATCGAGGCCGAGCGAAGGATCATCCTGTCCGAGGCCCCAGTTGCGGGCGGACTGGTCCTCGTTCCGGCGCATGTAATGCGTGCCAGCACAGGTGTTGTAGGTACGGATCTCCCGGCGCGTCCAGCCGCCCAGCAACTGCACGATGGGCTGTCCCGTTACCTTACCAAACAAGTCCCACAGCGCGATGTCGACGGCGGAAGCAGCCCGGCTCTCAACCCCGGTGGATGCGAAACCGAGGTAGCCCGTGAGGTCGCGCGAGATGGCGTCGATTGCCAGCGCATCGCGCCCGATGATCTTGGGCGCCACGGCCTCGTGCAGATAGGTTTCGACTGCGGCGGGGTGCATGAAGGTCTCGCCCAGACCCTTGATGCCCTCGCTCGTATGCAGTTGCAGCCACAGCAGGTTGCCGAAGTCAGGAATGCGGATGGTTTCGAGCCCGGTGATCTTTAGCATGTCAGGTGACACCTGCTGCCAGGAGCGCCTTGACGGAATTGTCGAAGTGCTCGGCCATCAGAACCTCGGCCTCACGCGCATTCTGCCGGCCTATAGCCTCGGCGATGCGGCGGTGGCAGAGCACATTGGCATGGCGCTCAGCGTCGGTGGGCCTGCTCGACCAGCTGATGTGCCAAGTCTTCTCGGTGATGACACGGAAGGCACTGACGATGAGAGCGAAGAGCGGATTGCACGAGGTGCGCGCGATTGCCTCGTGAAAGGCGATGTCGCTTTCCTTCACCTTCTCCGGCGTGTCGAAGTCGCGTTCCATGCGCTCGGTCAGGGCGAGGATCTCCCCTGCCTCCGCTGGGGTGCGCCGGAGCGCGGCGAGCGCAACGGTGCGCAGTTCAATGGTGCGGCGCACGTCATAAATCTGCTGGATGGAGACCTGGTCCGTCAGCACAGCGTGGTTGAGGATGATGGGCAGCACGGTATCGTCGATGCCGCCCACGCGGGCGCGCCGGCCGTTGCCAACCTCGATGACCCCCACGGTTGCGAGCGAGCGGAACGCCTCGCGCACCACCGCCCGCGAAACACCCATCTGCAGCGCGAAAGCCTGCTCGCTGGGGATGGGCTGGCCTCGGCGCAGACCCTCGTCCCGAATGTGCTGGTTGATAGAGTGCATGGCGCGGGAGACAAGGCTATTACCCGTCTCGGTTGTATTCGGAGCCGCCATCGCCCTCAACATCGCCTCCCTGTCTGATAGGTCTCGATATAATAGTAAGACACATCAGCTCAACCGGTCTGTCAATAGGCGCTGAGGAGTTTTGACCAGCTCACGCGACCCTAGCCGTCCGCTGGGGGCCCAGCGCATGGGCATTCTGAACAAGCGCCTTCATGTAGCCGAGCGCATAGGCCTTGCCGGCATGCCAGGAGGCCTCGCAGCTCATCTCAGGCGTATGGTCGGGTATCAGCACGCCATCGTAGCCCTCGTCGCGTAGGATTCGGACGATCTCCGCCATGTCGATGTCGCCATCGTCGACGAAGCTCTCGACGTAGCGTGGGACCTTGCCCTTCACGTTACGGAAATGGATGTAGCCGATACGGCCGGAGCGCGCGAAGCGGCGCACGTGTTCGTAGATGTCACCACCCGGCATCTCCTGCAGCGAGCCGAGGCAGAGTTCCAAGCCGTTGCGTGGCGACGGCACGAGGGACATCAGCCGGTCGTACTTCTCCGGCCGGTTCACCAATCGCGGCGTACCGCGCAACTGGTCCACCGGCGGGTCGTCCGGATGGGCAGCCAACGTCACGCCGGCATCTTCCGCCACTGGAATGACGTCGGCGAGAAAACGCTGCAGCCGCTCCCACAATTCGTCATCGCTCAGACTGACGGGCGCAGTACCGGGCCTCTCCGGCCGGTAGCGCATGTTCCACACCATGCCGTCGGGAATGGGGGCATCTGTCTCGGCCTCGCCAACACCATAGCCCACGGAATTGGCACCGCCACGCGCGTAGGGTCCGCGCGTCCAGCCATAGACACCGGCAATCGAGAAGTTATAGCCAATGCAGGGAATGCCGGCGCGGCCCGCGTCGCGGATCAACTGCTTCAGGCCCTCGATTTGCGCAACGCGTTCAGGCCCATCGAGCAGCACGTCATACCAGAACTTCGGGGAGAAGTTCTCGAGCGCTGCCAGTTCCAGCCCCTCTGCCTTTAGCGCCGCAACAAGCGATGACAGTTCATCATGCGTCCACAGCGTGTCGCTCGAGCAATCACCCCAGCCCTGGCGCGGGTCGCCGCTGAAGATCTTGGGATCGCGCCCTACGAAGTAGTTGGTGAGGTGGGCAACCACATGGCTGACACCTGCCTGGACGGCGAAACGGAAATTGTCACGTTGGAGTTGCTCGCGGTAGAAACCAAGTCCGATCTTCATGATACGTCCCCTCACTTTACGCCAAGGCCGGCCGTCAGCCCGCCGTCAATCCGGAAATCCGAGCCTGTCACGAAGCCTGCCCGCGGCGAGGCCAGATAGGCAACCAGTTCAGCAATTTCCTCGGGTTCTCCAATGCGGCCGATGGGGTGCGCCGCGCCGAAGCGCTGGAACGCCTGTTCCTCGCTAACCCCCTCACCGCCGTAGGTGCGCGCCGCCAGCGACAGAAGCGGGGTCCGCACCGAGCCCGGAGACACCGAATTGACCCGGATTCCGACGGAAGCATGGTCCAGTGCCATGGCGCGCGTGAGTGCGTGAATGGCACCCTTGCTCGCCACATATGCCGCCACGTTCTGCTGGCAATTGTGCCCCTGAACCGAAGAAATGTTGACGATGGCCCCGCCCCCGCGTGCCGCCATGTGCGGAATGCCGTAATGAGCCGTGTTATAGATCGAGCCGACGTTCACCGCCATGCAACGTTCCCACGTGGCCGCATCGGTGGTCAAAACGGTGCCGAAGGGATGTACCGCCGCTGCGTTCACTATGATATCGAGTGCGCCGTGGTGCGCGACGCAATCTGCAACTGCGGCGGCGACATCTTTTGTCGAGGACACGTCTGAGTGGCGCGCCGTCATGGCAAGCCGTTCCTCACGTGCCAGCGTATCGAAAGCTTCATTTGCCTCGGGATCGATCCCGAGACCGATGACACTTGCCCCAGCCGAGGCAATCCGCCTTGCAACAGCCCGTCCGATGCCCGAGGTTCCCGTGATCAGCGCAACCTTTCCTGCGAATTCAGCCATCATTCCCTCCAATCAGCCTGCGTTGGCAGGTAGATACCACATCGAAAGCATCCGGAAGCCATGCTACTGCGAGTCCTTCAATGGCAAGCTCAGGGACGAACAGCTGAACGGTGAGATCTTCTACAGCCTCCGGGAAGCCTAGGGTCAGGACTCATTGATTAAGATAGAAGATGAAGCTGGCTGCGATACAGATGGCGGAGAAGAAGGTGTGGGCGCAGCGGTCATAGCGGGTTGAGA
>JBEIDW010000094.1:0-11255 GCA_040383265.1 Hyphomicrobiales bacterium
ACGATGCGGAGATAATGCTCCGCGTGCTGGAAATAGCTTTCCGCCATCACGATGTCACCGGAAGACTGGGCATCGCGGCCGAGTTGAAGGTACTTGTCAGCGATGGTCTGGGCGTTGCCACGCACCTTCACATCCGGGCCGTTGCTCTCGTAAACGCGGCTTAACGGGTTACCGCCGCCGCCTCCACCACCTCCGCTGCCGCCTCCACTGCGATGACGGCTGCGATTGCGGTTCTTGTGACTCGATCTCATCGAAATACCATTTCCCAGACTGAATAGGGGCTTACACGCCGTGACATGCCGGGACTTTACCATCCACGGCTCTTCGGACTTCAATTCTGCTCAGAACGTGAGCGTCCTCAATAATCGACCCATTGCTTACAGAAGGCTTCCGCCACCAGCACCGCCCCCGAAAGTGCCGTGCATGTCCCCGCCTGTGCTGAATTCAACTGGGCTGCCAGCCACTTGCGCGGCAATGTCCCAACATCGTTCCCGGCACCAATCAAAGGGCAGAAAGCGTGATCCGACTCGTTTGTAGCCCACAGGCCCCTAATTTCCAATCGCTATTTTTCAGGTGGCGATAAACCCACAATTTTCGGCCTCAGCGCCTGAATGTCAGGCAACGCGCATGCCCGCCGAGATCCCGGTCACGTCCAGCAGCCCTCAAGCCCTGCACCGCAAAGATCGCCTCAACATCATCTGCCTGCCCCGCACCTATCTCGACCAGTACATGGCCTGCGGCCGTCAGATGGGCACCAGCACCAGAGGCAATCACGCGATAGGGATCAAGGCCATCAGCACCCCCTACAAGTGAAAGCCGAGGATCGAAGTTCCGCACATCAGGGCTCAATCCAGCCACGTCGCGCTCCGGGATATAAGGCGGATTTGACACGATGATGTCAAAACAGCCGGTCACAGGCGAAAACCAGCTTCCCTCCAGAAAGGTCAGGCGCGACAGGACGCCGTTACGCTCCGCATTGGCGCGCGCCACGCCGAGCGCGGCAGGTGATACATCCGTGGCGATACCGGCGGCATCGGGACGCTCGGCCAGAAGCGTTATGGCAATGGCACCGGAACCGGTTCCGAGATCAAGCACCCGGGCCGCCTCCGGCATGAATGCGAGAGCCGCCGCGATCAGCGTTTCAGTGTCGGGCCTTGGGTCCAGCACATCCGGGGTGACCTGAAAGCAGCGCCCGTAGAACTCGCGCTCACCCAGAATGCGGGACACGGGCTCGCGCCGTTCGCGCCGCTCGATGAAGCTGAGAAAACGTTCCACCGCCTGCGGTTCAACCAGGCGGGACGGCGCAAGGATCATGTCCTCGCGGGACAGGCCGGTGGCGGACTGGAGCAAAAGCCTCGCATCAAGCTGTGGCGTATCGCAGCCAGCTTGCGCCAAACGCCGCGTGGCGCCCTCCAGCAAAGACTTCAGCGCCTCAGGCGGCATTGTCCGCTTCAGCCAGAAGCTCGGCCTGGTGGTTGGTCATCAGCGCCTGCACCATTTCCTCCAGTGCCGGGCCTTCAATGATCTGGTCCAGCTTGTAGAGGGTCAGGTTGATGCGGTGATCGGTGCAGCGGCCCTGCGGGAAGTTATAGGTCCGGATGCGTTCCGACCGGTCACCGGAGCCCACCTGGTCCTTGCGGCTCGCCGAGCGCGCGCTGTCGATACGCTGCCGCTCGATCTCGTAGAGCCTCGCACGCAACAGCTTCATCGCGGCGTTCTTGTTCTTGAGCTGCGATTTTTCCGTCTGCTGCGCCACGGCGATGCCGGTTGGAATATGGGTGATGCGAACGGCCGAGTCGGTGGTGTTCACCGACTGGCCGCCGGGGCCCGAGGACCGGTAGACATCGATGCGGAGGTCCTTGTCCTCGATCTTGATATCAACCTCTTCCGCCTCGGGCAGCACGGCCACGGTGGCGGCAGAGGTGTGGATGCGGCCCTGCGTTTCAGTGGCCGGCACGCGCTGCACGCGGTGTACGCCAGATTCGAATTTCAGATGCGCGAAGGCGCCCGCGCCATAGATGTTGGCGATGACTTCCTTGAAGCCGCCATGCTCGCCCTCGCTCGCCGAGATCACTTCCACCCGCCAGCCCTTGAAGGCGGCATAGCGTTGATACATGCGGAACAGGTCGCCCGCGAAGATCGCAGCTTCATCACCACCCGTTCCGGCGCGCACTTCGAGGATCACGTTCTTGTCATCGGCCGCATCCTTGGGAAGGAGAAGGATGCGCACCTCCTGCTCCATCTTTGCGATGCGCTCTTCCAGAAGCGGGCGTTCGGCCTCTGCCATATCAGCCAGTTCGCCGCCGGACTGGGCCATCTCGGCCAGGTCGTCGTGCTCGTCATAGGCCTTGCGGAGGTCACGGGCCTTCTTGGCGGTGGGTTCAAGATCGGCATATTCCTTCGAAAGCTTCACGAAGGCATCACCCGTTACCGCCCCCGACGACATGTCATGTTCGACGGTGGCGAAGCGTTGGATGATGCGGTCAAGCTTATCAGGCGGAATGGCGGACATGGGCGGCTTCTAGCCGAAGCCCCGGCGCGTTGGAAGCCTTTCAGCCCGCCTTCGCCGTATCGAAGAGAATGGTCACCGGGCCGTCATTCACCAGCGCCACCTTCATATCCGCCGCAAACATGCCAGTTTCAACGCTCACACCTTCAGCGCGCAGGCAGGCGCAGAAAAGCTCGTAGAGGCGTCTGCCATCCTCCGGTCCGGCAGCCTTCGAAAATCCGGGGCGGTTGCCGCTCTCCATGCCCTCGGCGGCAAGCGTGAACTGGCTCACCGCCAGAACAGCGCCTTCCACGGCAGAGAGCGCGAGATTCATCTTGTCCGCCTCATCCTTGAAGATGCGGAGCCTCGCGATCTTCGCCGCGAGGCGTTCTGCATCCTTCTCCGTGTCGCCGGCCATGGCACAGACCAACACGAGAAAGCCACGGCCGATGGAACCGGTAACCCGGCCACCGACCGTGACGGAGGCTTCGGAAACGCGTTGGACGACAGCGCGCAAGACCGTACGGCCGTCAGCCTTCGAAGGTCTTGATATCGAGCGAGCGGCCGACAAGGATTTCACCCGGCGTACCGAGAATACCTTTCTCCTTGCCGTCGATGACATAAACGAGCAGACCGCCATCGCGCGCGATGACGACAAGGCCATCTCGTTTCGGCACACGGTAGGTGTCGCCCTTCATCAGCATCTGGGTCATCACGACATTGCCCTGGCTGTCCTCGATCCGGACCCACACCGGGGCCTTGGCCTTCAGAGTGAGGCGGCTTTCGCCATTCTCGCTGCCGAACTGGCGGCCTTCGCCGGTGACCGGCACATCGCCTGCGGCGGCGGGTTGGGCTGTGGTCTTCGCCTTGGCCTTGCTGCTGTCATTCAGGACGTTTTTCTCGATGAGCATGGTGATGCCATCGAGACCAGTGCCTTCCAGGTCGTTCTCGCCCGCCTTCGCAGCAGCAGCGCCCGCATCATCTGCGGGCATGGGCGCTTCCGACACCGCCACGTCGGCGGCTTCCGGCCCGGTCGAGGCCGTGGGCATCGGGTCAGCACCCGTGGGAACGGCATCCGCGACTTCGGCACCCGGCTTCGCTGTCTGATGGGATGGGATCAGCAGATAACCCGCCGTGACGGCCAGAATCAGGGCACCCGCCACGGAGGCGACAAGGCCGCCCCGGGGCATGCGCTTCATGTTGAAGTGCGGCAATCTCGCGAGGCGCCCAAATGCCAGCACCCTGGCGCTGGAAAAGGGTGCCGGATTGGCCGGGTGGCGCGGCTCGGCCGCCAAGGGCGGCGGCGGCAGAAGCGCCGCATAATGTGCGACCAGCGGCTCCGCATCGAAGCCCAGATATTGGGCATAGATGCCAATCATGTCGAGGGTTTCACCCCGCTCCGGCAGATGAGTGACAGCGCCAAGCTCAATCGCTTCAAGGTGATAGGGATGGATGCCCGTGGCCTCACCCGCGTCTTCAAGGCTCAGGCCATGCGACAGGCGCTCATGCTCAAGGTACCACCCGGCCTCGCCCAGTGGGTCTGTCTCACCATCTGGTTTCGGAGGATGAACGGCAACGGTTTCCTCATAGTCTGCGGCTTCGACCTCGAAGACACCAGGTGCCTGCTCTTCCGCCACATCGGCCGGGATGTGGGCCTCTTCGGCGGTTCCGTCTAACTTGGCAATATCATCACGCATAAGACCACTCTCGGGCTGTGGTGGGGTTCACGCTCACTGACTGGAGCTTTTCCCAAAGAATGACCGAGAATGGTGAATCAGACGCTAACGGGGAAAAGAGATCAAAGAACCACGCCGTTGCGCTGGGCAAATTCGAGAAGTTCAGCCCTCAAGCTGTGAAGCGGGCTCGACAACAGGGGTTCCATGAATGTCCACAGCTTGGCGCGATCCAGCGAGCGGACCATGGCCTTCACCGGCCCCACCGCCGAGGGCACCATGGAAATGGAGGTGAGTCCCACGCCGATCAGCCCCATGGCCTCCAGCGGGCGGCCGCCCAGTTCGCCGCAGAGCGTCACTGGCTTGCCATGCTTCTCGGCCTTCTCGACAATCAGGCGCATGGCGCCGAGCGCCGCCGGGCTCAGGGCATCGTAGCGGCCGGCAAGCCGCGGATTGCCACGGTCCGAGGCGAACAGGAACTGCACGAGGTCGTTGGAGCCGATTGATGCAAAGTCGACCAGCGGCAGAAGATGGTCAAGCTGCCAGAGCAGCGAGGGAATCTCGATCATGGCGCCGAGTTTCAAAGGTTCTGGCAGGCGGTGGCCGCGCTTCAGAAGATGCGCCTTCTCGATCTCCACCACCTCCACCGCACGCTTGTATTCCTCCACATCGGCGATCATGGGGAACATGATCTTCATCGGCGCGCCCTCGGCCGCTGTCATCAGTGCGCGCACCTGAAGGCGCAGCAGCGCCGGCCGGTCCAGCGCCATGCGGATCGATCGCCAGCCCAGCGCCGGGTTTTCTTCCTTCGGCTGGCGGAGATAGGGCAGCACCTTGTCCGCCCCGATGTCGAGGGTACGGAAAGTGACAGGCTTGCCCCGCGCCTGCTCGATGATGGTTTCATAGTGGCGCACCTGCTGGGCAAGGCGCGGGAACCGGCTGGCCATCATGAATTGCAGTTCAGTGCGGTAAAGGCCCACGCCATCGGCGCCTGAATCATGAAGATGCGGCAGGTCAACGATCAGGCCGGCATTGATGTTGAGTTCGATTTTCTCGCCAGAACGGCAGATGGCGGGTTCATCGCGCAACGCCGCATACTGCGCCTGCTTCCGAGCGTAGAAGCGGACCTTCTCCGCATAGGCGCGCTGAATATCCGTGGACGGACGAACGAACACTTCGCCCGTGCCGCCATCGACAATGATGGGGCTTCCTGTATCAACAAGATCGATCAGGCCTTCGGCCTGGCCGACGGCAGGAATGCCGAGCGCGCGCGCCACAATCGCCACATGGCTGGTGCGCCCGCCTTCTTCGAGGATCACACCGCGCAGCCTGGTGCGGTCATAATCGAGAAGTTCCGCAGGCCCCATGTTACGGGCCACTACGATGGCGTTTGCGGGGAGATCTGAGCGCGATGCCGTGGCGATTGCGCCTGTCAGGATGCGGAGCAGCCGGTTCGACAGGTCATCGAGATCATGCATGCGCTCGCGCAGATAAGGGTCTGGCGTCCTTGCCATGCGGGCGCGGTTGTCGTTCTGCACGCGCTCCACAGCGGCTTCCGCCGTAAGGCCCGTTTCAATCGCCTCGCGCAGGCGGTTCACCCAGCCCTTGTCATGCGCGAACATGCGGATGGTTTCGAGGACATCCGAGTATTCGGTTGCGCCGCCGCGCTGCACGTCAGATCCGTCGAGCAGCTGATCGACATGGGCGCGTAGCTGCGCCACCGCATCCTCGAGCCGTTTTTTTTCCTTGGGGATGTTCTCGGCAATGAGGTTCTGGATGACCACGCGCGGCTCATGCAGCACGGCATGCCCAAGCGCCACGCCTTCGGCCAGCGAATCACCACGCAGATGATGGCTTCTGACATGGGCGACGTCGGCGGCCACTTCGCTCGCCACCTCGCGCAGCTCTCCTGCCGCGATGACTTCGGCCAGCACCATGGCCGTGGTCTGCAGCGCCTCTTCCTCTTCTTCCGTGTAGTGGCGGCGGGTCCGGTTCTGCACCACGAGAACGCCGATGACGGTGCCGCCGCGCATGATCGGCACACCAAGGAAGGAGTGATAGATTTCCTCACCCGTTTCCGGCAGGTATTTGAAGGCCGGATGCTCCTGCGCCTCAGAGAGGTTCAGGCCAATGGCCTGGCGGGCAATGGTGCCGACGAGACCCTCTCCGATCTTGAGCTTTGACTTGTGGACCGCCTCGCGCTTCAGGCCTTCTGTGGCATAGAGTTCGAGAACATCACCCGGCCGCATGACATAGATCGAGCAGACCTCCGCCACCATGTTGGCCGCAATGATCTGGGCAATCTTGTCGAGGCGCTTCTGCGCTGTGACCGGCTCCGCCATCACCTCGCGGAGCCGCTTGAGCAGGACACGCGGGCCGAGGGCGGAGGTACCCATCAGCCGGTGTCCCCGCGCACGGAGACGGTGGCCGCTTTATAGCGGCCGGCCGTCGTCACGCGGTGGCTGATGATGCGCATGGCTGTCTCAGGAGGCCTTGGCGTCGAGGCCGTAAGCGGTGTGCAGGGCGCGCACCGCGAGTTCGGTATAGGCTTCATCGATCAGCACCGAGACCTTGATCTCGGAGGTGGTGATGGCCTGGATGTTGATGCCCTTGTCCGCCAGCGAGCGGAACATCTTTGCAGCAACACCGGCATGACTCCTCATGCCGATGCCGACGATCGACACCTTGGCGACATCGGCCGAGTGCACGATGTCAGTAAAGCCCACCTTGTCCTTCACGCCGTTCAGCACATCCAGAGCCTTGCGCAGGTCCTTGCGGGCCACGGTGAAGGTGATGTCAGCGAACGCGCCATCAGCGGAAATGTTCTGCACGATCATGTCGACGCTGATGTCGGCCTCGGCCAGCGGGCCGAAGATCGCGGCTGAAATGCCCGGCTGGTCCTTGACCCGCCGGATCGAAACCTTGGCTTCATCGCGCGAATAGGCGACGCCGCTCACCACATGCTGTTCCACGATACGTTCCTCATCGCATACGAGTGTTCCGGGACCCGTGCCATCGGGCTTGTTCTGGTTCGGTGAATCGGGCGCCTCGAAGCTCGAGCGCACCTGCAGCGGCACCTTGTACACCATGGCCAACTCAACCGAGCGCGTCTGCAGTACCTTGGCGCCGAGAGAGGCCTGCTCCAGCATCTCTTCATAAGAGATGCGGTCCAGCTTTTGCGCGCCCGTCACGATGCGGGGGTCGGCGGTGTAAACGCCGTCGACATCCGTGTAGATGTCGCAGGCTGCGTCGAGCGCAGCGGCAACCGCCACGGCGGAGGTGTCCGAGCCGCCGCGGCCCAGTGTCGTGATACGGCGGTCAGGCCCGATGCCCTGGAAGCCGGCGATCACCGCGACCTGACCCTGCTCCATGCGCTTGCGGATTTCATCGCCGTCGATGCCCGCAATGCGGGCCGCGCCGTGAACCCCATCGGTCTTCAGCGGAATCTGCCATCCCTGCCACGAGCGGGCGGGAATACCGAGGTCTTGCAAAACAATCGCCAGGAGGCCTGCGGTGACCTGCTCGCCGGAAGCCACGACAGCGTCATATTCGCGGGCATCATGCACGGCGGCGGCCTCGCGGCACCAGCCGACAAGGCGGTCCGTCGTGCCCGACATGGCGGATACGACCACCGCCACATGGTGGCCGGCCTTCACTTCACGCTCAACGTGGCGGGCAACATTCCGGATGCGGGCGATATCCGCAACCGAGGTTCCCCCAAACTTCATTACCAAACGGCCCATCGGCCAAACCTTTCATATCCCCGCCGCCCCAACCCTTGCTAAGGTCCGGCTGGTGGCCAAGTCTGATGGACGATTGAACCCCCGGATGCGGCGCGGCGTACTCATAGATGACGGGCTACGCTTATGCAATAATGGCCCCGGCAGAAAATTGGATTTTGACATGACAGCCTTCGCCCCCTCCCTCGACCCCTCGGAAGTCGAGAAATTCTCCCGCATGGCCGCCGAATGGTGGAACCCGAAAGGCAAGTTCGGGGTGCTGCATGTGTTCAATCCCGTCCGCCTGCAGTTCATCAAGGAGCAGGTGACCGCCCGCTTCGGGCGCGACCCGCTTGAGCGCCAGCCCTTCGAGGGCCTGCGTTTCCTTGATATCGGCTGCGGCGGCGGGCTTCTGACGGAACCCATGGCCCGGCTCGGGGCCTCCATCACGGGCGTTGACCCTTCGGAAAAGAACATCAAGACGGCTTCTGTCCACGCACAGGAGATGGGCCTGGAAATCGACTACCGGGTGGGCACGTCAGAAGACCTGGCCGCAGCGGGCGAGACATTCGATGTGATCCTCAACATGGAGGTGATCGAGCATGTGTCCGACCCCCGTGCCTTCGTCGCGTCCTGCGCCTCCATGCTGAAGCCCGGGGGGCTGATGTTCGTCGCCACCCTCAACCGCACGCTGAAATCCTTCGGCCTCGCCATCGTGGGAGCGGAATATGTGCTGGGCTGGCTGCCCAAAGGCACCCACCAGTGGGAAAAATTCATCAAGCCGGACGAGTTGAAAGGCTGGCTCTCGGAGAACGGCCTTTCGGTGAAGGACGAGAAGGGCGTCACCTACAACCCGCTCTCCCGCCAGTGGAAGGTGAGCCGCGACATGGACGTAAATTACATGCTGGTGGCGCAGAAGGACTGATCAAACCCATGTTCCTCGGGCTCGATATTGGCACCTCCTCGGTCAAGGCCGTGGTGGTGGATGAGGCGCAGCGGCTCATGGCATCCGCCACAGCGCCGCTCACCATTTCGCGCCCGCACGACTTGTGGTCGGAGCAGAACCCGGAGGACTGGTGGACCGCCGTCGAACAGGCCGTCCATGAGGTGAAGGCGGCGGCGGGGCCGAAATGGTCCGGCACCCGCGCCATCGGGCTGTCCGGCCAGATGCATGGCGCGGTGCTGCTCGATGAGTCATGCCAGCCGCTGCGCCCGGCCATTCTCCACAATGACGGACGCGCCCACCAGGAGGCGGAGGAGCTGAACCACCGCCTGCCAGGGATTGGCCGCATCGCGGGCGTTCCCGCCATGCCGGGCTTTGTGGCCCCCAAGCTGCTCTGGCTCCGGCGTCATGAGCCCGACATCATGGCCAGGGCCCGCCACCTGCTGATGCCCAAGGATTACCTGCGCCTGCGGATGACCGGCAGCCTCGCCACCGACATGTGCGATGGCTCGGGCTCCCTCCTGCTCGATTCCGGCAAACGCCAGTGGTCACCCGAAATCGCTCAGGCCTGCGGCATTTCCCTTGCCCTGCTGCCCACGGTTCTGGAGGGCTCCGCCGTCTCCGGTCAACTCTCCGGAGCGGTGGCTGCCTCCTGGGGCCTCCGACCCGGCACCGTCGTGGCGGCGGGTGCGGGCGATGCGGCGGCCGGAGCCATCGGATCGGGGGTCGTGAACCCTGGCGACGCCTTCATCTCCATCGGCACGGCCACACAGTATTTCGTGGCCCGCGACAGTTACCGGCCAGCGCCCGAGCAGCTGGTCCATACCTTCTGCCACGGCCTGCCGGACCGCTGGTTCCAGATGGCCGCTCTTCTGAACGGCGCAGGCGCCCTGGCTTGGGCAGCAGGCCTTCTGGGCGAGGCTGACATCGGTAAGCTGATGGCCGAAACCGAGGCGGCGTTCGCCGGGCCTTCCCCCGTCCTGTTCCTGCCCTATCTCTCGGGAGAGCGGACACCACACAACAACCCGCATGCCAAAGGCGTCCTCTTCGGCCTCACCCCGGCCTCCACCCGTACACAGGTCATACAGGCCGTGCTGGACGGCGTGGTGCTCTCGCTTGCCGACGCGCAGGGCTATGTGGAGCAAACCGGGCCAATTCCCGCCCGCATTGCCGTCAACGGCGGTGGATCGAAGAGCAGGCTGTGGATGAAAATCCTCGCCAGCGCCTTGAACAAAACGGTGTTGCTGGCGGAGGGCGCGGAAGCCGGCCCCGCCTTCGGGGCGGCCCGCCTGGCACGCCTCGCCGCCACCGGAGAGGGCGCCGCGGAGGTCTGTGGCAAGCCGCCTGTCGCAGTCGAAATCCGCCCGGAGCCGGCCCTGGCCCAGTCCTATGCCGAACGCCTCACAAAATTCCGCTCGCTCTACAAGGCCGTATCGCCGCTCTTCTGAAATGTGCGGAATTTAACCATGGTCATGATTTCGCCCCCTTGACGGCTGGCAGAGACGCTCCTATCTCGTCATGCAACTGCTAGCACTCGAAAGATCTGAGTGCTAACAGGGCTGGTCCCCGGTAGGGCAAACCAGTCTCAAACCTCACATAATGAAGTCATTACGAGGAGTTAGCCAACATGAAATTCCGTCCTCTGCACGACCGCGTCGTCGTCAAGCGCGTCGAGGAAGACACCAAGACCAAGGGCGGCATCATCATTCCGGAGACCGCGCAGGAAAAGCCGATGCAGGGCGAAGTGATCGCCGTTGGCGCCGGCGCGCGTGACGAGTCCGGCAAGATCGTTGCCCTCGACGTGAAGAAGGGCGACCGCGTGCTGTTCGGCAAGTGGTCGGGCACGGAAGTCAAGATCGACGGTACCGAGTACCTGATCATGAAGGAATCCGACATCATGGGCATCGTTGGCTAAGCCACGAGACCCGCTTCAGAAATTCAACAGTTAAGTTTGAGGAATTCCAATGGCTGCCAAAGAAGTCCGTTTCGCCGGTGATGCCCGTGAGCGCATGCTGCGCGGCGTCGATATTCTCGCCAACGCGGTGAAGGTGACCCTCGGCCCCAAGGGCCGCAACGTCGTCATCGACAAGAGCTTCGGTGCTCCGCGCACCACCAAGGACGGCGTGACCGTCGCCAAGGAGATCGAACTCGAAGACAAGTTCGAGAACATGGGCGCCCAGATGGTGCGTGAGGTCGCGTCCAAGACCAACGACCTCGCTGGCGACGGCACCACCACCGCCACCGTGCTGACCCAGGCGATCGTGCGCGAAGGCGCGAAGAACGTGACCGCCGGCATGAACCCGATGGACCTCAAGCGCGGCGTCGAGAAAGCCGTTCTCGAAGTGGTCGAGAACCTCAAGAAGCAGTCGAAGAAGATCACGACGAACGAAGAGATTGCCCAGGTCGGCGCCATCTCCGCCAACGGCGAGATG
>JBEIDW010000095.1:0-10924 GCA_040383265.1 Hyphomicrobiales bacterium
AGCGCGGAGGTCGCCTCGTCGAGAATGAGAATGGGCGGGCCTTTCAGGATGGTGCGGGCGATCGACACGCGCTGCTTCTCGCCGCCTGACAGCTTCAGGCCGCGCTCGCCCACGAGCGAATCATAGCCCTTGGGCAGGCTCATCACGAAATCATGGATCTGGGCCATGCGCGCTGCATCCTCCACCTCTTCGTCCGTCGCGTCGGGCCTGCCGTAGTGGATGTTGTAACGGATGGTGTCGTTGAACAGCACCGTATCCTGCGGCACCATGCCGATGGCGGCGCGAAGCGATGTCTGTGTGACGAGAGAGATGTCCTGCCCGTCGATCAGCACCCGGCCCGAAGTCACGTCATAGAAGCGGTAAAGCAGCCGGGAGATGGTGGACTTTCCTGCCCCGGAGGGCCCGACGATCGCCACCGTCTTGCCCGGGGGCACGCGGAGCGACAGGTTCTTCAGGATCGGCCGTTCGGGACCATAGGAGAAGTTGACGTTTTCGAAGACGACCTCGGCCTCCTTCACCACGAGCGGCTTGGCGCCGGGCTTGTCCTTGATCTCGGCATTGACATTGAGAAGCGTGAACATCTGCTCCACGTCTATCAAACCCTGCTTAATCTCACGGTAGGAGGAGCCGATGAAGTTCAGCGGCATGTAAAGCTGGATCATCAGGGCGTTGATCATCACGAAATCGCCGACCGTGGCGGTGCCGGCCCGGACGCTGAGCGCCGACATGATCATCACGATGGTGAGGCCGGTCGAATATATGACGGCCTGTCCTGCGTTCAGCACAGAGAGCGATACCCAGGTCTTGATGGCGGCCACTTCATAGGTTTCCATCGAGCGGGCGTAACGCTTCACCTCGTGCTCTTCGTTGCCGAAGTACTTGACGGTCTCGAAATTGAGCAGGCTGTCGACAGCCTTGGTGTTGGCCTCGGTGTCGGCTGCGTTCATGTCGCGGCGGATGTTGATGCGCCATTCGGTGGCGGCATAGGTGAACCAGACATAGGCCAGCACGGTTGCGAGGATCACCGCCGCATAGAGCCAGCCATAGGACCAGGCGAGGATACCGGCCACGAAGGCGATTTCGAGAATGGTGGGAAGAGTATTGAACAGCGAGAACCGGAGAACCGTGTCGATGCCCATGGTGCCGCGCGAAACGATGCGCGCCAGACCTCCGGTGCGCCGCTCCAGGTGGAACTTGAGGGAGAGCGCATGCAGGTGGCGGAACGTGCGCACAGCGAGTTCACGCACCGCGCGCTGGCTGACCTTGGCGAAAATGGCATCGCGGATCTGCGCAAGCACCACCATCATGATCCGGCCGAAACCATAGGCGAGGACGAGGAACACGACCACGGTCACAGCCGTGGTGGCCACATCCGCCTTGCCCGTCAATGCATCGGTCGCATATTTGAAGGCGTAAGGCGTGGCGACCGTGACAACCTTGGACAGCACCAGCGCCAGCATGGCCAACACGACGCGGGCCTTCAGGCCAGGGTGCCCCTCCGGCCAAAGATAGGGAAGCATGTCACGGAGGATGGTCCATTGGTCACCATCCGCCGTGATCGTCTTGTCGGAACTGGGGGGCGTCTTGCGGCTCATAACCAGTGCATATAGGCAGCCACGCCCCGCAAGCGAAGCGGAAAACTACGGGGCTACGCCTTCGTTTTCCTCAGGCTTCAGCGGATCGCGGCGCTTCGGATCGATGGTTTCGGCCTTCGGGGCTACATCCGGCGTCTTGAACACCTGACCCGGGTAAATCCGGTCCGGATCACGAATCTGATCCTTGTTGGCCTCGTACAGCATGGTGTACTTCGCGCCGCTGCCGTAGAGCACGCGCGAGATGTGCCACAGATTGTTGCCAGGCTGGATGACGACGCGGCCTTGCTTGGGCTTGGCGGGGGCGGCTGCCTCCGGCGCGGGCGGCGCCTCGGCGGCAGTCTCGGGCTGGGGCGCTTCGGCCGCAGGCTGGCTGGCCGGTTCCTCCGCCGCCGGAGCGGCGGGTGCGGGCTCCGTCTGGGCGACGGTGGTTTCAGCCGGCGCCGCCTCGGCAACCTTGCTCTGATCCTCGCGGAAGAAGGGCACTTCGACGCGGTTTACAACCTTACCTTCGCCATCGAGGCCATCGACGCGCAGGCTATGGTTGCCCGGTGCGATATCCGCGGTGCCGGAGAAACTCCACCGGCCATCCGCGCCGACCGCCGCATCGCCGATCATGGTGTTGTCCACATAGATGCGCGCTGTATTGCCCGGGTCGCCCTTGCCGGAAAACACGATGTTGCCATTGGTGTCATAATCAACGGCATCGATGCTAACGAGCGTGGCAGGCTTCGCAGCCTGGTCAGACGTGGCCGCTGCTGGTTCAGGCTGGGGTTCCGGCTTCTGCAGAACCTTGGTCGGCGCATTCGGGCTGACGATCGCGACAAGCGCCTCAGAGGGCTGACCGGCCGGGACAATGACGGCAACGCTCTGCTCGGATACGATCGGGGTGCTCTCACCCTTACCCAGGGCCTCGATGGTGAGCGCCCCGCTGCCAGCAGGAAGGGGCTGGTCCGGCACGACCACGAACGCGCCGTCCGCATTGGCGGTGGTCCGGCCGATTTCCTTGCCGTCCAGCTTCACCACTACATCGGCGCCGGCCTCGGCGCGGCCCGCAATCACGGCCTCACCCGTCTTCTGGATATTCACCGTATCAAAAGTGGGAACTTGCGGCTCCGCCGCTGCATTGCCTTCAGGCGGTGATACGGCAGGCGCCGTTTCCTGAGCCGGATCAGCAGGCTGTTCGGGCTGGGCTTCGGCCACGGTGGTATCCGACGCCGGAGCGGCAGGCTGTTCGGGCTGGGTTTCGGCCGTGGTTGCATTCTGCGTTGCAGCGGGTGCCTCGGGCGTGGCGGGCTGCCCGCTGGCCTCTGTGGTCTGCTCCACCGTCACGGCGGGGGTTTCAGGCGCCATCCACTTGTCGCGCGTGATACCAGCCACTGCGGCGGCCGCAACGATGGCTGCCCCGGTGAGCACCAAAATCGGGTTCTTGTTCTGCATGTCCTTGCCGTTCCTGATCTCATTCGGCACGAGGCGGAAGCCCCATGCGAGGAAAGTTTGACGACCTTCATAAGGCCCTGTTTCAATTTAAGCAAAGATTTGCGAATGGATTATTCACGCCTGTGGGGGATGAATCGCCCTGACGGACCACAGTTTGGAGGAGCCCTGTCCTATGAACCCACCCCGGAAACTCTGCGTCTACTGTGGCTCTGGCAATGGCCGCAACCCTGCCTACATGGAATCGGCGCGGAGCTTGGGAAAAGCCATGGCAGCGGCTGGAATCGGTCTTGTCTATGGTGGTGGAAGCCTTGGCCTGATGGGTGAAACCGCCCGCGCGGTGCTGGAAAGCGGCGGCCATGTAACGGGAATCATTCCAGAATTTCTCGCCAACCGGGAACGGATGCTCACCGACGTCAACGAGTTGATCGTCACCGCCGACATGCATGAGCGCAAAATGACGATGTTCGCCCGCGCCTCCGGCTTCGTGGCGCTTCCCGGTGGCCTTGGCACGCTGGAGGAACTGGCGGAGATTTCTACTTGGGCGCAACTCAACCAACACCGCAAGCCCATCATCCTGTGCAATGTGGAAGGCTACTGGAACCCGCTGGTGACGCTGTTCGAGCATATGCGGACCGAACGCTTCATCCGCGAGGGGCTGGAATTCGGCATGGATGTAGTAACCAGCGCCGAGGACGTGATTCCCGCCTTCGAGCGCCGCCTGAAACTCACGCCTGAACTGGTGCCGGATCAGCCGCTCCTCAATAAAATGTGAGGTTCAGGCAGCGGCCTGCCGCCGGTTCCAGTCATCCCGGATGGCCGCCACCGAGAAAATGGCCAGTGCGATCCAGATGATGATGAAGGAGATGAGCTTCAGCGTGCTCATCGGCTCATGGAAGATGAACACGGCGGTGAGAAACACCAGCGAGGGCGAAATATACTGCAGCAGGCCCGCCGTCGAATAGCGGATACGGCGGATCGAGGCCGTGAACAGAATCAGCGCCGCAGCCGTCATCACGCCACACCCCATCAACATCAGCGTATTGAATGTGGACGAGCCGAACATCGCCTCGCCCTTCGAGAACAGCCAGGCTTCCGCCCCCAACAGCGGCAGGGTGACAATCGCCACCTCGATGAGAAAACCCTGCGTGGGGCCGACGGCAATAGTCTTCCGCAGGAAGCCATAGAGGCAGAAGGTCGAGGCCAGCATCAATCCGAGCCACGGCACATGGCCCAGGGCCACCGTCTGCATCAGCACCGCGATGGTGGCAAGCGCCAGGGCGATCTTCTGCGGCAGGGTGAAGCGCTCGCCCAGAAACAAATAGCCCATCACCACATTGAGCAGCGGGTTGATGAAATAGCCGAGGCTTGATTCCAGCGTGCGGCCCACTTCGATGGACCACACATAGAAGCCCCAGTTGAACACGATGAGGCAGGACGTGAGGGTGAGGATCGCGAGATTCTTCGGGCTCGCAACGGCGCGCCGCACATCCTTCCACTGCCCGAGATACCACACCACAGCAATGGCGATGGGTAGCGCCCAGAAGCCACGGTTCACCGCGATCTCAACGGGCGAGATATAGCGGATGAGGCCAAAATAGACAGCCATCCCGCCCCAGACGAGATGGGCCATCACCGCCAGCACCACGCCCTTTTCGGCTTCACTCATTCCGCGGGAAGCCCCGCCTTCACCGGCTGTCGACATGGACGCCGTTTAGACGCTTATCGGACGGATAAGCAAACCCCGTGTCCAACATGGTTTGCATACCCGGCACGCATGCCACGTCAGTCGGGCGAGACGCCCTCGCGCACCAGCTTGTAGACCAGCGCGTCAGAGAGCGCCTGGAAGGAGGCGTCCACGACATTGGGTGACACGCCCACCGTGAACCAGCGGTTGCCCTTGCCATCGCGGCTTTCGATCAGCACGCGGGTGGTGGCCGCTGTGCCGCCGTTCAGGATGCGCACCTTGAAATCCGCGAGTTCCATGTCGGCGATGTGGCTCTGGTACTTGCCGAGATCCTTGCGCAGCGCCACATCCAGCGCGTTGACGGGGCCGTTGCCCTCGCCCGCGTTGAGGTAGACCTTGTCATCGACCTTCACTTTCACCACGGCTTCGGACACGGTCTCCTCGCCCTGCTGCTCGACGATCACGCGGAAGGAAAGGACATCGAAATATCTGGGAACACCGCCCAGCGCCCGCCTGGCCAGCAGCTCGAAAGACGCATCCGCCCCGTCATAGGCATAGCCCTCCGCCTCGCGTTCCTTCACGGTGCGCAGAAGATCGTCGAGTCGCGGGTCTTCCTTGGCCACCTTAACCCCCATCCGCTGCAGCGCCGCGATGAGGTTGGACTTGCCGGCCTGGTCCGACACCAGAACGTGACGGCGGTTGCCAACAGATTCCGGCGGAACATGCTCGTAGGTTTCAGGCTCCTTGGCCAATGCTGAGGCATGAATGCCAGCCTTGGTGGCGAAGGCGCTTTTGCCAACATAGGGTGCCTGCTTGTTGGGTGAGCGGTTCAGCATCTCGTCAAAGGCACGGGAGATGTGAGTGAGCTGCGACAGGCGTTCCGCATCGATGCCGGTTTCAAAACGCGTGGCAAAATGCGTCTTCAGCACCAGCGTGGGATGATCGAGACGAGATTGGCATTGCCACAACGCTCGCCGATGCCGTTGAGCGTGCCCTGAATGTGGCGCACGCCCGCATCGACGGCGGCCAGAGAATTGGCCACCGCGTGTTCAGTATCATTATGCGCATGGATGCCCAGATGGCTACCGGGCACATGCTTCGTCACGGTACGGACGATCTCAGAGATTTCGGAGGGAAGCGTCCCGCCATTTGTGTCACACAGCACTACCCAGCGCGCGCCCGCATTATAAGCCGTTTCGGCACAGGCCAGCGCATAGGCTGGGTTCGCCTTATAGCCATCGAAGAAATGCTCGCAGTCGATCAGCACTTCCTTGCCCACGGCCTTCGCCGCCGCAACGGACTGCTGTATGGTTTCGAGATTTTCATCATTGGTGCAGCCCAGCGCCACCCGGACATGATAGTCCCATGACTTCGCCACGAAGCACACTGCTTTCGACTTCGCCTGCAGCAGGTGCTGGAAGCCAGCATCATTCGACACCGAGCGCCCTGCCCGCTTGGTCATGCCGAAGGCGGTGAAGATGGCCTTGCTCTCGCGCGCTTCCGCGAACAACGCCGTATCAATCGGGTTGCCACCCGGATAGCCGCCCTCGATGTAGTCGACGCCCAGCGTATTGAGCAGGTTCATCACCATGAACTTGTCTTCGAGCGAGAAATCGATGCCGGGCGTCTGCTGCCCGTCACGCAAGGTCGTGTCGAAGATATAGATGCGTTCGCGTGCCATCAGAAAAGTCCCTGCCAATGCAGTGCCAGATAGATCGCCAGCGCCAGCACCATGAATTTGAGGGTGATGTAAAACAGCCAGCGCTTCGGAAACGGCAGGCTGTCATGCCAGGATTTCTTGTCAGGCGCGGTCATCACATGGATCCTTCAAAACAGCCGTCATTCCCGCGAAGGCCGGAAGCCCGCTTCGGACGCCCCCCAGCGAAAAGCTGGACCCCGGCCTGCGCCGGGGTGACGGCATGGTGTGGGTAGTGGAAGCCTTCACCGCTTTACCTCCCAGCTCGTCGTACCGTCCTTGTTGTCCTTGATGGCGACGCCCAGCTTTGCCAGTTCGTCACGCAGGCGGTCGCTCTCGGCCCAGTTCTTCGCCTTGCGCGCATCAAGGCGCGCCGTGATCAGCGCATTCACCGCCGCCACATCCACCGCTGCTTCAGCCTTGGGAGAGGCGAGATTACCGGTGAAGCCCAACGCCTTCAGCGTTTCACCCAGCATGTTCTGTGCGCCCGGCCTGTCCAGCGCATGAAGCTCGGCGATGGCCTTCGGGGTATTGAGATCATCCACCAGGGCTTCGAGAACCGGCGCGGCGATCCTGCCCGGTTCCGCGAGAGCCGCGCCAGCATTGTTGAAGAAGCCTTCGAGCGTACGCCAGCTTTCCTCAAGGCTCTTGATCGTCCAGTCTATGGGCTGACGGTAATGGGTACGCAGCATGTTGAAGCGCAGCACGTCACCGGGCCAGTCGGCCAGAAGCTCGTTGATGGTCAGGAAGTTGCCGAGGCTCTTCGACATCTTCTGGCCTTCCACCTGCAGGAAGCCGTTGTGCATCCAGACATTGGCCATGACAGAGTGGCCGAAGGCGCAGCGCGTTTGCGCGATCTCGTTCTCGTGGTGTGGAAACACGAGGTCGATGCCGCCACCGTGGATGTCGAACACTTCGCCCAGATGCTTCCAGCTCATGGCTGAGCATTCAATGTGCCAGCCCGGGCGGCCGCGGCCCCACGGGCTGTCCCAGCCGGGTGTGTTTTCATCAGACGGCTTCCACAGCACGAAGTCCATGTCGCCACGCTTGTAGGGAGCGATGTCGACGCGCGCGCCCGCCAGCATCTCATCGAGCGAACGGCGCGAGAGCTGGCCATAGTCGTTCATTGACGGCACATTGAACAGCACATGGCCATCCGCGGCATAGGCGTGGCCGTTGGCGATGAGCTTCCCGATGATGTCGATCATCTCGGCGATGTGCTCGGTGGCGCGCGGCTCCACCGTGGGCGGCAAAACGCCCAGCGCCGCGATATCGGCATGAAACTGCTTTGCCGTGCGTTCCGTCAGTTCACGTATGGAAATGCCCTCGTCCCGCGCCCGCGCGTTGATCTTGTCATCCACATCGGTGATGTTGCGGACGTAGGTGACATGGCCTTCGCCATAAAGCTGGCGCAGCAGCCGGAACAGAACGTCGAACACGATGACCGGCCGGGCATTGCCGATATGGGCGTAGTCGTACACCGTCGGCCCGCAGACATACATGCGCAGGTTGATCGGGTCCAAGGGCGTGAAGTCTTCCTTGGTGCGGGTCAGCGTATTGTAGAGGCGCAAAGACATGTCGATCCTCAGGCTTGCCGGCCCGGGTTCGCTTCATCTTGGATTTCGGTCAAGCGGCGCCCTGCCAGCGGTGTTGAGCTAGCTGCAAATAATAATGCCGCAAATGGCGGCGGTGGCGGGGCAATTGGTCATTTCAAGGCGCACCATGCGTCAGCCGTCCGGCAAGGTCAAGGCCCGCAACATGGGCCGAGCCATGCCAATTGCCCGCTTCTCCGCCGGAATGGGCTCATTTATAGCAAATATCCGGACGTTATCAGCCGTGGACAGAACACCCTCCGTGACCAGCGCCGAGCATAGACAGCACCAGATCGGCCTGCTGATGGTGGCTGCGGCGGCGCTTTGCTGGTCCACCTCCGGCCTTTTCGTGCGCAACATCTCGGCTGACCTGATGACCATGCTGTTCTGGCGCGGCATCTTTGCAGGGACTGCCGTGTTCGGCCTGTTCTTCTACATGGAGGGCAAGAGAAGCCTTGTGGTCCTGCGCGGGCTGGGCTGGCCAACGCTGGCGGTGGCGGTGCTTTCGGCGGCGGCTATGATCAGCGGCATCGGGGCGCTGCGCTTCACCACCGTGGCCGATGCCATGGTGATCTACGCCACGGTTCCCTTTGTGACGGCCGCCATCGCCTATCTGGTGATCAGGGAGAGGCCTTCGCGCTCCACCCTGATCGGCAGCACCGTGGCGATGCTGGGCGTGGGCGTTATGCTGTGGGGGGCGGAAATGGGCGGCAGCCTGTTCGGCCAGTTCCTCGCGGTGCTGATGACGCTATGCATGGCGTGTTTCACCACCATCATGCGCCGCCACCGCGAAGTGCCCATGCTGCCCGCCATGGCGCTCTCGGCCTGGTTCTGCTCGCTGGCGGGTTTCTGGTTTGCCGAACCGTTGTCGATCTCGCAGCAGGATTTTCTGCTCTGCGTGGCCTTCGGCATCGTGCAGAGCGCCTCGGGCCTGGCGCTTTACGCCATCGGTTCCCGGCGCATTCCGGCGGCGGAAGCGACCTTGCTCGCTGCACTTGAAGTGCCGCTCACGCCGCTCTGGGTCTTCTTGTTCCTCGGCGAAATGCCATCCATCCAAACACTGATCGGCGGCGGAATCGTGCTCGCTGCCCTGTTCACCCACATCTTCGCGGAATTCCGCAGGCGGCCCGCCGCAAAACCCGCGCCTGCCCTGGTGCCCTGATCAGTTCAGGGCTTGGCCGTCTGGCCAAACAGCACCTTGCGCTCTTCATCCGTGATCGGCTTCGCATAGGATGCCGGAACTGCGGCATAGACCTTTTGAACGGCGGGACGCACCTTGATCGCCTCGAACCAGCGCTTGAGGTTGGGGAAGTCCTCGAGTGTCTGGTGATAGCGCTCGTATGGCACCACCCAGGGGTAGGAGGCGATGTCGGCAATGGAATAGTCACCCGCCAGATAGGGCCGGTCTGCTAGGCGCCGGTCCATCACCCCATAAAGGCGGTTCACTTCCTTGGTGTAGCGTTCGATGCCGTAGGGGATCTTCTCCGGCGCATAGATGGCGAAATGGCCGGCCTGACCGGACATGGGGCCAAGCCCGCCCATCTGCCAGAACAGCCATTGCAGCACCTCCGCGCGGCCGCGCAGGTCTTGCGGAATGAACTTGCCCGTCTTGTCGGCCAGATAGAGCAGGATCGCGCCGGATTCGAACAGCGAGACCGGCTTTCCACCATCCGCCGGGACTGTGTCGATGATCGCCGGGATACGGTTGTTAGGGGCAATCGCCAGGAACTCCGGCTTGAACTGTTCGCCCTTGCCGATGTCGACCGGATGCACGGTGTAGGAAAGCCCCGCCTCCTCAAGGAAGATCGTGATCTTGTGGCCGTTGGGCGTGGGCCAGTGATAAAGTTCGATCATGTAAAACCTTCCGGGACAATTCCACGATAGCGTCGCCCCGGCGAAGGCCGGGGTCCAGCGTCTGGCATCTCAAGCTGGATTCCGGCCTTCGCCGGAATGACAGAAATCAGGAGTGACTCACTCCGCCGCCTCGACTGAATCCTCGTCATCAACCTTCGGGCGCGAGGCCATTTCCTTCTTGATCTCCTCGGCGACGAGGAAGGACAGTTCCAGCGCCTGCGCCGCGTTGAGACGCGGATCGCAGAAGGTATGGTAGCGGTCGTTCAAATCCTCGTCGCGCAGCGCGCGCAGGCCGCCGGTGCATTCGGTCACATCCTTGCCGGTCATTTCGACATGGATGCCACCTGCATGGGTGCCTTCGGCCTGATGCACTGCCATGAAGCGGCGCACTTCGCCCAGAACCGACTCGAAGGGGCGCGTCTTGTAGCCACTGGTGGATTTGATGGTGTTGCCATGCATCGGGTCGCAGGACCAGACGACCACCTTGCCTTCGCGCTTCACGGCACGGATCAGGTCCGGCAAGTGCTTTTCCACCTTGTCGGCGCCGAAGCGGGCGATCAGCGTCAGGCGTCCCGGTTCGTTTTCCGGGTTCAGCGTGTCGATCAGGCGGATCAGTTCGTCAGGCTTCAGCGACGGGCCGCATTTGAGGCCGATGGGGTTCTTCACGCCGCGCATGAACTCGACATGGGCGTGGTCCGGCTGGCGGGTGCGGTCGCCGATCCACAGCATGTGGCCGGAGGTGGCATACCAGTCGCCGGAGGTGGAATCGACCCGTGTCAGCGCCTGCTCATAGCCCAACAGAAGCGCTTCATGGCTGGTGAAGAAATCGGTGGTGCGAAGCTGCGGCGCGGTATCGGCATTGATACCGCAGGCGCGCATGAAGCCGACGGCTTCGGTGATGCGGTCCGAAATCTCCTGGTAGCGTTCGTAGGAGGGCGAATCCTTGAGGAAGTCGAGTGTCCACTTGTGGACGTGCTCAAGATTGGCATAGCCGCCCTGGGCGAAAGCGCGCAGCAGGTTCAGCGTGGCGGCCGACTGGCGGTAAGCCATGACCTGGCGGCGCGGA
>JBEIDW010000096.1:0-10871 GCA_040383265.1 Hyphomicrobiales bacterium
AGGACGAGATCGAGCGGACAACGCCACGGCCCTCGCAATGTGGGCAGGTGCGCGAGGATCCTTCGAGAAGGCCCGGGCGCAGGCGCTGGCGCGACATTTCGAGCAGGCCGAAATGGCTGATATGGCCGACCTGGATGCGGGCGCGGTCGTTCTTCAGCGCATCCTTCATCCGCCGTTCGACGTTGCGGTTGTTGCGCTTCTCCTCCATGTCGATGAAGTCGATCACGACAAGGCCCGCAAGATCGCGCAGGCGAAGCTGGCGGGCGATTTCATCCGCCGCCTCAAGGTTCGTCTTGAGGGCGGTGTCCTCGATGTTGTGTTCGCGCGTCGCCTTGCCGGAGTTGATGTCAACCGACACCAGGGCTTCCGTTTGGTTGATGACCATGTAACCGCCGGACGGCAGCGTGACAGTCGGCGAGTAGAGGGCGTCGAGCTGGCTTTCGGCCTGATAGCGCGAGAACAGCGGACGCGGTTCCTTGTAGGGCTTCACGTTTTTGGCGTGGCTGGGCATGAGCATCTTCATGAAGTCCTTCGCTTCACGATAGGCCTCATCGCCCTCGACCATCACTTCGTCCACATCCTTGGTGTAGAGGTCGCGGATGGCGCGCTTCACCAAACTGCCTTCCTCGTAAACGAGGGCAGGGGCCTGGCTCTTGAGCGTCAGGTCGCGCACGCTCTCCCACATGCGGAGCAGATAATCATAGTCGCGCTTGATTTCGGTCTTGGTGCGCTGGGCGCCCGCCGTGCGGACGATGAGCCCCATGCCCTGCGGAACTTCGATTTCCTTCGCCACTTCCTTGAGGCGGCGGCGGTCACCGGAGTCGGTAATTTTGCGGGAGATGCCGCCGCCGCGCGCGGTGTTCGGCATCAGCACGCAATAACGTCCGGCAAGTGAGAGATAGGTGGTGAGAGCCGCGCCCTTGTTGCCGCGCTCTTCCTTCACGACCTGCACCAGGATCACCTGACGGCGCTTGATGACTTCCTGAATTTTGTACTGCTTGCGCTGCACCTTGCGGCGGCGCTGGGGAACCTCCTCCATCGCATCTTCCGCGCCGATGGATTCAACCTTGGCGTTGTCAGGGTCTTCGCCCACTTCCTCGATGCCGTTACCGAGTTCGCCGGGCATGCCATGCGCGACCGAAGGCGCGGAGGCGAGGCCTTCGCTCTCCTGACTGGCGTCCTGTTCGGCCTGCTCATCGTCGAAGGCAGTAGCTTCGGCGTGATCTTCCGGTTCCTCTGAGCTGCTGTCTTCCTCATCCGCCTCGACGGCTTCCGAGACCGAATGGCCGCCGTGTGTCGCAGCCAGCGGTTCGGCGCGCTGCGGCGTGTCGTTCCAGCCTTCGGTAGCTGCGTCATCCTCGCTGCCCGACATGGTGGGCTCGTCATGCTGATCTTCGCTGTCGTTTTCACTTTCGGAAGTGAATTCCTCAGCGTCCACATCCGAATCTCCGGCCTCTTCAGCCGAGGGCCTGGCCTGGCGGTCGCGGTTGCGGTCCCGGTCACGTCCGCGGCGCTGGCTGCGGCGGTTGTGCTCTTCTTCCTCGTCCTCGTTTTCGCGGGCGTGCTCTTCCTCTTCCGCCTGGATCAGCGCAAGGCGGTCTGCCAAGGGGATCTGGTAATAGTCGGGGTGGATTTCGGAAAAGGCGAGGAAGCCATGGCGGTTACCGCCATACTCAACGAAGGCTGCCTGGAGCGATGGCTCCACGCGTGTTACCTTCGCCAGATAGATATTGCCCTTCAGCTGGCGGCGTGCGGCGCTTTCGAAGTCGAATTCCTCGATGCGGTTCCCTTTGATGACGACCACGCGGGTCTCTTCGGGGTGTGTGGCATCGATGAGCATCTTGCTGCCCATGTTTCAAGTCCTCTGCGCCTGCACGGCAAGCCCCCTAGGTTCTCCGCTCCGGTCAGGAGACGCCTGTGGGACATTGAGATGCTGTTGCGCGATAGGGGCAATGAACGCCAGCCCGCAGACGGATGCGAAAATGCTACGGGAGCCGGGTTATTCCGGTCCTCGTGTAGCGCGCTCGCCGTGGCGTGGGTCATGCCCAAGATTGTCCTCGTGTTCCGATCACCGGAACGGTTCCATATTCGGCGGATCCCACCATGAGGGACCACGCTCCATGCCGCGTCGCACGAGGTTGGCGTAACGCCTCCGGACCCCTCGCTTGCCGCGAAATTCTGACGCCTGGTCAATCCTGCCTCAGAATCGTGAGGACTGACACGTAGGTGACGCTCCATCTTTATGGGGAGGGGTTGAAAATTGCAAGCTTTCCCCGCTGCGTGCCTCTGGCAACCATTGGTTAACCCTGTGGCCCCTAGGTTTAGAGCCTAACTCGAAAGCAAAAAACCGTTCCGCCATGACGTTTGACACAGCCAGTCGCTCCTACAGGGCCGCAGTCCGTTTGCTGCAGTGCCTTGGGCTTGCCATGCTGATCCTGTTGAGCGGCAACAGCCTCCCTGCCGCCAATGCCGCCGACTTTCCGGCCGCGACGGCAGCCCGGGTGGCGGGCGATGAGACGCGCACGCGCTTTGTGGCCGATCTGACGGCCCCTGTCGGTTACACGGTCTATGTGCTGCAAAACCCCTACCGGGTCATGATTGACCTGCCGCAGGTGGCCTTTGACCTTCCCGCCGATGCCGGTAGCCGTACCCGCGGGCTTGTGAGCGAGTTTCGTTTCGGCCTGGTTGACGAGGGCCGCTCCCGTATCGTGCTCGACACCACGGGGCCGGTGCTGATCGAGAAGTCCTTTTTGCTGAAGCCGGAGGCCGGCCAGCCCGCCCGGATCGTCGTTGATCTCGTCCAGACCACGGAAGAGGCCTTCGCGGCGAAACTCAACGCCGATACGGCATCATCTGAAACCGCCATAGCTGTGACCTCGGGCGATGCCGCGGCGGATCTGGCGGATCTGGGGGCCGAACAGCCCGCCACTGATTCCGGCCGGCCCGCTGGCCGCAGGCTTGTCGTGATCGATCCCGGCCATGGCGGCATTGATCCAGGCGCGATTGGCGTTCGCAAGACGAAGGAAAAGGACGTCGTTCTGGCCTACGGCCTGCAGTTGCGCCGCCAGCTACTGGCTCTGGGCAATATCGATGTTGTGATGACGCGCTCGGACGACACGTTCCTTACCCTCCGCGAACGGGTGAAAGTGGCGCGCGACAACAAGGCGGATCTCTTCATCGCCATCCACGCCGATACGGTGCGTGGCGAAGAGGCGCGCGGCGCCACCATCTACACCCTGTCTGAAAAGGCGTCTGACGCCGAGGCGGCGGCGCTGGCCGACAAGGAAAACCGTGCTGACATCATTGCCGGGGTGGACCTCGGCAGCGAGAATGAGGAAGTGACGGATATCCTGATCGAACTCGTGCAGCGCGAATCGAAAACCCATTCCCTGGTCTTTGCAAAGAAGGCGGTAGGGGAAATGAAGGCGGTTACGGCCTTTACCGGCAAGCCGATGCGCTCGGCCGGCTTCATGGTGCTGAAGGCGCCAGACGTGCCTTCCGTGCTGGTCGAACTCGGCTACCTGTCGAGCGAGCAGGACGAGATGCAGCTGACCTCTCCCGCCTGGCGAGAGCGCGTCGCCAAGGCCATGGCGCGCGCGGTGCAAATCTATTTCGCACAGCAATTGGCGGCCAAGTCGCCCTAACGGAAACTGCCTGCCGGCCCCCCGCCACTGCAAGGCCATAATCGGCCTCTAGCGGGGAGGTTCGATTTAACTGTAGCAGGGCTGCCCACTGTGTTATCCGGCGGCCATAACTGGCAGGTGACAAGTTAAGAATGCTGCGTTTTCTGGGCTGGCTCTTCACTGTGGGGTTCATGATCTTCTGCGCGGCCGCGCTGGTCGGGGGGTATGTGATCGGCTCTGCCGCGAAAGACCTTCCAGACTACACGCAACTGGCGAAGTACGAACCCCCCGTGATGACCCGCATCCATGCGGGCGACGGATCGCTCCTCGCGGAATATGCCGATCAGCGCCGGCTGTTCGTGCCGGAATCCCAGATGCCGAAGCGCCTGATCGAGGCCTTCATCTCGGCTGAAGACAAGACCTTCTTCAGCCATGGTGGCCTCGACTGGATTGGCATCGCGGCTGCGGCCTTTCGTTATGCGCAGGTGACGCTGACGGGCAAGGGGCAGATCGTCGGTGCCTCCACCATCACCCAGCAGGTGGCAAAGAATTTCCTGCTCACCAATGAGCGTTCGCTGGACCGCAAGCTGAAGGAAGCTATCCTCGTCCAGCGCATTGAGAACACCTTCAGCAAGCAGCAGATCCTCGAACTCTATCTGAACGAAATCTTCCTCGGCCTGAATTCGTATGGCGTCGCCGCGGCCTCCCTCAACTATTTCGGCAAGTCGCTTGATCAGTTGAACCTGGAGGAGGTTGCCTATCTCGCAGCCCTGCCCAAGGGGCCAAACAATTATCATCCGTTCCGCCAGACGGCGCGCGCCATCGAGCGCCGCAACTGGGTGCTGCAACAGATGTATGACAACGGCTACATCACCGAGCAGGAGATGAAGGATGCACAGGCCAAGCCGCTCGAGGTGAACCCGCGCCCCTTCGGCGCGCAGCTCTTCGCTGCTGAGAGCTTTGCCGAGGAGGTGCGCCGCGAACTCATCAACATGTATGGAAAGGATAAGCTGGAGAAGGGCGGACTGTCCGTTCGCACCACGCTTGATCCCAAGCTGCAACTCTATGCGCGGCAGGCGCTGGCCCGCGGCCTCATCGAGTTTGATCGCAAGCGTGGCTATCGCGGCCCTATCGCCACGCGTGAACTGGGCGCGGAAGCTGATTGGGGTCTGCTGCTGAAGGACCGCAAGGCCCCGGATGACGTTGCGCCCTGGCGCCTTGGCATCGTCCTTGCCGTGTCGGACGCAGAGGCAACCGTTGGCCTGCAGCCCAAGCTTCTGCCTGATGGTAAGCAGTCGCCTGAGCGCGAGACGGTGATGCTCCCGCTGCAGTATGTGGCGTGGGCGCGGGCCTATGTGGATGGCAAGGAACTTGGTCCCGAGATCGAAAAGGTTTCTGATGTGGTGAAGCCCGGCGACATCATCTATGTCCGGCCCAGCAAGGACCCGAACCTCTATCAGCTGATGCAGATGCCTGATGTGGAGGGCGCGCTCGTCGCCATGGATCCGCACACCGGCCGTGTCCTGGCGCTGGTCGGGGGTTTTTCCTATGGCCGCAGCCAGTTCAACCGCGCAGTGCAGGCGCTGCGCCAGCCCGGCTCGTCCTTCAAGCCCATCGTTTATGCGGCTGCTCTCGACAATGGCTACTCGCCCGCCTCCGTGGTGCTTGATGCGCCCATCGAGTTCAAGATGGACGATGGCTCCATGTGGAAGCCGAAGAACTACCAGAACAAATTCTTCGGGCCATCAACCTTGCGCCGCGGCATCGAGCAGTCGCGCAACGTGATGACGGTGCGGCTTGCCGATGAGCTCGGCATGACCAAGATCATCGACCTTTCAACTCGCCTCGGCGTCTATGAAAAGCTGCCGCGTCAATTGGCCATGGCTCTGGGGGCGGGCGAAACGACCTTGCTCAAGATGGTGACGGCCTACGCCATGATCGACAATGGCGGCAAGCGCGTCGAACCCACCCTGATTGACCGCATCCAGGACCGCTATGGCCGCACGATCTACCGCCATGACAAGCGCGACTGCGCGGGATGCACCGATCTGGAGTGGAAGGAGGGAATTCCTGAACCCGAACTGCTGGATGTGCGCGAGCAGGTCATGAGCCCCTACACGGCCTATCAGATCACCTCGATGATGGAAGGCGTTATCCAGCGTGGAACTGGCAAGAAGCTGCTGCCCGTTGGCAAGCCGGTAGCAGGCAAGACCGGCACCTCCAACGAGGAGCGCGATGCCTGGTTCATCGGCTATACGCCTGACCTGGTGGTCGGCGCCTATGTGGGTTACGACAATCCGAAGCCGATGGGCAGGGGCCGCACTGGCGGTGAACTGACGGCGCCCATCGTGGCCGATTTCATGCGCATGGCGTTGAAGGATGAACCGGCGACGCCGTTCCGCGTGCCGCGTGCCATCGAATTGATCCCGATTGACGCCAAATCCGGCAAGCGCGCTATTTTCGGCGGGACAGGCGTCATCCTCGAAGCCTTCAAGCCGGGCGACGAGCCGCCCGATGCCACCAAGATCATCGGCGAATCATCGGTTGCCGCCGCAGCTTCGCAAGAGGGCGGCGCTGGCGGTGGCGTCGTGCTGGTGCCGCCGGCACAGGCGGTTTCGCCCTCCCCAGCGCCGCCGTCCGAGGCGCCTGCGGACACTGGCGGGTTGACGGGGCAGGGCGGCGGCCTCTATTGAGCCCCAACGCCGTTTCAACAATTGATTATTGAGCAGACATCATGCGCGCTGAAATCTCGTCGCTCGTCGACGACATGAAGCAGTCCATCGGACTGCTGAGGAGGCATCTTTGACTGGGATAATGCCCTCCGCCGACTCGCCGAACTGAACGCGAAGTCCGAAGACCCTGCCATCTGGAACGATCCGCAGAAGGCGCAGGAGGTGATGCGCAAGCGCCAGGACCTCGACAGTCGAATCAAAATGATCCTCGAACTCGAGCAATCCATCGCCGACAATACCGAGTTGATCGAGATGGGGGAGATGGAGGGCGACGCCTCCATCGTGACCGAGGCTGAAAAGGCGCTGCTCGCGTTGAAGCCGAAGGTGGCCGAAACCGAGATCGAGACGCTGCTCTCGGGCGAGGCCGACGCCAATGACGCCTTCGTTCAGATCAACGCCGGCGCGGGTGGCACTGAAAGCCAGGACTGGGCTTCGATGCTGATGCGCATGTACCTGCGCTACGCCAATAAATATGGCTTCAAGTCGGAAGTTCTGGATGAGCACCCGGGCGAAGAAGCGGGCATCAAGTCCTGCACCATCCAGATCAAGGGCCACAATGCCTATGGCAAGCTGAAGACCGAGTCGGGTGTGCACCGCCTGGTGCGTATCTCTCCTTATGATTCCAATGCCCGCCGCCACACCTCCTTTTCCTCCGTATGGGTCTACCCGGTGGTGGATGACAACATTGACATCACGGTGGTGGAAAGCGATCTGAAGGTCGATACCTACCGCGCCTCCGGCGCCGGCGGTCAGCACGTGAACACCACCGACTCCGCCGTGCGCATTACGCACGTGCCGACGGGCATCATCGTGGCCTGTCAGGCCGAGCGCTCGCAGCATAAGAACCGCGCCACGGCCCTCAAGATGCTCAAGGCCCGTCTCTACGAGATGGAACTCCAGAAGCAGCAGGAAAAGATCGACGCGGCCAACGCCAAGAAGACCGATATCGGCTGGGGCCACCAGATCCGCTCTTACGTTCTCCAGCCCTATCAGCTGGTGAAGGACCTGCGTACCGGCCATACGTCCACCTCGCCCGATGACGTGCTGGATGGCGAAGTCGAGGACTTTATCCAGGCCTCGCTGGCCCACAAAGTAAAGGGCGGCGGCGACCAGGTGATCGAGGATATTGAATAGCTGCTGCGGGTGAGGCACTCTTTCAGCCTGAAGGAGTGCCGCATATGCTCAACCTCGATCCGCGCCTATACACCGACCCGGCCGTCCTGCCGCGCGAGCGGTCTGAGATTTTCGCCAGGACATGGCAAATGCTGGGGCCTGCCGCGCAAGTGGCTGAGCGCGGGCAATATGTTGCCGCTGACATTGCCGGCATCAAGGTGTTCGCCATTCGCGGGCGTGACGGCCAGTTGCGCGCCTTCCGTAATGTATGCCGCCACCGCGGCGCGCAGCTGCTGGCTGAAGGCACGGGCCGCTGCGCCACGGTGCGCTGCCCCTACCATCAGTGGGTGTTTGCAGACGATGGGCGTTTGCTGAATGCCCCTTGGTTCGGCGAGGAGCCGGGTTTCAACCCAGCGGACTGGCCGCTGGAAGGCATTCATGTGGCTGAATGGCGCGGGCTTCTGTTCGTGGCGATCGACCCGCAGGAAGATCTCATTTCGCAATTGGGCGATCTGGTTGCCGAACTCAGGGACGAACCGATTGAGACCTATCAGCCTGTGCGTTCTGATAGCGTGGTGTTTGACGCCAACTGGAAAATCTACACCGATAACTTTGTTGAGGGTTATCATATACCGGGCATTCACCCGAAGTTCTTCGCCGCCATTGATTTCGAGTCGTTTCAGACCACTGCGCACAAGGGTTTCATCCGCATGACGGCCCCGCCGCGCGAGGGCCTGTTCTACCGTGGCAAGTGGCTGTGGATGTGGCCGAACTGGACGCTTTCGCTGTTCGAGGGGGGCATGAACACCTCGCGCATCAATCCCGTGTCCACCAACCGGACGGAACAGCTCTATCACTTCTATTTCGCGGATGTATCTCCCGCGCTGGATGAGAGGCGCAGCGATACCATCGAGCGCAATCTGGCCGTGGTGCGCGAAGATTTTGAAATCTGTGTCAGCACTCACCGCAATTATGAAGCGGGGAATTACGCCGCTGGCCCATTATCGCCTCGCCACGAACAAGGCGTGCATTACTTCCAGCAGCGCGTGCGGGAGAGCTTGGGCGCTTAGTTGCCGTGTTTTCCGTCTCCCACGCCATTGCGCGGGAGACGGAATGAGCTCAGCTCAAGACTTCCACTGATGTGGGTCGTGAATCGGCGCCGAGGTGATAGACCACCGGCACACCAGTATCGAGTTCGCGCTTCAGGATCTGCTCAGGCGTCAAGCCCTCGATCGCCATGATGAGCGAACGGATGGAGTTGCCGTGGGCGGCCACCAGCACGTGCTGGCCCGAGAGAACATCAGGCTGGATATGCTTCATGTAGTAGGGAAGCGACCGCGCCAGGGTGTCCTTCAAGCTTTCGCCGCCAGGCGGTGGAACATCATACGAGCGGCGCCAGATATGCACCTGCTCTTCGCCCCATTTCTCGCGGGCGTCATCCTTGTTGAGGCCCGTCAGGTCGCCATAGTCGCGCTCGTTCAGCGCCTGGTCCTTGACGGTGTGAAGGCCCTGCTGGCCCAGTTCCTCCAGCATGATCTTGAGCGTATGCTGGGCGCGCGTCAGGGCGCTGGTGTAGGCAATGTCAAACCGGAAGCCCCTGGCCTTGAGCTTCCGGCCCGCCGCATGGGCTTCCCGGATGCCCTGTTCGGTGAGGTCAGGGTCTTTCCAGCCGGTGAACAGGTTCTTGAGGTTCCATTCGCTCTGTCCGTGGCGGACGAGCACGAGGAGGCGGTCCATGGCTTACTCCAATCCCAATACGTCGATCATCGAATAGAGGCCGGGCTTCTTGTCAAAGCCCCAGAGTGCGGCGCGCACCGCGCCACGGGCAAAAATGTCCCGGCTTTCGGCCTTGTGGGTGAGCTCGATGCGCTCGGCCGGGCCGGCGAACATTACCGTATGATCGCCGACCACGGAACCGCCGCGCAGCGTGGCAAAGCCAATGTCGCCCACGGGCCTTGCGCCCGTGTGGCCATCGCGGGAGCGTACTGAGCGTGACTTGAGATCAATGCCCCGGCCCTGCGCTGCGGCCTCGCCCAGAAGAAGGGCCGTTCCCGACGGCGCGTCGATCTTGTGCTTGTGGTGCATCTCGAGGACTTCAATGTCGAAATCCTCGCCGAGCGCCGCAGCCACCTTTTTCACCATGACGGCGAGCAGGTTCACGCCGAGGCTCATGTTGCCCGACTTGATGATGCGGGCGTGGCGGGAGGCCGCCTTGATTTTCGCCTCGCCGGCCTCGTCGATGCCGGTGGTGCCGATCACATGCACGACGCGGGCTTGAGCGGAGAGTTCGGCGAGCGCCACGGTTGCCTGCGGCACCGTGAAGTCGATGATGCCGTCGATCCTCGTGAAAAGGTCAATCGGGTCATCGGTGATGGTTGCACCCAGCGCTCCGAGGCCGGCCAGTTCGCCCATGTCTGCGCCGACATGTGGGGAGCCCTTGGGCTCGATGCCACCTGCCACCTCGGCACCCGCCGTTTCGTTCACGATGCGTGTCAGGACGCGGCCCATGCGGCCTGCGGCGCCTGCGATTGCCAGCTTCATGCTTGATCCCCTGAATTCGACCGCGCGTCTAGCAACGGCCCGCCGCTGTGGAAAGGGCGGTGTCAGACGCCCTCGACCAAAACGATATTGGCAATTCCCGCACCCTGGCGCTTGGCCTTGGCGGCCTGGTATTCGGGCGAGTTGTAACAATCACGCGCGGCCTCCAGGCTGGGGAATTCGATCACCACATTGCGCGCGTGGCCATCGCCTTCCATCTGGTGGAATGCGCCGCCCCGCGCCAGGATCGTGGCGCCGAATTTCCTGAACGCTTCGGGCGCCTCAGTGGCGTACAGCTTGTATTGATCCGGATCGGTGACAGTGACGTGGGCGATCCAATATCCCTTCGGCATTTCGGCGAACTCCTTGATAAGGCGGCGGACTATAGCGGGATTGCAGCCATCGTCCAGACTGGACGCAGGCCATTGGCTGGCCTAGGGAAAAGCCATGCAGGACACGAACCCAAATCCGGGCCTCCGGGCGCGGCTGGCTGAACTCTATGACGGCAATACCGAGGCCGGGCACCGGTTCAGATATGGCTTGCTGCTGTTCGACCTATTCACCATTGCCTTCGTCATTGTGTCGTCCTTCCTCCAGTCAACCGGCACGGAGGTGGCGGACGCCGTCATCGGCGTTTTGCTGGTGTTTGATTTCGCGGCGCGGCTTTGGATTGCACCCAACCGCTGGAAGATGGTGTTCAGCCCCTTCGGCATTATAGACTTGGTGGTGATCGCTTCTCTGCTGGCGCCTGTCGTGGGCGAGGGCTTCGCCTTCCTGCGGGCAGCACGTGTGTTGCGCCTTTTGCGCTCCTACGTGTTGGTCGACCGGCTGCGGATGGACTTCAAATGGTTCCGCCGCAATGAGC
>JBEIDW010000097.1:0-10578 GCA_040383265.1 Hyphomicrobiales bacterium
CGCCCTGATCCGTGAAGGCATTGAGGGCGTCAAGATCCAGCCACTGGCGGAACACCTCAAGCTCTCACGCACCAGTTTCTACTGGTTCTTCAAGAACCGCGATGAGTTGCTCCAGGCGCTCGTATCTTTGTGGGTGGAGCGGACGACGAAGCCGTTGACCGCCGCAACCCGCGACTACGCCGAAACCGAAACCGAGTCGATGTTGAATGTCATCGGCTGCTTCCTCAAGCCCGAGACTTTCGATGCGAAGCTGGAATTCGCCATGCGCGGCTGGGGCCTCAATGATCCCGCCCTCATGGCGCGTATCAATGCGGCTGATGTCGAGCGGCTTGCCGCGCTGACTGCCATGCTCGAGCGCTGGAACCATCCGCCGGAGGATGCTGATGTCCGTGCACGGACAATCTATCTTGTGCAGATCGGCTATATCTCGATGAAGGTCGAGGAGACGATCGAAACGCGCCTGTCCCGCATACCCAAATATGTCGAGATTTACACCGGCCGCCCGCCTGAAGCGCGTGAGTTGGCGAGGTTCGCCGCGCGCTTCGCGGCCGGCTGAGGGCTTCTATCTGCGGGTACCGTCGAGGATCTGCTGGGCGATGTTGCGCACTTTAGCCAGCGCCTCCCCGGTGAGGCCATCGAGATCAACCTGTATGTCATAGCCGCCGCCGCGTTCGGTGATCACCCGCTCGCTGCCGCCTGCTTCAGTGTCGATCACCCGGTAGAGGCGCACTGGCACCGGAAAGCCTTTGAGTGCCGCGGGTTCGCGCTCGATCATCGGGAACCTGTCATGCACCAGCGCCCATGTCGCGTGCGAGACGAGGATGCCATCCTTGTCTGCAAGGCCCTGAATGCGCGCTGTCAGGTTCATTTCACCGCCGATGGCGGTGTAGTCCATGCGCGTGGCGCTGCCGAAATTGCCCACCGTGCAGTAGCCGGTGTTGATCCCGATTCGGCAATGAAAGGGCCGTTCGATTCCGCGCGCGGCCCATTTCTTGCGCAGTGCGCGCAGGCTGCGCTGGATGTCGATCGCCATTTCAACGCAGCGCAACGCGTCTTCCTGCTCGCCAGCTGTCTCGGGATCTCCGAAGAAGGCGACAACCGCATCGCCGATGTATTTGTTCACCGTTGCGCCATGGCGGCGGGCGATCTCTGTCACTTCCGTCAGATATTCGTTGAGAAGTTCAGAGAGGTCTTCGGGTTCGATGCTGTCGGTGATGGTGGTGAAGCCGATGATGTCGGAGAAGAAGATCGTCAGCTTCTTGCGCACCGCCTGAATCTCGACATTCCGCGCGCCCGAGAAGATGGCCTCGAAGACTTTGGGTTCGAGATAGAGCGATAGTTTTTCGGACAATCTCTGCAGCACAAGGTTCTTCTGGGCGAGTTGCTCCTCGATCGCCTCGCTGTGCTCGACCGTTGCCTCATAGAGAAGCCTGGCGTCCTGCAACTCGTCGTGCAGCTGCTGCAGGACATGCGTATCCACCGTTTCGCTGCTGCCGCTCTTGTCCGATGCGTTCATGAAAAATGCCTCAATAACCCGCCACGATGCCAGCAATGACGAGATAGGACATCTGATGCAGCGCCTGATCAAGCCCGACGAGCCACCAGAATTGCTTGTCGGCGGGCGTCCATCCCATCGCGTGGTTCAGCCGGTCCTTTGCCCAGTCGAGGTGATAGTGGAACAGGAACTCGCCCACCACGATGTAAGCAATGACGTGCCACGGCACGCCTGCGAGGCCAAGAATCGGAATCGTCAGGCCGGCCTGAATGCCGGCATGCAGCAGCCCACCGGGGTGCCCCCATATGCGCCGGTGCGCCAGAATATAGGGGGTCTGGAACACATAATCGCCGAGGAAGTGCTTGACCTGAAAGGCGGCAAGCAAAAGGAGAAGGGCGCTGGTTGACACGTTGAAGCTGTCCGTGGGGTAAGTTGGCGCAAAGCGTAGGCATCCAGTCGCGCCCTGGTCAAGCAGAGCTTGCGACCGCGAAACCGATGATTTGGCCAGATGGCAGTGGCGTGGTGATTTCCGCTGCACCCGCAATTGCGCTAGAAGACAAGGCCATGGGCTGGAGAGACATCAACATGAACCGCCGCAAGCCGCAAAAGCGCTTTGCTGTGGTTCCCAACGAAGAAGGCCTCGACGTGAGGGTGGCTGTCCTGCGCAAGGCGGCCAACAGGGCCGTTGCATCTGCTGTCAGCCAAAGTGATGGGAACGGCGAAGCGCTCCGCCAGCCCGCGGTCATGGCCTTTGCTGCAGGCTATCTCGCGGGCTTCGCGCGTCATCAGGGGCTTCAGCATGGCGTCGACGCGGAACACGATATGCCCCAGCTTATCGCCATGCTGGGGCATGAAGCGCCGGCAGGATTGCAACCAGCACTTGCTGCACTTGCGTTTTCACCGCGGTCTGCAGATTTCGCGCGCGCCCGGCTTGCCGCGGCTGACCACCATGCCGATGCGGGCTATCTCACTGGCCAGTTTGAATCTCTATGCGGAAGCCGAAAACTGCTTGGCCTTGCGGCGGAGGTCTGGGGCAAGCCGGATGCTGCTCCGCGCTATCTCACGGCCTGCGACACCGCGGCCGACAGGATGCAGACGCATGGGCCCACCGCCAGCCTGCGCTTCGATCAGGCCGAGCGCACCGTGATCAGTGCGGCCTTCAGCCCTTCGGCGGAATGACGCCCTTTTTCAGGATGAAGCAGCCATAGAAGCGCGTTTCGCCTGTCACGATCACGGCATAGGCATCCCGGGCCTTCTCGTAGAAGGCGAAGCGCTCGACGGAGCCCATGGGCCAGGACTTGCCCTCCCGCGTGTCGATCACGGCCTGAACCTCCTGTTGCACTGGCGGAATCTCCGCGGGCTTTCCGACAATCTCCATGCGCGAGGCTGGGCTCTCCACGAAACTATCGAGCGGCATCACGGAGAGGATGGCATCGATGGCTTCCGCCGCCGTCAGATTGTCCATGCGCAGCAATTCGCCCGTGACCGTGTGGCGGGCCACCGAGTCGGCGGGAAAATTCGTGTCGCAGATGACGAGATCATCGCCATGGCCCATGGCGCGGAGACAGCGGATCACATCCGCATTGAGGCGGTTGTCGAAATTGCGCAGCATTTGAAATCCTCCCAGAACGGGATGAAAGGCTAGTGGGATGGCTTCCCAAGTCAAGCGGGCTCAGTAGCCCTCGGGCTTGCCCGGCACCTTTACCAGCGCTTCGCCTTCCAGCACCAGCATGTCACCCACGCGGCAGCGGCAGGCGAGTTTTACCCGGCGGCCCTTTTCCACCAGTTCCACGACCTCGACCGTGGCTTCCACCTGATCGCCGATGCGGACGGGGGCACGGAAGTTCAGTGTCTGGGACATGTAGACGGCGCCTGGCCCCGGAAGCCTGGTGCCAATCACGGCGGAGATGAGACTTGCCGTGTAAAGTCCATGGGCGATCCGCCCGCCAAAGGGTGTTGAGGCGGCAAAATGCTCGGACAGATGGATGGGGTTCCGGTCGCCTGAGATTTCCGCAAAACCCACGACATCGGAGGATTTGACCTCCTTCACGTAGGATTCTGTCATGCCAATGGAGAGGTCTTCAAAATAGAGGGTCTGGGTTGGCGGGAGCATGGCACCTCGGAAAGACGTAGCTTATCGGCCGGTATGTATGCCGAAGATGTTGACCAGATGCACCAGCGCCAAAAGTCCAATGAAGCCGGCGGAAAGCAGAAGTGGGGTGGTGGGGATCAACCTGGGCGTGAGGCTGGTTCTCGGGCGGCGCTCCAGCCAGGACAAGAAGGCGGCCGCAGCAATACAAGCCAGCAAGATGGCAACGGTCATCCACAATTCGAGTTGGTCAGACATGTTCAGCGTGGGGAAACGGCGGCCAGATTGGTTGACAGCAGGGGGGTACCCCGCTAAGGAACCCGCCAACGTTCAACAGGCGGGCTGGGTCTTCGGGGCTCTTTCTGCCTGAAATATCAGGTGAAGTCCATGAAAGTCCGCAATTCTCTGAAGTCCCTTTTGAAGCGCCACCGCGACAACCGCATGGTGCGCCGTAAGGGCCGTATCTACATCATCAACAAGACCAACCCGCGCTTCAAGGCGCGCCAGGGCTAAGCGTTTCAGCTTCTCTGACGGAGTTTTGAACGCCGTGGACGGGAATACCGTCCACGGCGCTCTTTTTGTTGCCATGATGACTGGTGTAGGATGATCTCATGCACCGCTTCCTGCTTCTTGCCAGCCTCATGGTCTCCTGCACACCCGTTGGGGCGGCGGAGGCAATTGACGCGCCGTCGACCGAAACCGACATGCGTGTGCCTCCGGCGGATGAGGCGCCATCTCAAAAAGCTCGGCAGCCTGCCGAACTGCGGGCCGATCAACTCGATACGCTCTTCGCCCATCTGCATCAGCCCGGCATCGCGCCGAAGCCTGTGGAAGCGAAGATCTGGGCCCTGTGGGCCGCCTCCGATTCCCCCACGGCGGAGGTGCTGCTCGTCCAGGCCCAGCGTGCCATAAATGATGGCGCTCCGGCGGAGGCCTTGTCGATCCTCGACAATGTCATTGCCGCCTATCCGGACTTCGCCGAAGCCTGGAACAGGCGCGCCACGCTCTATTTCATGATGAAGCGCTATGACCAGTCTCTCGCCGATATCGACAAGGCGCTGGACCTTGAACCGCGCCACTTCGGCGCGCTGGCCGGCAAGGGTATGATCCTCGAGCGCCAGAAGAAGTACTCGCAAGCCCGCGCCGCTTTTGAGGAGGCGCTGGCGGTGAACCCCAACCTCGAACAGGTGAAGGACGCCCTGAAGTCGCTCGACCGGCTGGAGCAGGGAATATAAGGCATTGTCGCAGGCCGTCATTAGGGCTTTCGCCGGAATGATAGCGTCTCGAACCGCCTGAAAGCGACCTCAGTGGCCGACGGCCCCGCCCTTGCCGACATAGGCGATGCGAATCATGTTCGTGGCGCCCGGTGTGCCCAAGGGCAGCCCGGCCGTGATGATGATGCGCTGGCCCTGATCGGCGAAACCTTCCTCCACCGCAATGCGCGATGCGCGGGTCACCATGTCGTCGAGGTCGCGCGCGTCATCGGTCAGTACGCAGTGCAAGCCCCAGACGAGGGCAAGGCGGCGGGCCGTTGCCGGAATGGGGGTCAGTGCGATCACTGGCGTGTCCGGCCGCTCGCGCGACATGCGGATGCCGGTGGAGCCCGAGCCCGTGTAGCAGACGATGGCCGAGAGCTTCAGCGTTTCGGAGATCGAGCGCGCGGCGGACGAAATCGCGTCAGCGCTTGTTGGCTCCGGCTCGCAGCGCTGGGCGGTGATGATGCCGCGGTAGAAGGAATCGCGCTCGACGGACTGGGCGATGCGGTCCATCGTGGCCACGGCCTTGTCAGGCCAGGCGCCGGTGGCGCTTTCAGCCGAGAGCATGATGGCGTCGGCGCCCTCATAGACGGCGGTCGCAACGTCAGAGACCTCGGCGCGCGTCGGCACCGGCTCGACGATCATCGATTCGAGCATCTGGGTTGCCACGATAACGGGCTTTCCCATGCGGCGGGCGGCGCGGGTGATCTGCTTCTGCTTTGCCGGCACGGTTTCGAGCGGCAGTTCGACGCCAAGGTCTCCGCGCGCCACCATCAGCCCGTCGGCAATTTCAAGTATCTCGTCCAGCACCGTCAGCGCGGCGGGCTTTTCGATCTTGGCCATCACACCGGCGCGGCCTGCGATCAGCTTCCGAGCCTCGGCCACGTCATTGGCGCGCTGCACGAAGGAGAGTGCGATCCAGTCCACCCCGATCGAGGCGGCGGCTTCAAGATCGGCGCGGTCCTTTTCGGTCAGCGCCGGAATGGGAATAACCGTGTCGGGCAAATTCACGCCCTTGCGGTCGGAAATCGTGCCACCGAAGATGACCTTGGTGGTCAGCCGGTTGGCCTCTGCCTTGATGATCTCGACACGGAGCCGCCCGTCGTTCAGCAGCAGATTGTCGCCTACCTGGGCGGACGCGAAGATTTCGGGATGCGGAAGGTGAACGCGCGTCGCGTCGCCCGGCGTCTTGTCTGTATCGAAGATGAACGTATCGCCAGGCGCGATCTTCGCTTCCTTGTTCTGGAATGTGCCGATGCGGATCTTCGGGCCCTGAAGGTCAGCAAGGATGCCAATGGGGCGCTTCAGCTTGGCTTCGACCGCACGGATATCGTGGTGGAGTTGCCGCAGCAGCTCATGCTGGGTGTGGCTCATGTTGATGCGGAAGACGTCGACCCCGGCGAGGAAGAGCTTTTCCAGCATGTCGGGGGATGACGATGCTGGTCCCAGCGTCGCCACGATCTTCACGTTGCGGTTACGGCGCATTATTGTCCTTGCGTGGTCTTTTCGCCCGAGAGCGAGACCGTCCAGTCCTTTTCCTCGCCGGTATCCACCTCGAAGAACCCGGTCTTCGTATAGCCGCGGCCTTCGCAATCCTCGATGCCGCGGATGGTGAACACCTTGTCGCGCGTGCACATGAAGGACTTGCCGCCCCAGGAGCCGCCCTTGTCGTAGTCGACGGCGAAAATGTAATAGTACTTGGCGATAAGGCCGCCCTTCAGAAGCGGCATGCACTTCTGTGGCTCCACCGTCCACCAGCCTTCGGTGGCCCAGCCTTCCTTGTCCTTGTACCCAAGCGCCACGCCAACCCGGCTCTCCGTCTTGTTGCAGAGCTTGAGGTCCGCCTTTGCGGGCGCCGGCATCATGCCGACCATGGTCAGCGCGCCTGCCGCGAGCGCTACGTTGCGAAGCATTCTGCCGCCTCCGGATATGTTCCGCGAATCGTTCATAACATTCCTGCCTCAACAGGCCGCGTCAACCCTCGAGAGCCTGCAAAGCTCCCGAACTGCGCGGCGTAACTGGGTGACTGAGGGATTAGCCTCATCTATATGGCCAGTCCATGGCAAAGATTGTCCAAAGCGAAGCCCTTGAAATCGTGGCCGGCAGCCCGGCATGCCGGCTGGTTCTGCTGTGCGACCATGCCTCGAACCGGGTGGCGGCCGGATATGGCAGTCTGGGGCTTCCGCAGGAGCAGTTTGAACGCCATATCGCCTATGACATTGGCGCCAGGGATCTGACGCTGGGGCTGGCGGCCAGGCTTGGCGCCCATGCCGTGCTGTCCCGCTTTTCGCGCCTCCTCATTGACCCGAACCGGGGCATGGATGACCCGACCCTCATCATGCGGATTTCCGATGGCGCAGCCGTGCCCGGTAACCGCGACGTGGGGGAGGCGGAACGCCAGCGCCGCATCGAGCGTTTTCATGCGCCCTACCATAGCGCCATTGCGGAAACGGTGCGGCGGGTAAGCGCGCAGGGCCACGTGCCCTTCCTCGTCTCCATTCATTCCTTTACGCCCGTCTGGCGCGGCTGGCCCCGGCCTTGGCAGGTTGGCATATTGTGGGACCGGGACGAGGTGGTGGCCCGTGCCGTGATCCGCGGCTTTCTCGCGCAGGGCGATCTAGTTGTGGGTGACAATGAGCCTTATCACGGGGCACTTGAGGGCGACACGCTCAACACCCACGGCACGAAGCCCGGCCTTCCCCATGTGCTGATTGAAGTACGCCAGGACCTGATTGCCTGCAAAACAAGTGTGGATGAGTGGGTGGACCGGGTGGCGAAGGTGATCGAACCCATTATGTATGCTGAAGGCGACGACGCCCGCACGCGTGGGAGATGCTGACCATGAACATCGACGACCAGACCAGAACTGAACTCGAGGCGGCGGCCTTCCGCCGCTTGCTGGAACACTTGCGCAATCGTACCGATGTCCAGAACATCGACATGATGAACCTTGCGGGCTTCTGCCGGAACTGCCTGTCCAATTGGTTCGAGGATGCAGCCAAAGCCAGAGGTGTGGCCGTTTCCCGTGACGAGGCGCGCCATATGGTTTATGGCATGCCTTATGAGGAGTGGAAGGCGAAGAACCAGAGCGCCGCCACTGACGAGCAGAAGGCGAAATTCACCCAGACTCACAAGCATTAACGGCCGGATACACGCATCATGACCAAGACTACATTCGCCCATGGGCAACTGAAATCCATCGTCGAGCGCATCGAACGCCTCGAGGAGGAGAAGAAGGTCATCGCCGCAGATATCAAGGAAGTCTATGCTGAGGCGAAGGCCAATGGCTTCGACACCAAGATTTTGCGCAAGGTCATAAGCTTGCGCAAAAAGGAAGCGACCGAGCGCGAGGAAGAACAATCCATGCTCGATGTCTACATGGCAGCGCTGGGCATGATCCCTGGTGAATCGGAAGAGGCGGCCTGATACCGCGCGTCTCATGCTATGGTATGAAATGAAAACGGGCCGCTGAAGCGGCCCGTTTTCATTTTGGGATATCGCTTAGTTGCCGACGTCAGCCGTCTGGCCGGGCGAGCGCATGTCAAGAAGGCTGCCCTTTGCATCGCGGTTCACCACCAGGAGGTCGCCCTTGCCGGTGGCGCTGGCCTGTTCGGTCATCGCAAGGCGCTGCATCTCAAGCGGTTCCGCCTGAGCATCGCTGATGCCCGGCAGAAGCCCTGCCGTTGCCGTTTCGCTGAACTGCTGGGGTGCCCCGTCACGGCGCACGGCCTTGGCCGAATCAAACACGAGCTGCTGCGGCCACCAGTACATGTCGCTGCCGGCGGCGGAGGCCACCATCACCTGAATGGTCGGCACGTCGTCGGACTGGCCGTTGCGGAGTTCATCCGTCAGGCTGGTCTTGGCGGCGGCATTGGATTCGAGAGAACTGGTTTCTCCCATCGTCTCGGCGGCGATGACCATGCCAATTGAACTGCCGGCGAGCGGAGAGGCCGCCTGGCGCGCCACCTGGTCAGGCGGCGGCGCTGAGGCCGGCTCGATCTTCATGTTCACTGCCGCCATCATCAGGACTTCGATAGGTTTGGGGCGCGGCTTGGGCGCGAGGTCGCCCTGGGTTATACCGGTGGATGCATCGGCGACGAGTTCTTCCTCTGCCTCTACTTCTGGCGCTTCTTCGGCTGCAGGCTTGAGTTTGGGCTTCTGCGGCGCAGCAGACGCGTCTTCGCTCATGCCCGCCAATTCTTCATCATCTGCAGTGTAGGCCGTTTCGAGCGGAACGCTCTTCTTGGCCTTCAGCTTGGCCGGTGTGCTTTCAGCTTCCTGCTGGGAGGGAAGGGCTGAAGCCGATGGATCCGCCATCGCGACTTCAACCTCAGGCACGGGCTTCATGCCCTTTTTGTTGACGCGTGCGCCCACCGTCTTGCGGTAGTCCCGCATGATCTTGGCCATCTGCGACCTGCTGATTGCGGGGCCCCAGTGGCGGACGCGCCCGGAATCAATGTGAACGAAGCCCGTGGGCCCGCCGCCAGAGCTGTAATAGCCTACGCCGCCCACCTGGCGTACCAGCGCCGAGTTGCGGATCTTGATGGAGGGTACGTCGGGGAAATAAAGGTCAATCGCGTGGCCAACCATATGCTGGCTTTTGCGCGCCACATTGCGCCCGACTTTCTTGAGGAAGGCATTGGTGCGCGGCGAACGGTAACCGGAAACGATGTGGATCGGCGCTTTGGATCCGAGGTCAGCATGAAGTTCCCACATCAGGTCGATGGTCCTGGGGGACATTGTGATGACTTCGTTACGCCGCCAGTCACGCAGGATGTAGTTGATTTTCTTCATGGCGGACGGGATGTATTTTCCCCGCTTCATGTAGGTAATCGTCAGGCTTTCCTTGGTGTGGATCTGATAGATCGACAGCGTGCGTGTTTCGCCGCTGGAGAAGGCGGTGCCATTCAAGCCGAAAAAAATGCCTGCGCAAAGCGCTGCTGCAGCCGCGGTTGAAACGGCCGTTCTCTTCCAACGCTGGATCACAGTGTGATGATGTCCGGTTTCATTGCAGTCCAAACCCATACCCCACTTACGACCGGATATTTCCGGTTCCTCTGGTATTCGTCCAGCTGCCAGTCCCATCCCAGACACTGGCTTACACTGAAACCGCGTTTCAAACAAGAATAAGGCCGCCATGAGGCGAGCCAAATCAAAGGTAAATGAGTATGTTTAACAGGCGCTTAATGGTGCGGCCGGTGACCTTGGGTGAGGTCGTGGATGGGGTGAACGTTGCGCAATCATGGGACAGGCCCGGCGCATCGCTGCCCGCTAGCGCTGGGCGATCAGCACAGATGAACGCGCCTTCTGCATGGCCGCGTCACGGCCGTAGATATCCTTGAAATACCTGATCCGGCCTTCAGCATCAGGCCAGGCGGTGAAGTAGGTGAGGTGAACGGGGATTTTTTCCTTGAGCCGCACCGTCTCGCTCTTGGGTGTTTCGATCTGCTTTGCTACGTCTTCCTGATTCCAGCCGAGAAGCACGGCGGCGAACTCGCGGGGGTTCTGCACGCGCACACAGCCATGGCTGAAGGCCCGCAGGTCCTCGCTGAACAGCTCGCGGCTCGGCGTGTCATGCATGTAAATGTTGTGCGTGTTGGGGAACAGGAACTTCACTTCGCCCAGGGCATTCTTGGCGCCCGGCGGCTGCTGGACGCCATAGGGGACCCTGGAGCCATAGCTGGCCCACCTGACTGACCGCGAGGGCACGACCTTGCCCTTCTGGTTCACCACCTTGA
>JBEIDW010000098.1:0-10529 GCA_040383265.1 Hyphomicrobiales bacterium
CAGCATGGGAGGTTAAAGCGGTGTGCTGATGGCGATCCTGTTCTCCTCCGCCGGGGCGAACAGCCCAGAGAAGATGAAGACGGCACGGTCCGGGCGCTCCTCTCGTGCCTCCGCCTGCAGTCTGAAAGGCCACACGGACCCCGGTGCCGAAGCCGTGGCGATCGCGTTAGAAAGCCTGGCCAGGTCTCTCGTCTGAACCGGAGCGGCACGGCCTTCGCCGCGCCCACGCCGCTCATGGCAGGCCCGTTCAGCGGGGGCGAGTGACCTCACCAAGCTGACGCAGCGCCAAAGCTGCTTGCTAAAGTTGACGCATCAACTCCTTTTCTGCGCTGCAGTCGCGTGCAGGCGGCTCTGCGAGGTTTTCCACCCTTGATGAAAGTCAACATGATAACAGCGTGCTTCTGGTAAATTTATGTTGTGGCCGATATCTGATTCCTTGAATTGCTCGGTCAGAAGCAAGCAGTATTCCGATTGCTTCGCATGCGGGTGAAATGACAAACTAGATGAAAGAAGAGGCCCGCGTCATGCGAGACGATCAGACGAGCGATCTCCCCATCGATCTTGAGCTTTCGCGGGCGGATCGCAGACCTGCTGGCCGGGACTTCCGCCGCCTTTGGCTGATGGTCTTGCTGATACCGGTTTTCATGTTCTCGGGCGCAGTCATCGGAATGTACTTCCAGCCGCCCGGGCTGAAGAAGTTTTACGAGCTAACAGGGCTTCAGCCGGGCGGAGGGTCCGAGTTCCCCATGGCTCTGCCACCTGAGATCAAGCTCCCCCCGAAAATGACCGAAACCTTGCTTCCGACCGATGTGGTCGGCCTGGCGCGCCTGATGCCGCGCGGTGATGTTTCACCTGTCGCAGCACCCTATGGTGCGGGCGACGCGCGGGTGGCGGACGTTCTCGTCACGGTGGGAGACACGGTGGAAAAAGGAACACCGGTCGCACGACTCGACAACCGCTCGGCGCTGGAGAGCGCTGTCTTGATGGCTGAGGCAAACCTCGCCATTCGTGAAGCCACTCTTGTGCAAATCCGCTCGACAGTGGAGGCGAGCCGCGATGAAGCGCAGGCGGGGCTTGATCAGGCCGAGGCGAGCGCTTCCGAAGCGGAGGCAAACCTAGCGCGCACGGAAGAACTGTTCAAGAGTGCCGTTGCCACCAAAGCCGCGCTTGATAATGTACGCACCGCTGCGAGGGTCGCAAGGCTTGCCGTTGCGCGCGCTGAAGCACCACTCCGCCGCTACGCATCTCTGGCGCTTGACCAGCAGCCGGATGTCATCGTGGCAGCGCGAAACGTCGAGGCTGCCCGTGCCGATCTGGTCCGGGCAAGGCTTGATGTGGAGCGCTCGATCGTCGTGGCGCCGATCTCAGGAACCATTCTCGACATTCATGCCACGCCAGGCCAGCGCCCCCCTGTGGAAGGCATCATGGAGATGGGTGACACGCGCGAGATGATGGCTGAAGTGGAAATCTGGCAAGACAGGATCAGCGCGCTCCGCGAGGGGCAGCCTGTGGAGTTGATGGCTCCGGCCCTTGGCCAGACGCTTCAGGGTCGGGTGGACAGTGTCGGCCTCACCGTCGGACGGCAGGGGTTGATCTCCGACGATGCCGCAGAAAACAAGGATGCCCGGGTTATCAGAGTTCTGGTAGCGCTCGATGGGCCTTCCTCTGCTCGTGCTGCGCGCTTCACCAATCTCGAGGCAATTGCCCGCATCGATACCACCGCTCAAAGTGCGCCATGAGCCGTTTCTTGCAATGGATATTTGGACGCTTGCCGATTGGCTGGTTACAGCTCACGCATAATCGCACCCGCTTCGCTGCGGCGCTGGCAGGGGTGGCATTCGCCAATGTTCTGGTGTTCGTGCAACTGGGGATCATGAACTCCATGGGTGCGGCTACGCTTCTGCCCTATACGTTCTTTCAGGCGGACATCATGATTTCCGCCAATGATGCAAACGCCCTCGCCGATGGCGGAAATGTTGCCCGGCAGTGGCTTCTTCAGGCGATGGCAGACCCGGATGTCAGCGATGGGACGGCTGTGTTGATTGCCAATGCCCCGTGGGACCGGGGCGATAAGGACATCAGCCTGACGACATTCGGCATTGATCCCTCGAAGCCCTCCTTTCTCGCGCCGGTGATTGCGGCGGATCTGCCGCTGCTTGAGCTGAAGGATGCCGCCATTCTCGACCGCATGGCCCGCGGATTGCCGCGCGATGAGGCGGCGGCAATACGCCCGCAGACTCCCAAGCCGTTTGAGATCAAGAGCCGCACCATCACGGCCTATGCGACCTTTGCTGGCGGCGGCGGGTTCGGCGGCGATGGTTACATGCTGGTGTCCGACCAGACATTCCTCGCGCTGTTTCCGGAACGCCGCTCCACCGCGCCTGATCATATCCTCTTGAAACTCAGGCCTGGAGCAGATCTGAAGACTGTGGTTTCCAGGCTGCGCGACGAGATCTCTGATCCGGCATTGCGCATTCGCAGTTTCAGCGACGCCTCCAAGGACGATCTTCGCTATCAGCAGACAAAACGCCCAACCGGAATCATTTTCGGATTCGGTGTTCTGATTGGCGTCCTGGTTGGGCTGATCATCGTCTATCAGGTTCTTTCAACCGATGTGGCCGATCACCTGCGCGAGTACGCGACATTCAAGGCCATGGGATACGGGCCAGGATTTTTCCTCGGCATTATTTTCGAAGAAGCACTCATACTGGGCATCCTGGGATTCATACCGGGGTTAATCGTGGGCTCCACCATTCTTACTCTGATGGGGCAGATCACCACACTTCCCCTGGCGATGACACCGTCCATGATCATCACGGTTTTCGCCGGCACCATCGTCTTCTCCGCTGTCTCCGGCGCCATCGCCACCCGAAGGCTCCACGCTGCTGATCCCGCGGAGCTCTTCTGAGATGGCATCGCATGACCAATCAATGGTTGACGTGCGTGACCTGAACCACTGGTTCGGCGCAGGCGAAGCCCGCAAGCAGGCGCTCTACGACATCAACATGTCGCTGCAGCCAGGCAGCTTCACTGTGTTGATGGGGCCCTCGGGATCGGGCAAGACGACACTGTTGACGTTGATCGGGTGCCTGCGTTCCGTTCAGGCCGGATCGCTGCGGTTGCTGGGAGAGGAACTGAACGGGGCTTCAGAGGCCCAGTTGATCGCTCTGCGCCGCCGGCTGGGCTTCATCTTCCAGGCGCATAACCTTCACGAAAGTCTCACGGCACTTCAGAACGTGGTCATGGGCGTGCAGGTTCATCGGCACATACCACGGCGGGTGGCGGAGACGGCCGCTGCGCACGCGCTCGGCCTGGTTGGCCTTTCGGACAGAACGTCCTACCTTCCCTCCAAACTGTCCGGCGGACAGAAGCAGCGGGTTGCGGTTGCCCGCGCACTGGTCGCCAGTCCTCTGCTTGTGCTGGCCGATGAGCCCACGGCGGCACTCGACAAGGACAGCGCAGGAGCTGTTGTCAAACTCCTGAGGCGCATGGGGAATGTCCGCGGCACAACAACGCTTCTCGTCACTCACGACAGCCGCATTCTAGACCAGGCTGACCGCATCCTGACACTTGAGGACGGGCGTATTGTGAAGATCGAAACACGCGACCAATAATGCCTGGTATCAGATCAACTCCAAAACAGTTTGCGTCAGCTATCCTAAAGCATTGATTTACAAGGGACTGCAAAGTTGCCGGTTTGCTGGAAACCCTCGCGATTTCCATGCTTTTCCTCAACCTACGAACCTGGGAGTTATGGGTTTGAATCCTGTCGGGCGCGCTCTCTGCGAAAACAGCCACTGACGTTTCCACCTACTGCCCTCTGGACTGCAATAAAGGCTGCAAGACTATACTTGTCACCGATGATCTGGATTTTGTCGTCGCTGTCGCGAATTTCCTGAATCACGGCGGGGAGATAGGCCTCGCGGGCCTCGATGCCCATGGTTCCAAGGCTTTCCTGGAGAATCCTGGCGACGCACAAGATGCGATCGGGGGGATGAGAGCACGGAACGTCCGCAAATGCTCCGCCATATAAACAGCGCGCAGGACCATGCAGCATTGGACTGAACCATTCATGATCGGCATTGATGCCTTTCTATTGATTGCAACGTCAGCTATCTTTGCTTGATATTCCATTGGCTGAGGATTCTATCAAGTGCACAGAACTCGCTTATTCTTGATGGCGGCAGTCATAATTGCCTGGCCGGACAATGCCGTAGCTGGTTCTGTCAGCGTCGACATGGTCAACGTGCGCAATCTTTCCAATCCAAGCGATTCCACTACCGGCTTTGGTAGCGTGCGCCATAGCTTCAAGATCAGCAAACATGATGTGACGATTGAGCAGTATGTCACTTTCCTGAATGCTGTCGCAAAATCAGATCCAAACCAACTCTACAACCCGATGATGGCGAGCGACCTGATGGTTGCCGGAATAAGGCGTGAGGGTGCTCCCGGCAGTTATGTTTACTCGGCGATTGAACCGAACGGCTCTGTTCAGAGCGCGGCGGCGACGGCAAGCGGCCGGCCAGTTACATATGTCAGTTGGTTCGATGCAGCACGCTTCGCAAACTGGATGTCAAATGGGCAGCCCGTTGGGCGGCAGACGCGAAAGACAACGGAGAACGGCGCCTATGATCTCACCCGGGAAAGTGCTTCGCGTGGGATTGCGATTGCCCGCAACCGTATAAATCCGAATACCCACAGAAAGCCAACGTTCTACATTCCAACCGAGAACGAATGGTACAAGGCGGCCTACTACAACCCGGATCTCAACAGCGGATCGGGCGGCTATACGCTATACGCCACGAACAGCAATACAGCTCCGGGAAACATCGCAGGAAACACGGCAAACCAAAGTAACTACGTTGCTCAAGGCCTGTTCGCCATGACGCAGCAACTGAGCCTGGACCTTGACCAGAATTATCTGACTGATGTTGGAGCCTTCACAGCAACACCGGGCCCCTACGGCACCTACGACATGAATGGCAGCGTGTGGGAATTGACTGACATGGACGGGAAAGCCGGCCTCATCCGTATAATCCGGGGTGGCGGCTGGACATCATATTACAGCTATCTGCAGTCAGATTACAGGCTCGGAAATTCACCCTCTGCAGCAAGTTCGAATGTCGGCTTCCGCCTCGCTGCCAGCGGTAATCATACCTCCGCCATCAGCTACGATCTGATGCCTGTCCGGAACCCCGGCAACAAGGTGGACAAGACGGGCTATGGCGCCGTGGCAAAGCCTTTCTGGATCGGAAAATTTGAAGTGACGATCGGGCAATACTGTGAGTTCCTGAACGCGGTTGCCGCCGCCGACCCCTATGGCCTCTACGATCCAGCCATGGGTGGCGTCCTCAACAGCGCGGGAATTTCCCGATCCGGGTCGAGCGGTTCCTATACCTACGCTCCTATTAACAATGCTGGAGACAGTTCGCAGAGGCCAATAACATACATCAACTGGTTTGATGCAGCACGCTTTGCAAACTGGATGGCTAACGGCCAGCCAAGCGGCGCCGCGGATCAATCAACGACGGAAAATGGTGCCTATAATCTTGCCGGCGCAACCACAGGCGCGGCGGTGGCTCGGAATCGGATCAACCCCAACCGAGGGGGCGAGCCAACGTTTTATCTTCCAACCGAAAACCAATGGTATAAGGCTGCCTACTACAGTCCACGCCTGAACAGAAACAAGGGCGGTTACTACCGCTATGCCACGTCCAGCAACACTGCGCCCGGCAATCAGGTCGGCAACACGTCGAACATGGCCAATTACATCGATGACTACAACGGGACTTATTTCTATTCGGTGCCCCAGACCCGTTACATTGATTTAGGCCAGAACTATCTTTTCGATACAGGCGCTTATTCAGCAAGCACCAGTTACTATGGAACATTCGACCAGAGTGGCGCCGTCTACAATTGGAATGACCTCGACGGAACAGCATCACCATCACGCGGCCTGCGCGGCGGGTTCTTCTTCGCCGGCGCCGCCTCGATCCAAAGCGTCACCTTTGCCCAGGTGAACGCAACCCGCGAAGGAGCGGATACAGGCTTTCGGCTGGCAAGCCCCAGTCAATAGCAATGCTCTTCGGATCAGAATTATCTGCAGAGTATTGGTGTGAATACCACTAGGTGTTCTGCGGTCATTTTCCCGGGCATGACACAGGGCCTAGGAATGAAGCCGCTCATCAAGAGCCGTCCTCGTGAGCGCTTGGCAAGCGAGTGGCATCCGATGATCTCCGGGGTTTCTGGTGGTGTCGGGTTGCTGAATTCTGCTCCAAAAGCGAAGTGTCGCTGATGAGAGACGACAGGATAACCTTAGTCAGCCAGCTTCCTGATGAGCCCTATCGTGCGTGGCTTGAAAACGAAGCCGGGGAGTAGCTCTCACAACGCTGAACCGGAAGCCAAACGCCAGTTGGTGAAGTCGGTCGGGACGTCCCACTTAGCTGTCCGGCGTATTAGAATGCGATGCTGCAAGTCGGTAGGCGACCGCCACGGCGGCAGCGCCGAAGAAGAATGCGCCAAGGGCGTTTCCGATCAGCACGCCCTCAGGGCCGCCCCACATCGCGCCGAGCCAGACGAAGGGGACGGTGCCGAGGCTGACGCGCCCCCAACTGAAAAGCGCGGACAGCCTCGGATGACCTAGGTTGTTGAATGCGGCACTGGCGACAAATTGGGCGCCCGAGAAAGCCCAGCTGATCCCGATGAAGGTACAGAAGAACGTGACAAGATCATAGCTCTGCCCCATGGCCTTGAAGGAATTCGCAATGTGATTGGAGAGAACGAGCAGCAACATCGCCATGCACGCCACATAGAGCGAGGACAGGATAAGGCTCTGTGTCAGCGTCGATCGTACCCTGTCATAGCGTCCAGCGCCAAAGTTCTGACCAATAATCGGACCTACTGCACTTGAAAGCGCAAAGACCGCCCCGAAAGCGACTGGCGAAAGCCGGCAGATGATCGCAAATCCAGCCACGGCCTCGTCTCCAAAACGCGCTATGACATAGGTCATGTAAGCATTGGCTAAGGGAAGTGTGAGATGACTAAGCGTGGCCGGATAGGCAATAGCCCATATGGCTGATTTGTCACGGGCCAACCCACGCCAACTGATGGGACTAAGAGCGTTGTGCACCCTGACCACGCCATGGAGGCCCATCAAAAGGGAAAAGGCATTGGCCAGTACCGTGGCAGTTGCAGCTCCCTGTATGCCCCATCCCAGTCCGAAAATGAATATCGGATCGAGGCCCAGCATGACCACGGCGGTCGATAGAGTAACATACATCGCGCGGCGTGCATCACCCAAGCCGCGCAGGATTGAAGCCAGGCAAAACGAGCCCGCCGCCAGGACGTATCCGGGTGAAATTGTCCAGATGAAAAGCGTAGCAAGACGCTTAGGCTCTCCCGATGCGCCCATGAGCGACAAGAGTCGATCCGAGAGTAGCGCGATGGTGAGAACGATCACGGCCGATGACAGGATAGCAAACAGGAACGAACTCGCCGCATAGTCACGCGACTTTTCCCTGTCACCAGCCCCCAAGCTTCGTGACACGAGAGCTCCCGCCGCGGTGCCAATCCCCAATGCTACTGACAATTCAAACAGCAAAATGCTCAGCGCATAACCCACCGCTGCTGTCACCTCTGTTTGACCGAGAAGCGACAGGAAATAGAGGTCGGTTAGGTCAACGAAGAACAGTGCCATCGTACCAATGGCGCCGGTCATGGTCATGACCAGCACGTGACGAGCAGTCGATCCCTCGGTGAATATGGCGGTGCGTTGCTTAGTCGTTGTGCTGATGGACTCAGACAAGGGCGCACTCCCGGCTCATTCTCATCGCGGCCTTCAAGCGGGGATGCGCACGGGCAATTCACTGAACCCCCGCACGAAAGCCGAGCGCAACCGAACGAGCGATCCTACAACCTCGATCACCGGGAAGCGCCTCAGAATTTCCTCCCACAGGACACGGAGCTGCAATTCTGCCAGCCGGTTGCCGAGACAGCGATGTAAACCAAAGCCGAATGAAAGATGTTGGGGCGCCCGCGGCCGGTGGGTGATAAACCGATGCGCCTCGGCAATAGCCTCCTCATCACGATTGCCCGAAAGATAACCAATCACGACCTTTTCACCTGCCAGGATTTTGTGGCCGCAAAGTTCAGCGTCGCACACTGCAGTGCGCCGCATATGCGCAAGCGGGGTCTGCCAGCGAATGAATTCTGGAACCAGTGTGTCTATCAATTTCAGGTTTGACCTGAGCTTCGACATTTCGTCCGGGTTCTCATGCTGCGCCAACAGACCGCCTGTCTTCGAATGCCGAGTCGTGTCGTTGCAACCAATAATCAGCAGCACCAAGCTTCCCATCATTTCTCGCGACGTCATATTCCGCGTTTCCGGACTATGAACAAGCATAGAGAAAATGTCGAACTTCGCCTCGGCTCCAGCCCGCTTGCGCCACAGCTCAGAAAAATAACCGAGCATCTGGTCCAGTTCTGCCTTGATCTCGTCCTCTGAGGGGGCGTTTGGGTCAGCAAGCTTGTTGGAGGTAGCCACATCCGACCAGTGCACCAGCAGATGACGTTCTTCGACCGGAAAGTCAAAGAGGGCCGCCAGCATGAGCGAAGTCAGCTCAATAGAGACGCGATCGGCCCAGTTGAACGTTTCCCCGCGCGGTAGTTCGTCACGCACCTTGGATGTACGCTCCCGGATCAGTTCTTCCATCTTGGCGTGATTATCCGGTGCAAACATTTGGCTAACGGCGGCACGCTGCCTCTCGTGCTCAGGAGGATCAATGGCAATGAAAATCTGCAATCGATCATCGACCGCGGGCGCGTTGAAGAGAGTAATTGCGCCATGAGCCCGACTGGAAGAGAAGGTGGCATAGTTGGTATCTACATGCATGATGTCATGGAAGCGCGTGATCGAACAATAAGGGCCCCAGATTGCGCCATTACAGTAATGCACTGGATCATCGCGTCGTAGGCGAGCAAGGTAGTGACTGATCATATCGTTAAGCAAAAATTCTGAGTTGCCGGGATCGATGGCTTCAACCGGCATCGAAAAAGCCTCGACTCTTGCTTGTGGCTGCGCGTTCGCATCAGTCATGTCCAGTGGGGATATCTTTCTCCCTGCTTATATCCCACTATGGAGGTCCAGCAAGACGAGATCTCCCAATGGAGTGCTCAAGAGGACGTTGTTCCCCTAGTTGGACCTGACTTGGCGGGTGGGAAAGGTTGATCGATCAGGTCTGGATCTTCGAGATGGCGGTAGAGGATGTCGAGGAAAAGCCCGACATGATAGCCGTCCACCAGGCTGTGATGGGTCTGCATTGCAAATGGGACCATTGTTCTGCCAGCGTCTTCATACATTTTGCCGATGCCGAAGACCGGAATGGATGCAACCTTGCTGGAGTATGGGAAACTCAGCGACGTGAAACTGTTCCATGGGTTCATGGTGATAAAGATCTGTCCCTGATTGTCGGATCCCCCATTCGGCTCCTGACCCAGTGCGGCCCTCTCAAGAATAGCAGCATTCGATGGATAGTCTTGTGCAAAGCATCCGGAGTAGACGCCCTTGGAGAAATAGAACTTTTTGTCAGGCCCGAGGACAGTTATCGAGGGAATGATCTTGTCGTAATCAAATAGTTGCCCATGCTGGATGCGGTGCCTCATCTCAGGTACGTGGTTGACAGCCCGTGTTAGGATAAAGCCTAGCGTGAGCGAAAATCGTAGCTTTCGACTTTTCGCAAGGGCCAGTACCGCCGAAACGTCCAATTGCAGCGTTCGCGTGACGACCGGTATCTCAAAGGTCAGGAAGTGCGCGTAGATATCCCTACGTGGGTAAGTTTCCAAGTCAATTGGCTTTGCCGTGGGCCATTCGAACTGGGTCATATTGACTGTCTCCCTTGAAAAGGCTTTACCCTGCAAAATGCGCGAGCAACCAGCATTCAAAGCTGAGGATACAAGCAGATATGGCTTGGCTGTAGCGATACGGGCAATTTATTTTCACGCAATCCCCAGATTAACTCAGGCTGAAGAGACCTCTAACACCTTACAGTTAGTGATTGCATGGATCAGACACCCACATAATTCCAAGGAGAAGCTTCAGCGAAGAGCGCACGGAGGTTGCCCTGCGCCCTTATTGATGTCCTGATAAACTCAATGCCATTAGGCGAGCGCCTTCAGCCTGTCTGCCGGCGTTCTTTGGTGCCATCACGTGATGAACCATCCGGGAGTACCGCCGACCACCGCATAAGGCGATACGTCTTTAATCACCACTGACTGCGCCCCAACAATTACATCATTGCCGATTTGGATATCGTCATGATTACTTCTCCATTCTTGGTTCATTCTCATGACCCCCAGCATGATGTTACCCACCCGTGCACTTGGATAAAGTTGTGGACGGTCACCGAGCCAAGGCATCACCGTGCTCCAGTTGGGGAATGAATGGTTCGATGCGCGCGAACGTGGATCAAGCGTCAATGCAAAGTGGCTGGGCTAAGGGGTCGTCTCTTCTTCCTGTCACGGGTTCAGTCGGA
>JBEIDW010000099.1:0-10299 GCA_040383265.1 Hyphomicrobiales bacterium
CTTCGTCGGCTTCACCGGCGTGAAGCTGGGGAGCGGCACGAATTCCGGCCGGAGCGGCCCGAGGCTGCCGGTGAAGGGCTCAGCGGAGTCGAAGTCGAGCGGCTGCGGCGCTTCGGAGAAGCCGCCTTCCTGGCGTGAATGTCCCATGATCAGGCCAATATAGGGCGGCGGCGGCAGAAGGCCAAGCGCGCGGAGTGATAGCCAAGCTGGCCGGTTTCTGGCATGAGTGCGCGCCATGAAACATGCTGTTCTCGCTGTTCTGGCCGCAGCACTGCCCACTGCCGCTCTGGCGGGTGAGGCGGTGATCCCCGCCGCAGACCTGATCCCAAGCCTGAAGGCTGCGGTCGGGCGGCAGATTGATGTGCGGTTTTCCGAAGGCTTCGCCAGCGGCAAGCTGCCGGGGCGCGATCTCGACGGGCTGATCGTCTATCAGGTGATGCCGGACAAGCTCTGCCTGTATGGGCAGGGCAAGGGGCTGGAGATGGATGCTCCGGCGCTGGCGCCCTTCGCGCGGCCGGACAATGGCGATGTCTGCGTGCCGCTGGCCGATGTGGCCGTGCGCCTGAAGCAGCGCCAGCCCGCCCCTGAGCCGGGTGCGCCGCCCGCGCCCTTCTATGCGACCGACCGGGACAGCTGCGAGTGGATCTGGCGGCAGGGCAAGGATGTGGGCCTGTGGACCGAGCAGTGCAAATTCGACTCCGGTGTCTGGGGCGTGAGCTATGATGCGGAGAAGGATGTGTTCTCGCTGCGCGTCGATGCGGGCGAGCCCTATACGGTGCTGCAGCCCTTCCGCCATGCGGGCGGCGCGGTGGGCCTGTTGCCGGAGCTGAAGGCCCGTGGCCTTGTTCTCGATGACCCGGAGTGCGTGATGGCGAAAGTCTCCGACCGGCCCGCGCCCGAGGGCTGGTCCGCCTGGGAAGTGGTGCCGACGGGCGAAAAGAAGACGGCCTTCGATGCGCAGGTGCAGGTGGAGATTCCGGAGCCGCCCTGTGGCGCGCTGGGCTTCGCGGTCAATTCCATCGGTTTCTTCATGGCCAGGGACGATCAGCCGGACCGCGTGCTCTATGCCAATCTCGGGCAGGACGGCACAATGATCGACCTCACCACCGTCACCCTCAGCAAGTAACCCGCCGCCATGACCGCGCTGACCTCTCCCTACATCCTGCCCATTCTGCTGCTCGTCGCGTCCAACGTGTTCATGACCTTCGCGTGGTATGGGCACCTGAACTACACCAGCAAGCCATTGTGGATGGCGGTCATGGTGAGCTGGGGCATCGCCTTCTTTGAATACTGGCTGGCGGTGCCCGCTAACCGCATCGGCTACCAGGTCTATTCAGCGGCGGAGCTGAAGACGATCCAGGAGGTCATCACCTTCGCGGTCTTCGCCATCTTCTCGGTGTTCTACTTGCAGCAGGCCATCACCATGAACCACCTGATCGGCTTCTCGCTCATCGCGGCCGGCGCTTTCTTTGTGTTCCGCGGATGAATTACCGCCACGCCTATCATGCCGGAAACCATGCCGACGTGCTGAAGCACGTTCTGCTGGCGCGCGTAATGGAGCACATGAAGAAGAAGGCCAAGCCCTTCCGCGTGATCGACGCGCATGCCGGCATTGGCGTTTATGATCTCGCCGGTATCGAGGCGGGCAAGACCGGCGAGTGGGAAGGCGGCATCGGCAAGCTGGCGGAGCCCTTCGCGCCCGACATCGAGGCGCTGCTCGAACCCTATCGCGCGGTGATCGCGGCGCTGAACCCCGGTGGCGGTGTCAGGATCTATCCCGGCTCGCCCGAACTGGCGCTCAGGCTGATGCGCGCCAATGACCGCCTGATCGCCAATGAGCTTCACCCGCAGGATGCGATTGCTCTGGAGCGCCACTATATCCACGACCAGCGCGTCGACGTCACCAGCATGGATGCGGAAACCTGCCTCAAGGCAAAGCTGCCGCCGCCGGAGCGGCGTGGCATCATTCTCATCGATCCGCCTTATGAGGTGAAGACCGAAGGCGAGAAGGCGGTGCGTATGCTCACCCATGGCCTCCACCGCTTCGCGCAAGGGGTGTTCCTGCTGTGGTATCCGCTGAAGGCCGATCAGACGGCCGACACCATCCTCGCGCAGGTGAAGGCGTTGGGTGTTCCGGCAACGCTCAAGGTTGAACTCCGCGTGCGTGAAACCTTCTCAGGCGGCGGCCTCGCGGGCTCCGGCATCATCGTGATGAACACGCCGTGGAAACTTGATCAGGAGTTGAAGCTTCTCGTGCCCGCACTGGCAAAGCGGCTGGGCCTCGGCAATTGGGGGCAGGGGACTGTGGAGTGGCTGGTGCGGCCGGTTTAGGAGAAAGAGCCTTCATCCCCCGCTTCGCGGACCTCCTCCCACGCAAAGGCGGGAGAAGGACACGGGGTTTCAACTGGATCCCTCTCCCGCGCAGCGCGCCGGAGAGGGTGCCCAAAGGGCGGGTGAGGTCAGCCCTCAGTTCGAGGCCGCAATTGCTTCTGCCAGGTCCTTGTATTCCTCGCAGCTCGTGCCGCAGCTTTTTTCAATCGCCGCCAGCTCAAGCATCGCCAGGTCTTTGCGGCCGGACGCGAGATAGCCCTCGCCCAGATATTCGCGCGCAAGATTGTAATCGGGATCAATCGCCAGCGCCTTGCGATAGTAGCTGATGCCGAGATCGAGGCGGCCGGCCTTTCGATAGCTGTAGCCGAGGTAATTCAGCACCCGCGGGTCCTGCTGGTTCTGGATGACGGCCAGGACCTCGATGGCCCAGTAGTACTTCCCATCCTTGGCCAGCGCACTGCCCTGCAGATACAGGTCTTCATCCGGCAGGACGCCCGACTGGGCTTTCACGCATTTCTTTTTGTTCTTGTCCCATACTTGCCCGGTCTTGCACTTCTTGGTCGCGGGCGAGTCTTCTGAACTGCCGCCACCGCCGCCTGCGGCTAGGGCCGTTCCGGACAGGGCCAGCATGAATGCAAGGGCAATTGGTATCATTTTCGTCATGGCATCCTCCACGGTAGCGTCAGGGGAAGGTACGCGGGGGGCCGCTGCTGGGCTCAGTCTACACGGAGATGTGATCAGCCCGGCCCGTCAGCACTCCAGCGGTAGATCCAGTCCACCCGGTTCAGCGCCATGCTGGGGCTGCTGAAATTCAGCGTGAGATTGCGGAAAAAGGCCAGCGCGCCATTGGCGTGGTAGATGCGGCACATCTTGCGGGACTGTTCCTGGATGCGCGTGGTGCGCGGCTTTCGCTGTGCCTCATAGGCGGCGAAGGCGGCTTCGAGGCTTTGGTCTTTCGCCGTCTCGCGCGCGAGGACCACCGCGTCTTCCAGGGACATCACGGCGCCTTGCGCCAGGAAGGGCAGGGTGGCGTGCGCGGCATCGCCCGCCAGCACGATCCGCCCATTCGACCAGCGCGGAACGGGCTCCAGGTCAGCCCCTGGCCAGCGCAGCCAGTTTGCTGGCGCGCCGAGCAGGTCGGCCAGATCCGCGCAGACGCCGGGGAAGCGCCGCGCCACTTCGGTGAAATTGGCCGGGGCGTTCCATCCACTCTCTTCCGCCTCGCCATCACAGGCGGCCACGATGTTGAAATTCCGCCAGCTGCTGACCGCGTAGTGAACCACATGCCCGCCGCGGCAGAGCCATAGCGTCACGCAATCCGGCTCAATGTCCGGTGGAACCTTCGCAATCGGAATGAGGGCGCGGTAGATGACCGCGTTGCGGTCAACCGGGGCGATCCCGCCCGAGACAGCGGCCCGCAGGGTCGAGCGGATGCCGTCTGCCGCAACGACGGCTTGGCCTTCCGCCGAGGCGCCATTGGCAAAGCTGAGCTCTACGCTGGTTCCAGTGTTGTTGGCGCTGAGCGCCTTGCTGGCGGTGTTCAGTTCAACCGTTTTGCGGTTGCGCGCCGCCGTCAAAAGGCCAGCCAGCAGGTCAGCCCGGTGGCAGACGCGATAGGGTGCGCCAAAGCGCTCCTCGAAGGGCTTGCCGAGCCGGATGCGCTGGAGGATTGCCCCTGTCATGCCATCGCGCACATGGATTTCCGAGGGAATGACGCAGGAGGGCTCAATGGCCTCCCATGCGCCCAGTTCACGCAGTGCGCGCACGCCGTTGGGCGACATCTGCAGCCCCGCGCCGACTTCCTCGAAGGTCTTGGCCTGCTCGAACACGCGAACGCCCGCACCCTTGGCGGACAGGCCGAGAGCTGCTGCCAGCCCGGCGATGCCGCCGCCGGCAATGAGATAGGGTTTATCGTCCATATATGCTTCTTAGCCGATTTTCCGCCGCTGTGAGATGCGGCGGATTGAGGCTTGCCCTTGCCGCCGCTTGCCCCTAGGAAGCCGGGAAAATCGAAAGGTTAGGGTTACCGCCATGGGCTTCATTTCCGATTCGCTGAACCGCATCCAGCCGTCCGCCACCATCGCCATTTCGAACAAGGCCATGACGCTGAAGGCCGAGGGCCGCGACGTGATCGGCCTGGCGGCGGGTGAGCCGGACTTCGACACGCCGGACAACATCAAGGCGGCGGCGATCAAGGCCATTCAGGCGGGCAAAACCAAGTACACGGCGGTGGATGGCATTCCTGAACTGAAGAAGGCCATCTGCGACAAGTTCAAGCGTGAGAACGGGCTCGACTACAAGCCCAGCCAGGTGTCGGTCGGCACCGGCGGCAAGCAGGTGCTGTTCAATGCGCTGATGGCCACTGTGAACCCCGGCGACGAGGTGATCGTGCCAGCACCCTACTGGGTGAGCTATCCGGACATCGTGATGCTGGCGGGCGGCACCCCGGTGTTCGTCGAGGGCAGGCTGGAGAACGGCTTCAAACTGCAGGCGGCGGATCTCGAAAAGGCGATCACGCCGAAGACCAAGTGGCTGATCCTCAACTCACCGTCGAACCCGTCTGGTGCAGCCTATTCGCGCGCTGAACTGAAGGCATTGACGGATGTGCTGCTGAAGCACCCCCATGTGTGGGTGCTCTCAGACGACATGTATGAGCACCTGGTCTATGACGATTTCGAATTCACCACTCCCGCCCAGGTGGAGCCGAAGCTCTATGACCGCACGCTGACCATGAACGGTGTCTCCAAGTCCTATTGCATGACAGGCTGGCGCATCGGCTATGGCGCGGGACCGGAGCAACTCATCAAGGCGATGGCGAAGCTGCAGTCGCAGTCGACCTCCAACCCGTCCTCCATTGCGCAGTGGGCGGCGGTCGAGGCCTTGAACGGGCCGCAGGAGTTCATCGCAAGCAACAACAAGGAATTCAAGGAGCGCCGCGACCTTGTGGTGGCGATGCTCAATCAGGCGGCCGGCATTTCCTGCCCGACGCCGGAAGGCGCGTTCTATGTCTATCCGTCTTGCAAGGGCGCAATCGGCAAGACGGCGCCGTCAGGCAATGTCATCAAGACCGACGAGGACTTCGTGACGGAACTGCTCGCGGCGGAAGGCGTTGCCGCCGTGCATGGCGCGGCCTTCGGCATGTCGCCCTTCTTCCGCATCTCCTACGCGACGTCCGCCGCCGTTTTGGAGGATGCCTGCAAGCGCATCCAAAGGTTTTGCGGCAATCTCCGCTGAGCAGGCGGCTGGTAACGTCCTATAAACCAAAGTGCCGGTAAGTCTTCGGGCCAAACTGGTTTCGAAATCTCCGAAAGGACAGCAGACATGAAGAAGACCCTTTTCGCCTCCGCTCTCGCCCTCACCCTGCTTTCAGCGCCCGCCCTTGCCCAGGGCGGCGTGAAGCTGGGCGTCCTCAACTGTGACCTGTCGGCGGGCGTCGGCCTGATCCTCGGTGGCTCGCAGTCAGCCTCCTGCGTGTTTCAGGGTCCGAACGGCACCGAGACCTACGAGGGCCGCATCAGCGAGGTCGGCGTTGACATCGGCTTCACCGATGCCTCGGTCATGAGCTGGGCCGTGTTCGCGCCCGGTCAGTTGAACAGCGGCGCTCTGCAGGGCACCTATGTCGGCGCCACTGCCCAGGCCACCATTGCTGTTGGCCTTGGTGCCAATGTGCTCGTCGGCGGCTCGCAGGACAGCATCGCCCTTCAGCCTCTCAGCGTCAGTGGACAGGCAGGGTTGAACGTGGCCGCTGGCCTCGCGAAATTCACCCTCAAGTATGTCCCTTGATTCTGGGGAAAACACCTGAGCGTGAACGATTGCAGGCTCTCTGAATGTGTCAAAGCAGCTTCCATCGCTGTCTCATTCCTGACACAATACAAGCCTCTACGGCGTTATCCGTTCAATAGGAGATTTAAGTCATGAAGAAACTTGCTCTCGCCGCCCTGTTGTCGCTGGGCCTCGCGGCCTCGCCCGCTCTCGCACAGTCTGGCGTCAAGATCGGCGTGTTGAGCTGCGAAGTGGCACCCGGTGTTGGCCTGATCATCGCCTCGTCCAAGACCGTGAAGTGCACCTTCGACGGCACGGTGGGCAAGAAGGACCGTTACACCGGCACGATCGAGAAGCTCGGCATCGACATTGGCATCACCGGCAAGGGCGTGATGAGCTGGGCCGTGTTCGCTCCCGGTAAGGTTGGCCGCGGCGCGCTCGCCGGCCGTTACGCCGGTGCGACCGCTGAAGCGACTGTTGCTGTTGGCCTTGGCGCTAATGTGCTGGTCGGCGGTTCCAACAAGTCGATCGCCCTGCAGCCCATCAGCGTGCAGGCCCAGACTGGCCTCAACGTGGCAGCAGGCATTGCCGCACTGCGCCTGGTTCGCGCCAAGTAATCCGCAAGACTGCGAAACAGATCGGAAAGGCCCGGCCGCAAGGCTGGGCCTTTTCGCATGTGGATGAGATCGGGTTGCCACGCATCCCGTTTCAGTGGCGGTGCCATCAAGACCTGCTTCGCCGCCCGGCTGGTGCAAATCGCTCTCCAGCTTGTGATCAGGCAATTGCTGGCCACCGTAGTAGAGAAGACTCACATACGAGTATATCGAACGAGGAGGCGTCTTCATGCTGATCAAGCGGAAATACGGCTGGGAAATCCCGGAATCGCGCGTGACCCCGGAACAGGTGTTCCTGAACCGCCGCAGCGTCATGGCCGGCGCCGCCGGAATGGCGATGTTCGCCGCCGTGCGGCCGGCGCAGGCCGCAGATGACCCCTCTGCGTCGCTTTACCCGGTAAAGCAAAATCCGGCTTTTGCGGACGCCGGACGCCCCGTCACCGAAGCCAGTTACAGCACGACCTTTAACAACTATTATGAGTTCGGGTCTTCAAAGCGCATCGCGGCGGCATCGGAGAAGTTGCCCATCCGGCCGTGGAGCATTGTCATCGACGGTGAGGTGGAGGCACCCATCACCATCGGCATCGACGATCTGCTGAAGCAGGTGACCCTGGAAGAACGGATTTACCGCCACCGCTGCGTTGAAGCCTGGGCCATGGTGGTGCCGTGGACGGGCTTCACCGTGAAGCGGCTGGTCGAGCTTGCCAAGCCCACGGCTGATGCAAAGTATCTCCGCTTCGAAACCTTCAACAAACCAGATGTTGCCGAGGGCCAGAAGCCCGGCCTGTTCACCAGCTATCCTTGGCCTTATGTCGAAGGCATCACGCTGGCTGAAGCGACGAATGACCTGCCGTTGATGGTGACGGGCGCTTACGGCAAGCCGCTGCCCAACAGCATGGGCGCGCCATTGCGCTTGCACCTGCCGTGGAAGTACGGTTTCAAGTCAATCAAGGGTATCGTGCGGGTGAGCTTCACAAAGGAGCGGCCGGTGAGCTTCTGGGAAACGCTGGGGCCTGCCGAATATGGGTTCTGGGCCAATGTGAACCCGGAGGTTGCCCATCCGCGCTGGAGCCAGGCGACAGAGCAGATGCTGGGCACTGACGAACGCGTTCCGACCCTCATCTACAACGGCTACGGCGAACAGGTGGCCGGACTTTACAAGGACCTCGGCAACGAGAAGCTGTTTATGTAAGTAAAAGGCCAGCCGCGAGGCTGGCCTTTTGCCGATGGCGCGCACTGTTGCCTTAGAAGCTCCATTCCTTGGCCTTGGCCACAAGGAAGTCGCGGAAAACGGTGACGCGCTTCGTATCCTTCAATTCTTCCGGATACACAAAGTAGGTGTCGAATTCCGGCGTCTCGACCGGCACGTCGATCTGCACGAGGCCCGAATCTTCCGGCACGATGTAATCAGCCAGCGATGCGATGCCCATGCCGGCCTGCACGGCGCGGCGCAGGCCATAGGCATTGTTGACACGCAGCGCAACCGGGCGGGGATCTCCATCCGGGCGGCCAACCTGTTCAAGCCAGTTGATGGTGGTGAGATAGCCCGGCGCCTGGCCGAAGGTGAGGATCTTGTGCTTGTCGAAATCTTCCAGTGACTTTGGAATGCCGTTCTTCTTCAGATACTCGGCCGACGCGTAGATGTGGTGGTGCACGGTGAACAGTTTGCGCTGGATAAGATCAGGCTGGGTAGGGCGCCGGAGGCGGATCGCAACGTCAGCTTCACGCATGGAAAGATCGAGCTCGCGATCATCAAGCAAAAGCGTGATATTGATTTCCGGATAAATCTCAGAGAACTCCCGCAGGCGCGGGGTAAGCCAAACGCTGCCAAGACCCACGGTCGTGGTGATGCGGAGTTCGCCCGAGGGCTTCTCTTTCGAATCCATCAGGCGCGTCTGCGCGGCGGTGAGCTTGGTGAACACCTCATGCGCGGTGCGGTACAGCATCTCGCCTTGCTCAGTCAGGATCAGGCCACGCGCATGGCGGTGGAAGAGGGGCACATTCAGCGCATCTTCGAGCGCGCTGATCTGGCGGCTGACGGCAGACTGCGACAGGCCCAGCTCATGGCCCGCATGGGTGAAGCTTCCGGCGTCCGCCACGGCGTGGAAGATGCGCAGCTTGTCCCAGTCCATCACACTATTCAGCGGCATGGCGCACCTCACCTTGAGTGTGGAGCCAGCGTTCGGCCTCCAGCGCCGCCATGCAGCCCATGCCAGCGGCCGTTACCGCCTGGCGATACACATCGTCTGTTACGTCACCCGCAGCATAGACGCCAGGAATGGCGGTGGCGGTCGAGCGCGGTTCGGTGATCAGATAGCCGCCCTGCTTGAACGGCAACTGGCCGTTGAACAGTTCAGTGGCGGGAGAGTGGCCGATGGCGATGAAGATGCCATCCACCGCCACATCCTGCGTTTCTCCCGTCTTCACATTCTGCAGCCGCGCGTGGGTGACGCCCTTCGGGTTCTCGGTGCCCAGAACATCGGCCAGTGTCGTATCCCACATCACCTTGATCTTGGGGTGGGCGAACAGGCGGTTCTGAAGAATACGCTCGGCCTTGAATTCATTGCGGCGGTGCACGACGATCACTTCGCTGGCGAAATTGGTAAGGAAGAGAGCCTCTTCCACCGCCGTATTGCCGCCGCCCACCACCAGCACACGCTTGTTGCGGTAGAAGAAACCGTCGCAGGTAGCGCAAGCTGACACACCGAAGCCGCGGAAGGCTTGCTCGGACGGTAGATCCAGCCACTTGGCCTGAGCGCCGGTGCAGATGATCAGCGCATCGCAGGTGTATTCCTGACCCGAATCGCCCTTGAGCCAGATCGGCTTGGCGTTGAGCTTCACCTCCGTGATGGTGTCGGAAACGATCTCAGTTCCCACGTGCTCTGCTTGGGCCTTCATCTGCTCCATCAGCCACGGGCCCTGAACTACATCGGCGAAGCCTGGATAGTTCTCGACGTCAGTGGTGATGGTGAGCTGGCCGCCGGGCTGGATACCCTGCACCAGAATCGGCTTCAGCATCGCGCGGGCGGCATAAATGGCGGCGGTGTAACCGGCAGGGCCCGATCCGAGGATCAGAACCCGGGCGTGGCGGGCGGACATGGTGAACTCCAGTTGCTATGAGAAAATAGCATAGCTTATTTGGGCGCGACGGCAAGACCGCTACAAGCTGTTGTGAACATCTGGAATTGGGCCACAGGAATCGCCACCCGCAACTCGCGCTCGCAACCCGGGAGCGGAGTTGCTAGGAGGAAAACCATGCGCGCCTCCGCCACTCTGGACACGACGGACTGGAAGATCCTGCGGGAACTTCAGCGCGATGGGCGCTTGAGCAATGTGGAACTGGCGGGCCGTGTCGGCCTCTCGCCGCCGCCCTGCTTGAGGCGGGTGCAGGCACTGACCAGGGCCGGGATCATTCAGGGCTGCCGCGCGCTGATCAATGCCGGGGCGTTGGGCTTCGACGTCAGCATGTTCGTGTTCGTGGGTCTGAAAAGCCAGACCGAGGTTGAGCTTACCGCCTTCGCTGCCCGGGCTGTCGCCTGGCCGGTCGTGCGCGAGGCCTATGCCATTTCTGGCGAGGCGGATTTCCTGCTCA
>JBEIDW010000100.1:0-10282 GCA_040383265.1 Hyphomicrobiales bacterium
CCATGAGTGAGGCCGCCTCGATGGAAAGGGTTTGTTTGGCGATTTCCTTTACGGAGATATTTTGCATTTGCAATGGTTGCTAAGCCCTTGAGGCCGGTTGAAATGCCCGAGAGGCCGCCGTCGCGCTGGTAGGCGCTGGCGGCCATGTCCACCGCATCGGTCAGCGCACGCGCGAAGGGCTGGACGCCCTGCCCGTACTTGCCCATCTCTGCCATCGAATACAGCGTCTGCTCGGCACGCTCGATCAACTCGCGCGAACCGTCCTCGATGTCGGGGTCGAAGGCCTCGTTGACCATGTCGGTGCCAACGCCGATGAGTTTCCGGCGCTGCGCCAGCTCATGGATGGTGCGGCCATATTCCTCGGCATTGATGATGGTGGTGGCATTGGCCGCAAGCCTTGCGAGATAGGCAGTGCCGCCGATTTCCTTCAGCGTCGCATCATTCTCGAAATGGCTCTTGAGCGTGACCGGGCTCGCCAGCTTGCCGATCTTGATGAGGGTCGACGCCGCTTCAAAAATGCGCGCGTGCAGGGGCTCGAAGAAATGCTCGGGTGTCAGGAAGGCCGACACCTTGTCGCAAGCTTCGTTATTGACGAGAATGGCGCCCAGCAACGCCTGTTCCGCCTCCAGATTGTGGGGCGGGCTGCGGTAGGCGTCATCGTCCGGTTGCGGCTCAATGGCGCGGAGTGTGGGCGGCGGTGTCATCGGTCAACCGTAAACAAATAGCGCCACCATGTGGCGGCTTTGTGCCAGTGAGATGCGATTTTTGCCCGCTATACACAGGGCGGTCGCGCCGCTTTCCCCCGGCTATTCTGCGGAAACCGACCTAAGGCGCGGCAGCTTCGCGTCAATGACGCGCAGGCGCTCTTCTTCGGCGAGCATGTAGTTCCGGGTGAGCGGCAGCACGTGCTGGTTCTTCACGAACTGGATCTGGAAATTGTTCATGCCGCCATAGCGGAAGGCGCATTCCGAGACGGCGAGATAGAACTCCCACATGCGGCAGAAGCGCTCGTCGTAGAGTTCCTTGGCGCGGCCCCGGTGGGCGGCGAAGCGCTCGTACCATTCGCGCAGCGTCTTGGCGTAGTGAAGCCTGAGAATCTCGATGTCGGTGACGTAAAGGCCAGCCTTCTCGATGTGCGGCAGCACCTCGGACAGGGCAGGGATGTAGCCGCCGGGGAAGATGTACTTCTTGATCCAGGCGCTGGTTGCGCCGGGTCCGTCCGACCGGTTGATCGAGTGCAGTACCGCGATGCCGTCATCCTTCAGAAGCCCGTTCACCTTGGTGAAGAACTCCTTGAAGTGGCCCACGCCCACATGTTCGAACATGCCGACGGAGACGATACGGTCAAACTTCTGGTTCAGATGGCGGTAGTCCTTGAGCAGGAATTGCGCACGGTCTGAAATGCCGCGCTGCTGGGCGCGCTCATTGGACAAATTGTGCTGTTCCTCCGACAGGGTGACGCCCGTCACCTCAGCGCCGCAGATTTCCGCCATGTAGAGGCCAAGCCCGCCCCAGCCAGAGCCGATGTCCAGAACCTTCATGCCGGGCTTGATGTCGAGCTTCGCTGCAAGATGGCGCTTCTTCGCGAGTTGTGCATCATCCAACGTGCAATCGTCGCTTTCGAAAAAGGCGCATGAATATTGCCGGTCGCGGTCGAGGAACAGATCGTAAAGCGCACCCGAAAGATCGTAATGATGGGCGACATTGCTCTTGGCCTTGCCAACCGGATTGTACTGGTCAACCCGCTTCAGCGAAATCCGCAAGGCGTCCGCCGCCTTGGCGATGCGCGGCATGCGTTCTGGCCTTGCATTGTCCGCGAGCAGTGCGAGGGCATCGTAGATCGAGGTTCCGCCCGAGACGTCGAGCGAGCCGTCCATGTAGCATTCGCCGAGATAAAGGTCCGGATCTGCGGCAATTTTCGTGGCGGCGAGCTGAGAGTTGATGTGAAGGTTCACAGGCGTGCCTGTACCATCTCCGTATTCGCGCACCTTGCCATCGGGACCAGTCACGCGAAGGGTACCGTTCAAAACGACCGTCTTCAGCGCACGGTTCAGAAATCCGTACATCGTTCACTCCCTTATTCATACGCCCCAAGGGGGTTCGGTCCCCGTATAGAGCAAGTTAACGAAAGTTTAATGTGACTGACCGGCAGCGCGCAAGAGGGGTAGACGCGGAGAGTTAACGCGAATTGTGCAGTCAAGGCGAGGACTTGGGTGAAATCTGGCAGTCGCTCTACTCAGGCTTGCCGTGGTCAATGAAAAAGGGCCGCCCCCTGCGGGGCGGCCCTTGTCAATCTGCCAATGGCAGACGACTCAGCGGTTTTCTTCAGCAGCAGCCTCGGCCTGGGCTTCCTCGAAGAGGGCCTCGGCGGCAGCGCGGATCTCGGCCCGGTCGGAGACGGGGCCGGTCAGGTCTTCGCCACGCGCCTGGGCGGCGGCCTCTTCCGGCGAGCGGGCGATGTTGACCGTCACCAGCACTTCGACTTCCGGATGCGGCGACACCGACACCTGATGAAGACCGATGGTCTTGATCGGGGCCGTGAGTTGCACGTGGCCACGGTCCACCTTCACGCCAACGGCGGCGGCGGCTTCCACGATGTCACGCGGGGAGACGGAGCCGTACAGCTGGCCAGATTCGCCAGCCTGGCGGATCAGGACGAAGGACTTGCCTTCCAGCGACTTGGCTTCATCGCCGGCGGCAGCGCGGCGTTCGGCGTTGCGGGCCTCAAGAGCGGCGCGCTCGCGCTCGAACTTGGCCTTGTTGGCTTCGGTGGCGCGCAGGGCCTTGCCCTGGCGGAGAAGGAAGTTACGGGCGTAGCCGTCCTTGACCTTCACCACCTCGCCCATGTGGCCGAGCTTCGCAACGCGTTCGAGAAGAATGACGTCCATGTTGCGAACTCCTTACTTCAATACGTAGGGCAGGAGGCCGAGGAAGCGGGCGCGCTTGATGGCCTGGGCCAGTTCACGCTGCTTCTTGGCGCACACTGCGGTGATGCGGCTCGGCACGATCTTGCCGCGCTCGGAGACATAACGCTGCAGAAGGCGTACGTCCTTATAATCGATCTTGGGGGCGTTCTCGCCGGTGAAGGGGCAGCTCTTCTTGCGGCGGAAGAAAGGCCTACGGGCTTGCGGAGCCGACATCAGTTGCTCTCCTCATTGGATTCGCCACGGTCGTCGCGGCGTTCACGGTCCTCGCGGCGGCGCATCTGGGCTGACGGGCCATCCTCATGGGCTTCAACCTTCACGGTCATGAAGCGGATGACGTCTTCCGAGATCGACATCTGGCGTTCCATTTCCTGGACGGCAGCCGAGGGGGCGTCGATGTTGAAGAGCGTGTAATGCGCCTTGCGGTTCTTCTTGATACGATAGGTGAGGGACTTGAGGCCCCAGTATTCGGTCTTGGTCACCTTGCCGCCGTTGGAGGCGATCAGGGCCTTGTACTGCTCCGTCAGGGCATCGACCTGAGTGGGCGCAGCGTCCTGACGGGTCAGGAACACATGCTCGTAAAGAGCCATTTGCGGTATGCCTTTCTATTACATTCCAGTGCGGCAGACATCCAGCGCAGAGCCTCTTTCGAACCCGTGGAAAGGCTCGAAAGACCGGTCAAACGAAAGAGCGGAGACACGGGAAGACGGGATTTTCACCCCTGGCCATTGAAATGGCCCTTCCGTTCAGCCCCCAGCCGGGTGTCCATCGGTGCGCCGGCTTATGGCGGAACTGGCTGGGAATTGCAAGGGAAAGCGGGGATTTTCCTTCTCCCGTTGGCGACTGGAGAAGGTGCGCGGGCCTGATGAGGGCAGCGAGGTTGATGCGGGCGGAAGCCCTCACCCGCCCTCCGGGCTCCCTCTTCCACCTCTGGCGGGAGAGGGAGGGCGCAGGAAAACGCCTCCGTTGCGTCCGGTTGACAACCCGTCGCACCTGTCGGAACCTCCAACATGAATTTTTGTTTAGCTGGGTGCCGTGAGCAAAACAGACAGCGTCATCGAGTTCCGCAAGGTCACCAAGCAGTTCGGCGATGTGGTGGCGGTTGCTGATAACGACCTGGCGGTAAGGCAGGGTGAATTTCTGTCGATTCTGGGGCCGTCCGGCTGTGGCAAGACCACCTCGCTGCGCATGATGGCGGGTTTCGAGCAGCCGACATCGGGCGAGGTGTTCATCCGGGGAGAGAATGTCACCGGCGTTCCGGCCTACCGGCGGCCTGTGAACATGGTGTTCCAGCACTATGCGCTGTTTCCGCATCTTTCGGTGGCCGACAATGTCTCCTATGGCCTGCGCCAGAGAAACCCGAAGCCCTCACGCGTCGACATCAACCGCGCGGTGGACGAGGCGCTGGCGATGGTGCGCCTCTCGGGCTACGGCAAGCGCCGCAGCTATGAGCTCTCCGGCGGCCAGCAGCAGCGCGTGGCGCTCGCACGCGCGCTCATCAACCGGCCTGCAGTGCTGTTGCTCGATGAACCGCTGGCGGCGCTTGACCGGAAACTCCGCAGCGACATGCAGATTGAGTTGCAGAACCTGCAACGCAATGTCGGCATCACCTTCCTGCTGGTGACGCATGATCAGGAGGAGGCGCTCTCCATGTCGGACCGCGTCTGCGTCATGCGCGAGGGGCGGATCGTTCAGTCTGGTTCGCCGCGCGAACTTTATGACCAGCCTGTGAACCGCTATGTGGCTGATTTCGTCGGCAAGACGAATTTCTTTCCGGGCCCCTCGAATGCGGACGTTTTGAGCATAAGGCCAGAGCAGATCGAGATTGCGGCCAGTGAATCGAAACTTCCGGAAGGGCTTGCCACGCGGCTGCCTGTGAAGGTCCTGAACCGCATCTTCCTTGGCGAGCACACGGAATATGTAGTGGCGCATCAGACGCTCGGGCAGTTCATGGTGATGGCGCCGCGCAAGTCTGAGCGAGAGGCCGGAGTTTATGACATCGGCGACATGATCGCCGCCGGATGGCGCGCCGAGGCAGAGCGCATCCTGCCAGATGATTGAGTGACAACCAAAACAGGGAGAAGACGCATGACGAAGCAACCAGACTATATCTCGGCTGAGAAGTTCATCGACGAACTGCGCCGCTACCAGAAGGGCAGCGTCACGCGCCGCCACTTCCTGGGGGTTACGGGCCTTGGCCTTGCCACCGCCGTGATGAGCACCGCCGTGCCGGGCCTCAAGCCCCGCAAGTCCTATGCGGGCCTCTCGGGCACGCTGAACTTCACCACCTGGCCCAGCTATTTCGCGCAGGAGAACCTCGACAACTTCACCAAGAATACCGGCGTCAAGATCAACGTCGCGGTGTTCGGCTCGAATGAGGAAATGCTGGCCAAGCTGCAGGCAGGCTCGACCGGCTGGGACGTGTTCGTGCCGACCAACTACGCGATCTCGACCTACAAGGACCTGGACCTGATCCAGACGCTCGATCTCGCCAAGCTGCCGAATTACGACCCCGCCTCTCAGGAACAGCGCTTCACCGCCGAAGGCGTGATCGACGGCAAGGTGTGGGCCGTGCCGAAGGATTGGGGCACCACGGGCTTCGTCTATAACGCGAAATCGATGGCGCAGAAGCCCACGAGCTGGAAGGAATTCTTCGACCTGACCCGCAACGAAGCCTCCGGCCGCGTAATGGTGCATGACTATCAGCTCACCACCATCGGCAACGCCCTCAAGTATTTTGGCTACTCTTTCAATTCCAACGACCCGAAGGAACTGGCGGATGCCGAGAAGCTGCTCATTGAGTGCAAGCCGCATCTTTTCGGCATCAACTCGGATTACAAGCCCTCGCTGATCTCGGGCGATGCGTGGATGAGCGTGTGCTGGACAGGTGACGCCGTGCAGCTGCAGCGCGACATGCCGGAGATGACCTATGTGCTGGCCAAGGAAGGCGGCGAGATCTGGAGTGACTTCTACGCCATTCCCAAGGGGGCGCCGAACATCGATGCCGCTTATGCCTTCATCGACTACATCCTGACGCCGGAGATCAACGCCATCGAAGTTCAGGCGCATGGCTATCCTGCAACTGACTCACGCACCAACAAGCTGGTGCCGAAGGAGATGCTGGACAATCCGATCCTCTATCCGGCCGCCGAGGCGCTGGCCCCGCTGGAGTTCGGCGCAGCCTCCACCCTCACCAACCCGTTGCGGGCGGAGATCATGGCAAGATTCAAGGCGGCATGATGCAGAACCCTCATTCCGTCATGCCAGCGAAAGCTGGCATCCAGCTTTGTTCAAGAAGCGGGACCCCGGCCTTCGCCGGGGAGACGGCTTGAGGGAATGCGTGCATCGATGACGGCAAGCAAGCCACGTCCCAATCTCGTCACCGCAGCGCTTCTGGCGCCGGCGGGCGTGCTGTTCGTGTTCATGCTGCTGGTGCCGCTTGCCGTCATTCTCGTGTTTTCCTTCGGCGTGCGCGCGCCCGCCGGGGGCTATGCGGCGGGCTTCACGCTGGAGAACTATGCGAACCTTCCCGCCCGCGGAAAAGCCTTCTTCAACACGCTGACCCTGGCCCCGCTGGGCACGCTGCTCACCGCCATCATCGCCTTCCCAATGGCCTATTTCCTGGCGGTGAAATGCGATCCGAAATGGCGCGTGGCGTTGCTCGTGCTCGTCATGGCGCCGTTCTGGACCAGCCAGTTGCTGCGCTACTATGCATGGATCATGCTGCTGGGCGCCAAGGGTGTGCCTGCGTGGCTCGCCTATCTTGGATTTCCTGATTTCCGCATCATCAACACGCCCTGGGCGGTGCTCATCGGCGCGGTCTATGGCTTCCTGCCGCTCATGGTTCCGCCGATCTTCGTGTCACTCGAGAAGCTGGACAAGCGTTTGCTTGAAGCCTCGGCTGATCTTGGCGCAACGCCCATCCGGACGTTTTTTCAGGTCACGCTGCCACTGGCGCTGCCCGGTGTTGCAACAGGCTCCATGCTTGTCTTCATTCTGTTGATGGGCGACTACATCCTGCCGCAGTACCTCGGTGGCGGTAAGGTATTCTTCATCGGCAACGCGCTCGTCGATCTTTTCCTCCAGTCGCGCAACTGGCCCTTCGGGGCGGCGGTTTCCGTGGCGCTCGTCGCCATCATGTTCGTCACCATCTTCTTCTACATGCGCTTCGTGCTGGGCAAGACGGACCAGCGGCGCGCCGCGCTGGTGTAGGGTCCATGCGCATCTACGCCATCGTGATCTATGTTTTTCTCTACGCCCCGATCGCCTTCATCGTGGCGGGCAGTTTCAATGCGGGCAAGCAGGCCATGATCTGGCAGGGCTTTTCGCTGCAATGGTATGGCAAGGCGTTTTCCAACCCGCTCATCATGGAAGCGCTGACGACAAGTCTCTACATCGCTTTCACCAACGCCATCCTCTCCGCCGTCATCGGCACGCTTGCAGCGCTTGGGCTGGAGCGGGTGAGGGGGTGGCTTCGCGCCTGGTTCGACTCGCTGATCTATATCGCCATCATGGTGCCGGGTATCGTGATCGGGATCTCGACCCTCATCGCGTTCGTGTCTGTGTTTGATGCTGTGAACCCATGGCTTGCCACCTTTGCGAACATCAGGCTTGAAATGGGCGCGTGGGCCGTCATCGCCGCGCATGTATTGTTCAACACGGCGGTGGTGGCGCTTCTGGTGCGCGCCAGATTACAGGGTATGGACCGGAGCCTCGTTGAGGCGTCCGAAGATCTATACGCAACGCCCCTGGGCACCTTCCGGCAGGTGGTGCTGCCGCTGCTGGCGCCTTCGATCCTCGCCGGTTTTCTGCTGGCCTTCACCTTCTCCTTCGAAGACTTCATCATCGCCTACTTTGTGGCGGGGCCGGATGTCACGCTGCCCATCTATATCTTCTCCTCCATCCGGCGCGGGGTAACGCCTGAAATCAATGCCATCGGATCGGTGGTGCTGCTGACATCCTTCGCGCTGCTGATCGTGGCGCAATTGATCCTGCAAAGGGGCCAGAGGGCAAAGGCTGGTTGAGTTCTTGACCCTCCGCCGTGAACAATCAGGAGAGGTACCGCCGCTTCAAATGCGCTTCGAAATAGCTGGCGTTGAGCGGCTCGCCCGTGGCCTGCCGCATGATCTCGGGCGTTGAGAGCATCGAGGCCTTGGACCAGATGTTGTCCTTGCGCCAGTCATTGATGGCTGAAAACGTCCCACGCGAAACCTGCGCCGCGGCATCGGGAATGGCGCGCTCCACCGCCGCCCATTGCTGGGCTGCCATCATCGCACCAAGTGTATAGCTCGGGAAGTAGCCGAACGCTCCGGAAGGCCAGTGCACATCCTGCATCGGGCCATCCCTGAAGTTTCCGGCTGTCGACAGGCCTAGATAGTCCTGCATCTTGGCGTTCCAGATCTCTGGCACATCCTTTGCGGCCAGTTTGCCTGTCACCAGATCCTGCTCGATCTCGAAGCGCAGGATCACATGCAGCGGATAGGTCGCTTCATCGGCATCAACGCGGATGAAGCCGCGCTCGACCTTGTGCACATGGGCCAGCATGTCCTCAACCGTGAAGCTATCCACGCCCAGGATCTCACGCGCCAGCGGCAGGGCAAATTCCCAGAACTCCGGGCGGCGTGACAGCTGCATCTCCTGAAACAGGCTCTGGCTTTCATGCATCGCCATGCCACGCGCCTTCGTGCTGGGCCAGTGGCCCAGGTCATGCGGCAGGTTCTGCTCGTACAGGCCGTGGCCGGTCTCATGCAGAATGCCCATGAGCGAGGAGAGGAATTCATCCGTCCGGTAGCGCGTTGTCATGCGTACGTCAGACGGCACGCCGCCGCAGAAGGGATGGTGCGACACATCCAGCCGCCCATGGTCGAAGTTGAAGCCCACGGCCTTCATCAGGGCGAGGCCAAGTTCCGTCTGCTTCTCGATGGGGAAGGGGCCGTTGAAGGGCTTCACCGGGCGCCTTGACCGCCGCTCCGCCTGGGCTTCCAGCGCGTGCGGAATGAAGGATTTCAGAAATGCCTAGAGGTCGGTGAAGACACGCGTGATCTCGGCGGTGCGGCTGCCGGGATCATATTGCTCCACCATGGCGTCATAGGGCGAAAGCTTCAGCACCTCGGCGCGCTGCTGGGCTTCCTCGCGCGCCAGCAATACGATGTTCTCGAAGGAGGGGAGAAAGTCGTTCCAGTCGTTCTTCGCCCGCAAGCTTCGCCACAACTGTTCGCACCGCAGCCGCGCATTCACCTGGCGGGCGACGAAATCGGAGGAGAGACAGGTCCGGTTGATGTAACTGCGCTTGAACTCGGCAACGGCTGCTGTCTGGTCAGGGTCGAGGTCTTCGGCCTCGGCCTTGTCGATCCAGTCCGCGATGTGTGGCGCAGACGCCATCTCATGGGCCATGGACGCAAGAACGCTCATCGCCTCGGCGCGCTTCTCGCCGCCGCCGTCCGGCATGTTCACGGCCTCGTCCACCCCCAGCATCGCCTGGGCATGGTCAAGGGCTTCGAGCCTACGGCAGAGATGGTCGAGTTCGGCGAAGGACATGGGTCACCTCCCTCAGCGCTTCGCCTTTTCCATATAGTCAACGAAGCGCTTGAACAGATAGTGGCTGTCCTGCGGGCCGGGCGAAGCTTCCGGATGGTGCTGCACCGAGAATACCGGCTTGTTCTTGAGGGCGATGCCGGCGTTCGAGCCATCGAACAGCGAGACATGGGTTTCAACCACGCCGGCGGGCAGCGTTGCGCGGTCCACCGCGAAACCGTGGTTCATGGAGACGATCTCCACCTTGTTGGTGGTGAAGTCCTTCACCGGATGGTTGGCGCCATGATGGCCCTGATGCATCTTCACGGTCTTCGCGCCCAGCGCGATGCCGAGCATCTGGTGGCCGAGGCAGATGCCGAATACGGGCTTGCCCGAGGCAACAAGCTTCCTGATTTCGGGAACGGCATATTCGCCCGTCGCCGCCGGGTCGCCCGGGCCATTGGAGAGGAATACGCCGTCGGGCTTCATGGCGAGAATGTCTTCCGCTTTGGTGGTGGCGGGAACGACCGTTACATTGCAGCCAGCCGAGGTAAGGCAGCGCAGGATGTTGCGCTTCAGGCCATAGTCGACCGCCACGACCTTGTAGGGGGCGTCCGCGGCACGCTGGTAGCCGTCCTTCCAGTCCCACAGTTTTTCGTCCCATTCCATGCGCTGGGTGAGGGACACATCCTTGGCGAGATCGAGGCCGATGAGGCCCGGCCAGGCAGCTGCCATCTTCTTCAGCTTCGCGATGTCGAACTTGCCCTTGGCATTGTGCGCGATCACGCCGTTGGGCATGCCCTTCTCGCGGATGCGTGCGGTGAGCGCGCGGGTGTCGATGCCGG
>JBEIDW010000101.1:0-10256 GCA_040383265.1 Hyphomicrobiales bacterium
CAAGGGTCTGAGGCGGTGCTCAAGCTCAACGGTACGGCGGGTGAACTGACGGTTTCAGGCGAAGGTCGCTCAGAACCCGGCCAGACGCTCGCGGGGCGTTTCAAGGTCAGCGCGGGCAGTTCGGCGCGCGTGCTCTCGATGTTCGGTCTCTCTGCCCTCACAGCTGACACGGAACCCGGCAGCCTCGAACTGGAGGCGGAGGGAAGGCCAGGAGAGGGCTTCAATACCGTCGCCACGCTGCAGGCCTATGGCGGGCGGATGGATTATCAGGGCAGGGCCAATCCCGGCGTTGACGGCTTCGGCCTTGACGGCAGGCTGGCGCTGCGGACAGCAGATGCCGCTCCGCTGATCGCTGCCACTGGCCTTCCCGTCTCGGTCATTGAAGGCGGGCCTATGGTGCTCGATGCGCCGCTGATCTGGCGGGATGGGAAGTGGATGGCCGAGACCATCGAAGGGCGGCTGGGCAGCAACAGCTTCAGCGGCGCGGCAAGCCTGACTCCCGCGCTTGAAGCCGATGCAAGTTTTCAGACTGGTCCCCTCACATTGACGGATCTTCTGGGAGCCTCCTTCCTCGTCTGGTCCGGCGGCGCGCCGGATGTGGAACGGAGCTTTGCCACCTCGCTCCCCTTCGGCATGACCGGTCAGATCTGGATCACGCCCTCGGCGCTGAACATTCATCCGCAGTTCACAGTGCGCAAGGCGGAAGTCGGGATTGCTGCCACGGCGGGCGAAATCAGGCTTGCCATGGCGGGCAGGGATGATGACGGCCGTGAATCCCAGATCGAGATCTTATCCAGCGGCGCTGATGCCAGCCGCGTGTTGTCGGGCGTCATACGCATGCCGGTCGATCTGTCGACCCAGCTGGCTCAGGGTGCCGGAGGGCCGGTGGCACAGGGGAACGGTAGCATCGAGTTGAGTTTCGACAGCGAAGGGCGCAGTCCTGGCGCGGCGCTTGCCGCTATGCAGGGAACAGGCGCTTACGCATTCAGCGACGTCCGCTTGCTTGGGATTTCAACATCCGGGTTCACGGCGCAGTTGGCGACGGCCAAGGATGCAGCTGGGATTGCCTCAGCCTTCGATGCCTTGCGGTCCGGCGCGGGTGTAAGCTTTGGCGATGTGTCGGGACGTATCACCGTGAATGGGGGCGAGGCGCTGTTCTCGCCCATCACGCAGCAGGATGGCGATGCCGATGTTACGGTGAAGGCAGTGGCCGAACTGGCCTCTGGCGAGATCGATATCGAAGCGGGCCTGCAGCTGAAAGCGCGGGCGGATCTGCCGCGCATGAGCGTATCCTATGCGGGCCCGCCGATGGCGCTGATCCGTGGCGAGGATATCACCGAGCTCTCAACCTCGCTTGGCGTCACCATCATGCAGCAGGGTATCGATGAGCTGGAGCGGTTGCAGGAGGAGCAGCGGCAGCTGGCCGCACAGGAAGAGCTGCAGCGCGCCGAGGATGAAGCGCGTCTTGAGGCCTATTACGCCCAGCGCGACGAACTGCTTCTCCGCCGGCGTGAATTGAAGGTGCATGCCGAGATGCAGGTGCGCGAGGCAGACCGCCTGCGCCGCCAGATCGAGTCAGAGCGTGCAGCCAATGCCGAGATCAACAAGGCGGAACTCCGTCAGCGCCAGCGCGAGCTGAGGGTGTGGCGGCGGATCGCAAGACTTTCCGAAGCACCAGCGGCTGAAGCGAAACCGGCGCCGACACCCGCTCCCAAGCCCAGGCAAGCTCCAAAGCCCAAGCCCATCGGCCCCGTCATTCTCGAAAAGCCACCGGGGGCGCCGGTGATCATATCCCCTGAGCCGGGCTCATCGCCCTCCCAGTGACGCCTCCCTGAGCAGCCAGACACGGATGGCGCTCGAGAGATTGCGCGCGCCACGCTCCCGGTCGATGCTCGTGACAAGCGCCGCAACGGAAGAGCCCCGCGCCGCGGCCGCTGTCTGCAATGCCTCCCAGAATTCCGGCTCCAGCGACAGGGAAGTGCGGTGGCCTTCGATGCTGAGAGAGCGTTTGAGCTCCTTGCCGGAGGAGGACATCAGCGGCCGCACCATACTGCCGTCATTCCGGCGCAGGCTGGAAGGACGCTCTGCATCTGCACCTGGGGTGAAGGATGCCGGGGTCCGGCCTGCGCCAGGATGACGGCCTGATTGCGGATGCACATCATTCGCCGCGCTTCAGGTTGTCGAGGTCTTTTGCGGCCTTGTCGTTGAGGGCGTCCGTCAGTTGTTTCTCATGCTTGGTCCGCCCGAACTGCACGCGGTTATCCGCGGCACGCTGTTCATCCGCGGCGCGGGCCTTGCGCTTGCGGTGAAGCCTGAGGCTGACGAGATCGCCCATGACGATGTCTTACTTCGGGCCGAGCATGTCTTCAGGCCGCACGATCGCGTCAAAGTCAGCGGCGTCGATACCGTCCTTCACCGCTTCCTCGCGCAGCGTGGTCCCGTTCTTGTGAGCGGTCTTGGCGATCTTCGCGGCACGGTCATAGCCATATTTCGGGGCCAGCGCCGTGACCAGCATCAGCGAACGGTCAAGGGCCTGCTTGATGTTGTCCTCGTGCGCCTCGATGCCAACCACGCAATTGTCGGTGAAGCTCACCGCCGCATCCGACAGGAGGCGCACCGACTGGAGGAAGTTATAGGCCATGACGGGATTGTAGACGTTGAGCTCAAAATGGCCCTGCGAGTCTGCAAAGGTCAGGGCGGCGTTGTTGCCGAACACCTGCACGCAGACCATGGTGAGTGCCTCGCACTGGGTGGGGTTCACCTTGCCCGGCATGATGGAGGAGCCCGGTTCATTTTCGGGAAGCGACAATTCGCCAAGCCCGGAGCGCGGGCCAGAACCCAGAAGGCGTATGTCGTTGGCGATCTTGAACAGCGAGGCGGCCACCGTGTTGATGGCGCCATGCGTCATCACCATCGCGTCATGGGCGGCGAGCGCTTCGAACTTGTTGGGGGCTGAGGTGAAGGCCATGCCGGTGATGGCGGCGATGCGGTCTGCCACCATTTCGGCAAAGCCCACCGGCGCGTTGAGGCCAGTGCCAACGGCGGTACCGCCCTGTGCGAGCTCCATCAGCATCGGCATGGTCATCTCAATGCGCTTGATGCCGTTCAGAACCTGCTGGGCATATCCGGAAAATTCCTGGCCAAGCGTCAGGGGCGTTGCATCCTGTGTGTGAGTGCGGCCGATCTTGATGATGTGGTTCCAGGCGTGTGCCTTTGCGTCCAACGCCTTGTGCAGATGCTTGAGTGCCGGGATCAGGTGGTGCTGAACCTGCTCGGCGCAGGCGACATGCATGGCCGTGGGGTAGGTGTCGTTGGACGACTGGCTCATGTTCACATGGTCATTCGGGTGAACCGGCTTCTTGGTTCCCATCTCGCCGCCCAGCATCTCGATGGCGCGGTTCGAGATCACCTCATTGGCGTTCATGTTGGACTGGGTTCCGGAGCCCGTCTGCCATACGACCAGCGGGAAGTGCTCATCGAGCTTGCCGTCGATCACCTCTTGTGCGGCCTTGACGACGGTGTCGCCGATGGACTTGTCCAACCGGCCCAGCGCCATGTTGGTTTCCGCCGCCGCGCGCGTCACGATGCCGAGTGCGCGCACGATGGGAAGCGGCTGCTTTTCCCAGCCGATCTTGAAATTGCCGATCGAGCGCTGAGCCTGCGCACCCCAGTATTTCGTGGCGTCGACTTCGATGGGGCCGAAGGTGTCGGTTTCGATGCGGGTCTTGCTCATGGTCTTCCTCGGGAAACACTGGCTTGAGGTGCTGGTTTGGAGCGCTGAATATCACTTCCCCCCTTAAGCCGCCAGTCAGACGGAAGTTGACCTGACATGCGGCCGGGAAGGCGAGTTAGCGTCTTGCCTTATGTGTCCGCGCCAGAACGAACATGGCAAGGCAGGAAGCGAGGCCGCAGGCGCCCGCGATGAGCAGGCCGGCCTGCGGCGAGGCCCAGCCCAACAACAGGGCAAAGAGCAAGGGCGCTGCGGCATTGAGCACAAGGTTCGGTGTGGCAATGACTCCGAGCACCTCGCCATACCCGCGCGTGCCGAACAGGGAGAGCGGCACCGCCCCCTTGGCGATCGTCACCAGTCCGTTGGATGCGCCATAGAGCAGGGCGAACATCAGTGCTGCGCCCCATGAGAAGCCGAGCGCCGCAAAAAGCCCGATCGACAGCGGCAGCAATCCGAAGGCGAGCAGGCCGAGGTGCATTGGCGTCAGCCGCCGCCCCATCAATATCTCGCCCAAGCGGCTTGCGACTTGCGAGGGTCCGATCAATGCCGCCATGAGGACGGCTTCTTCGCCCCGGAAGCCCAGCCCCTCGAACAGCGGCACCACATGGGCCGAGACGGCGGAGAACACCACACCGTTCAACGCCACGGCGGTGGCGAACAGTGCAATCGCCTTGCGCCGCTCTCCCCCGGAGAGGGGTTCGGTCGCTGGCTCTGACAAGCGGGCGGCGTGACGTTCTCCCTTTGCCTCACGAAGGAGGCTCCAATGCAGGGGCACACAGATGAAGAGGTTCAACGCCGCGAAGATCAACAGCGTGTTCCCCCAGCCAAAGGAGGAAGAGAGCGCATGGCTGAGCGGCCAGAAGACTGTGGAGGCCAGCCCGCCGAACAGCGTCAGGTAGGATATGGCCCGCCTCGCGCCAGTGCCTGCAATTTGTGCCAGGCTGGCGAAGGCAGCGTCATAGGTCGCAAAGCGCATGGCAAAAGCGAGCAGCAGCCAGCCCGCAACATAGGCCACGGGTGTGGGGAACAGCCCCATGAGGGCGAGTCCCGCCACCGCGAACAGCGAGCCTGCGACCATGGCCCGGCGCCCGCCGGCGCGGTCGATGTAGCGCCCGCCCCGGGCGGAAATCAGGCCGTTCAAAAGCAGGGAGGCCGAGAAGGCACCGAAAATCAGTGATTGGGACCAGCCAGTCGAGCGCGCAATGTCCTGCGAGAGGGCGCCCAGGGCATAATAGGTCGTCCCCCAGCCGATGATCTGGGTCAGCCCTAGCCCGCAGATGACCAGCCAGAGTGGCAAGGGCCTAGCGCAGCTCGTCCAACCAGATCGGGTTTGACCAGGCGCGTTTTCCGGCATTGTCGATCACCACGACGCGGAACCAGCCGCTGGTCTTATTCAGAAGCCAGCCCTTTTCGAGCTTGGCAAGGTCGAAGCTTGCATCGGTAATGGCGCGGCCATTGCGCACGGCGGTGCGCGAGGTGCCGCACAGCACCGTGATCGTGTCCACGGGCGAGCAGGACAGCGAGATTGCCTTGCCGTTCATCTCGATCCCGTAACTCTGCGGGCCCAGGCTCGAGTAGTAGTTACCCTGCTTCAGGCTGGCGAGCAGGGCATCTGGATCCAGGCTTTCTGCCTTCACATGAACCCAGCCGCCGAAATGGTCGGGCGTCTTGAAATGCGCGTCATCGGTGGCGAAGGCGGTTAGGCGGTGGCCTTCCGTAAGAAGCTGATCAGCAAGGTACCATCCATCGCCGCGGTCATTCTCGATGGCGCAGCCATGATTGTAGATTTCAACGGCATGGGCGCAGTCGATGTCGCGGCCATCCTCGATGGTGAGTTGCGACCAGGCGGGGTGCGCGATACCGATGAATGCGCCTGCCTCATGCGCGCGCCGGGCGATCTGAGCGCCCGTTTCACCCTTGCGGTTCCTCGGAAAGTCGAGCGGCAGCCCGGCAGCGACGATGTGCCAGAGTTCACCCACCTGGGTCTCGGGCGCGTGAAGTTCTGCGCCGATCAGCGTGGTGAAGGAATTGGACCGGAAGGCGCGTGTATCGGCCATCGGGAAATCGAAATTCTCGATGAAATGCTCGGAGAGCTGCATGAAGTCATAGCCTGCGTTCTTGTAGGCATCGACAACCGCCTTTGGTTCCAGCGCACCGTCCGAAAGATTGGAGTGCGTATGCAGGTTGCCGCGCCAGAACCGTCCGTGAGCGGAGAAGGGAGCAAGCAGGGGCATCTCGGTGTTTCCTCTCGAGCCGGTCAGACACTCATCTGCATACCGAGTTCGACCACGCGGTCGGGCGGAATGCGGAAGAACTCGATGGCGCGGGACGATTGGTTCGCCATCATGATGAACAGGCGCTGCTGCCAATAGGGCAGCGATGAACGCGCCGACATGCGGATCAAACGGCGGCCAAGGAAATAAGACGCATGCCGCGGATCGATATCGAGGCCGAAGGCCTTGCAATCGCGCAGCGCACGTGGAAGGTCTGGCTGCTCCATGTAGCCAAAGCGTGCTTCCACAAGCCAGGCACCCAGAGGCAACTGCTTCACGCTCACCCGATCCTCGCCCTCAAGGCGCGGCTCGCTCGCCGTCTTGGCACTGATGAACACCAGCCTGTCATGCAGCACGCGATTGTGCTTCAGATTATGCATCAAAGCGCTTGGCGCATAGAGCGGGTCGGTCTGCAGGAAGACTGCGGCGCCCGCGACGCGCGTTGGCTGGCGGCGCTCCAGGCTTTCGAGCAGCGGCACGAGTTCCACCGACTCTTTCTTGAGCTTGTCGGTGAGCGCCCTACGGCCGCGCATCCAGGTGATCATCAGGAGGATGATGGTGATCCCGATCAGCACCGGCATATAGCCGCCGTGCATGAGTTTGAGCCCGTTGGCTGCGAGGAACGTCGCTTCGATCACGAAGATCAGGGCGATTGCCGGAATGACAAAGAGGCGCGGGAAGATGCGCGCGTGCCAGAAGAAGATCCCCGCAAGGATCGAATCCACCAGCATCGACGTGTTGACCGCAATGCCATAGGCCGCAGCTAAGTTACTCGATGACTGGAACACCAGCACGAGCATGACAACGCCAAATAGGATTAGCCAGTTGATCTGTCCGATATAAATCTGGCCGTGTTCTGTTTCGCTCGTGTGGGTAATGCCCATCCGGGGGAACAGGCCGAGCAAAATGGCCTGCTGGGCGATCGAAAAGGCTCCCGTGATGACCGCTTGCGAGGCGATTACGGTGACGGCGGTGGCCAGCAAAACGAGCGGGAGGACCATCCAGCCATCCACCATCAGGAAGAATGGGTTCTCCACCGCGTGCGGGTGCGTGATGATGAAGGCGCCTTGTCCGAGATAGTTCAGGACGAGGCCGGGGAACACCACGCACAGCCATGCGAGCCGCATGGGCTTCGAACCGAAATGCCCCATGTCGGCATAAAGGGCCTCGCCGCCCGTGACCGCGAGGAAGACGCCACCGAACACCAGAAGCGCAAGGCCCGGCTGTTGCACGAGCATGGCAAGGCCATAGGCTGGATTGAAGGCGTAGAAGATTTCGAGATTGTCGAAGACATGGACCAGGCCCATGACACCCAGTGTGAAGAACCACAGTGCCGTGATGGGCGCAAAGAGCTTGGCCACGCCAGCCGTTCCCTTGTACTGGAACAGGAACAGCGTGATCAGGATGGCGAGGGTGATGGGCACGACGTAGGGCTTGAAGCCCGGGTTCACCACCTCCAGGCCTTCCACCGCCGCGAGAACGGACATGGCCGGCGTGATCATGGCGTCGCCGAAAAAGAACGCCGCGCCGATGATGCCCAGCGCCAGCACGATGCCGCTTTTCTTCTGCAGCACTGTTTCGATTAGAACAACAAGCGAGAGAATGCCGCCTTCGCCCTTGTTGTCGGCCCGCATGAGGAACACGACATATTTAAGGGTGACGATCAGGATGAGCGCCCAGAGCAGCAGGGACGCGACGCCGATCACAGAATCGTGAAGGTTTCCGCCTTCCGCGACAACGGGGTGCAATGCCTCGCGCATCGCGTAGAGTGGGCTAGTGCCGATGTCGCCGAACACCACGCCGAGTGAGGCGAAGGCAAGTTTCAGGGAAGACTTGGACGGGGCGTGAGCCTGCGGGTCTTGCTTCTGCATGGATGCGCGCCTGTGGCGCTGCTCCCTCGCTCTGTTAAACGGCGGTTATTCGGCTGTAACCACGGCGCGGCATTCAGCAGGAAGGGCTGCGAGAGTCAAGGGTGGCGGAGGCTTTACAGGTTTTGTTGGTTTCACCTGCGGCTTCGGCGCGGCGGGCTTCCTCCACTTGGCGTCACCCGTCCAGTAAGCGAGTTCTTCGCCGCAACCGGTGCCATCCTTCGGGCGTGACACAGGCTGGTTCTTGCAGGACTTATCGCCGGCCGGGCAGTTGATGCGGATGTGGAAGTGATAATTATGCCCGTAATAGGGGCGCACCTTTGCAAGCCATGAACGGTCGCCCTTGGCCCATTTGCAAAGCTCCGCCTTGATTGGCGGATGCACGAACAGGCGCGCGACCTCCGGGTAGGAGGCTGCCCGCTTCAGAAGCCGCATATGCGCTTCGGTCCATACTTTATTGTCGATACGCTTGTGGTCCTTCACCATGAGGACGGGCTTGATATTCTCGCGCTCTGCCCTCGTCAGCCGGTTCTCCGGCATGGGGACGAACCAAATGTCTGCATCTAGCCCCACCTGATGGCTGGCATGACCCGAGGGCATGGGGCCGCCGCGGGGCTGCGACAGGTCGCCCACAAGAAGACCGTTCCAGCCATCCTTCGCCTTGGCCTCGACGGCGAGGCGCTCGACCAGTTTTACCAGTTGCGGCTGGCCCCAGTTGCGGTTTCGGGAGAGGCGGATCACCTGCCAGGCCGGCCCATCCGCCGGCAGGGCCACGCCGCCCGCCATGCAACCCTTGTTGTAAAAGCCGATCGCCTGCGGCGAGAGGCTGGCGGCGGGGGTCTTTTCGGCTGAAAACACCTTCTTGGCGGGCAGCTTCATGAGCTGCTTGTCGGACAGTGCTGCCAGGGCCTGGGCTTCACTGGCGGACTGAGCATGAAGTTCCGCCGCGCCGGCGCCGGAGAGGAGAAGTGTGGCCGCAAGCAGTAGGCGTCGGATCATGGGAGGGCTCATTTCTTCCGGAATTTGTCGAGGGAAACCACCTTGGCTGCCTCATCTGGTGCGGAGGTCTCCCCAGCATCGACTTCGGGCTTCGCTGGCTCTGCCTCGGCTTTGGCGGCGGGCGTGGCGCGCTGCGGTTCCACCTCGCGCGGGCGGCGCTCGGCGGGGGCAGCTTCAAATTGAAGGCCAAACTGCACGGCGGGGTCGAGGAAGCCCTTCACCGCATCAAATGGGATCACGAGATGCTCGGGCACATTGTCGAAGGACAGTTCAACCTCGAACCAGTCCTCGTGCACATGCAGGTTCCAGTACTGATGCTGCAGAACGATCGTCATCTCGCGCGGGTAACGCTGGGCGATCTTTTCTGACAGCCGCACACCGGGGTGCTTCGTGTTGAAGGAAATATAAAAATGGTGGTCGCCGGGAAGGCCCGTCGTTGCGGCAATGCGCAGCGCCTCGCGGACAACACCCTTCAAGGCGTTCTGGGCGAGTAGGTCATAGCGCATCAAATCGTCTGGCATGGTGGCGTTCCGGCCTTTCCCTAGTCTGAGCGAGGTTCCGCTATCATAGCCGGACGGCCAAGGCAAAGCCATCCGCTGGTTTTTCGGGTGGTTTTGCAGGATCAGACGGCAGCTTCGGACATGACGCCTTCTGCCCGCGGGGAGAGGCTCTGGGCTGGAAGGTCGGCCGTCAGCGCGCGCCCCGGCCTGGTGTTCCACCGGGGACTGCTGCGTTTCAGAATTTGAGGAAAGAAATGAAGTGCCGGCTTCTGTTGCCAGGTGCCGGCGAACCCCGCCTTGAACGGCTAAGCCCAAGGACTTTGATTTCGGTGCTCAGGCTGCGTTAAGCAGCCACTGCGACCGGAGCATAGTTGTCGTTGGCAACTATAAATTTAGCCCGATAACGTCGGTACCATCACGAGCAAAAAGCAACCCTTTACGCCCTCGTCGATCCTAGTTCGCCCCCATCACCGGCCGCTGGCCCGCAGCGGACGGTGGTGGAGGCGCCGGGTACTGCCCCCGGGTCCGAAAGGTTTATTACGATCACCGTTTATCACCATAGTCATGCCCTTGCGGGCGTGACGCACCACATATAGGAAGCCTTGAGCGACAAGGGAAGTGGAAGTTTGGAGCCGTCATGAAGCAGTATCTGGACCTCATGCGGCATGTGCGCGAGCACGGCCACCGCAAGGAAGACCGGACAGGGACCGGCACGCTTTCCGCGTTCGGCTGGCAGATGCGCTTTGACCTGTCGGAGGGATTGCCGCTGGTCACCACCAAAAAACTGCACCTGCGCTCGATCATCTATGAGCTGCTGTGGTTCATCCGTGGCGAAACCAATGTTCAGTACCTGCGCGACAACAAGGTCACGATCTGGGACGAGTGG
>JBEIDW010000102.1:0-10232 GCA_040383265.1 Hyphomicrobiales bacterium
GAAGGCCCATGGCGTCCCCTCGAAAACGGAATTGAGCCATTCCACAGTATACGCCGTATCTGCATAGAAGCGACGATCATGCTCGTTTGCATATTCGCTGACCTCAATTCGAGGCGATCTCGGCACATGCCTTCCAGCGTTTAACTGCCGCAGCCACTTCTTATTCGGCGTCCAATCGTCGAGGTTCAGGTGTTTACGGATAACCCAAACCTCTTTCAGCAGCATAGCAGCCGGGATCGCAGCCGCCGCCCACGCAAAGTCCGTCCATTCCACCCAACACCTTCAGCACTTGCCACAATGGTTTATCGCAATTCGCTTTAAAGTATGGCGTAGGTCAGCCAGCGGGGCAACGGGTGCAATCCGCAAAACAAAAATGGCGCCGAATTTCTCCGGCAGCGGCTTGAGCCGTGTCGACCGACGTCGACCGAACTTAGTCGATCTCGATCAAGCCGCCACCAGCCGGTCGAGCGCCTTAAGGGCGACCGCGACCTGCCACTGGTTGGCGCTGGTGGGCAGGTCGAGCTTGACCGCGCCCTCGAGCTGCTCCGCCGTCAACACGCCGCTTTCCACGAACGGCTTGCCGTCCTCGAGGGTCCAGAAGGCTGCGGCATGACGGAGCAGGCAACCACAATCGTCGTACCATTCACGATCCGCAAACGCGGCGGACGGAAGCTCATCATCGCACCGAACGGCACAACGGCAACCCAGCAGCCTCGCCCGCGGGTCGCTGCGCCCTGCTCAAGGCCCTTGCCCATGGTTTCCGCTGGCAGAAAACGCTGAAGGAAGGCGACTACCAGACCCTCGAAGAAATCGCCGACGCCGAGAACATCAACGCCTCCTACGTCAGCCGAGTACTGTGCTTGACGTTGCTGGCACCAGAAATAGTTGAGGCAATACTGGCTGGGCGGCAGCCGCTGGGGCTGACGATGGCGAGGGCGATGCAGCCGTTTCCAAACAACTGGGATCAACAGCAATCAACCTGGTAAAGGTCATAAGTAAGTCGGCGCTCTCCAACAGGTTGCATCAGGCACCTGTGTCGAACTGTGAGAGATGCTGCACCATTGCCGCGTGGTAGCGTGTCATGCCTTTGTAGTCGATCAGGTCCTGGTGGAGTGAGCGCATTACGCGGTGCAGGCGGCGACCCCAGTCGGGATGCCTCACTAGTTCGGCGAGCGGCGCCAGATAGGTGCGGATCGGGAACACGATGGCGTTGGAGCGCGGCAGCCGGTGCAACGGCTGCAATTCGACCCGCAGGTGCACGGTCTGGCCGGCGTTTTCCGGCGTCACCATTGTGCGGTTGGGGCCCCAATCGGGCAATGTCTCGGCCGAGGTCTCGAGGCGGGGGAAGACGGTTGTCGTCCAGTTGAGACGGCGCACCGGGTGGTTGGTGCGCAGCCTGAGCATGAACTTCAGCGCTTTGTCGAAGACGCCCAACTCATGCGCCAGCGGTACAGGCCCGTGGAACTCGTGCCAGCTCATGCCGAGGTCAAAGCGTATTGAGTAGTCCGCCCGTTCGGTTGTCATGCCAGCGCCGATGTAAAGCGTCTGGTCGCGCTCCTCGAGCAGCACCCAATCGCCCTGCGCCTGCCGGGAGATGTATTCGAAGGGCTCCATCGGCAACGAGGCGGGGTCGCCAAAGGTGAAGCAGTCTTCGAGACCGAGTAACCGGTTCACCCAAGTCCAGCGTGCACCCTGCTTCCTCAGTTCGAAAGCCTGCGGGAAATCGCGCGCATAGGACTCCATGATGAGCTCGAGCACGTCCCACTGCGCCTGCATCATGTGCGGCAGAGAGACGTAATGCACGCCCGGCTGGGCCGCCAGCGCACGTGCCCTGTCACCGCATTCACCGACATAGTGCTCGTCAATGTCGAAGGCATTGGCGAAGACGCCCTGGCCCACCCGCACATGAGGCTCGAGATTGACCGAGTACATGTAGGAGTCCTCGGGGAAAGGAAACGGGAACCGCGCCAGAGCCTCCGGCGAGTTGGAGAAGCGGTAGGGGGCGATGAAAGACTCGTCGGTCTTGATGTGAAGCTGCATGGGCTTGGGTCCTGTTCAGAGGTCAACGATGAGCATGCCGCCGTCGGCGCGCGAGATGCAGGGCATGAAGTGGCTGTTGCGAGCCTTTGTCTCGTCGCTCAGCCAGACGTCGTTGTGTTCTAGAGCGGAGTCGGATTGCAGCACGCGGGTCTCGCATTGGCCGCAGGCGCCGCCACGGCAGAGATAGGGAATGGCGATGCCATTTGCCTCCAGTACCTCGAGGGGGCTCACCTGGGCGGGCACACGCAGCGTGATGCCGGAGCGGGCGAGTTTCAGGTCGAAGGCCTTGCCGGTCTTCTGCTCGACGAACTCCTCGTAATGGACGTGGCTTCCAGACCAGCCAAGCGCGCATGCCGTCGCCCGCACCTCGGCGATCATCGCCGCCGGACCGCAGATGTATACATGGCTGCCGAGCGGCCGACGTGCCAAAACAGAGCCAAAATTCTGCCGGCCGGACTGGCTGGTATGGCGCACATGCACGTTGCTACCGAAGCGCTGGGCCAGACGGTGGGCAAGTGCGGCATCCTCCGGGTGGCGGCAGGAGACATGGGCCTCGAAGGCAGCTCCAGCGCGCTCCAACTCCTCGAGTTGCGGGAAGAGGGGCGTGATACCGATGCCGCCGGCGATGAAGATGTGCAGCTTGCCGTGAATCTGGATAGGGAAGAGGTTGACGGGCGAGGAAATACCCAACCGGTCGCCGGCGCGCAGCGTGTGAATGAAGCGCGAACCGCCACGGCCGCCCTCCACCCGGCGCACGGCAATCTCGTAATGGCTGGTGTCATAGGGCGAACTCATCAGCGAATAGGCGTTGCGCAGGTGGGTCTCGGCGTCGAGGTCGATGCCGACGGTGATGTGGCTGCCCCCGGAGAAGCCCGGCAGATAGTGTCCATCCTCCGGGCTCAGCCGCAGCACGCGGATGTCGGGTGTCACGTCGTCGATCGCGGTGACGGTGACGGGGATCAGGCCTACGGCGGTGTCGGTGCTCATGCGTCTTGCTCCTTTGTCACGTATCGAGATCGCTGGCGTCGGGCAGTTCGCCAGGCACCTCAGCATCGCCCTGCACGCCCATGAAGGCGCCCATCAGCCGAGAGTAGTGGTCGCGCACGACAAGGGGCTTGCCGCAACCCGCGCAGGAGAACACCCGCTGCGTGATATTCTCATTGTAGGCGTCGCAGTGGACGCACCAGACGCGGCGCACCAGGCTGCCGCAATGCTCGCGCAACACCTCGTCAGCGTTGAGGTCGAACTGGCGGGCCACCTTCATGGCGAGCCCGATGAAGCTCTCCGAGCCCGCGAGGTAGAGCCTGGTGCCCATGAAGGCCCGCGCCAAGCGGACCTGAAGAGCCTGCTCCAGATCAGCGTTTGAGGCAAATCTGCAGACGTGACCGGGCGAGGCGGTCGCCAAACCTTCTGCATGGTTCTGGCCCGTGAAGCTCTCGGTCGAATACATAACCTCGACCTCGGCACCTGCCGGTATATCGGCCAGGAGCCGAGCCATGGCGGAACCCCCGGAGCCCTGGCCGACGACGAGATGCAGCAGTGCATCCGAAAACGGCGCCAGGCGGTCATAGACCGGCCGGCTCTTGATGCCTGTGATTAGCATGGCTGTGCGTGCCCTCTCCTGTCGACTATCATTTGCCGATTAGCAAACGCTATGCCAACTGGTGTAAAGGCCGGATTTCAATGACTTAGCTCGCTGGCTGCAACTTGAGCGGCTTGCCTATTGCATTTTAGCAGCACATCTGCTGATTTTTTGCATCAATTCCGACTGACGGAGAAGCCAATGCCCGCAGACGCCGCGCCCACCGACCTCGAGGTGATGCGGGGCATCATCGAACAGGCCCGCGAGGCCATCTGGTGCATCCGCTTCGAGCGGCCGGTGGACATCACGGCGGGCGAGGATGCCACCGTAGATCAGATTTTCAGCAACCCCGCCGTCTGGACCATGTGCAATGCCGCCATGGCGCACGCTTATGAGCTGGCGAGCCCGGCGGAGCTCAACGGCCGTGACGTGCACTTCCACTGGCCGCGCAACGCCGTCAACGAGGCCTTCATCCGCGCTGTCATCGCCAGCGACTACCACATCGACGGCGCTGTCTCGGAGGATTTTCGCCACGATGGCACGCCGGTGCTGATGGAGAATGACGTGCGCGCCTATGTCGAGGGCGGGCGGCTGCACCGTTTGTGGGGCACACTGCGCGAACTCCGGCCGCGCGCCTTGCCGCAGGTTGCGGATGCGCCGCAGAGCGCCGCCCTCGGCTTCGACCTGCTGCCGCTGCCAGCCTGCCTGATAAGCGCGGAGGGCGCGTTGCTCACAGGCAATGCGGCCTGGCGACAGCGCTTCGGCACGGCCGCGGCGGATGCCGCGCGGATGATCCTGCGCTCGGCCGCGGCAGCTGAGACGGCGGGTGAATTCGTGCTGCCACTGCCGCTGGCCGGCGGCGGCACGCGCCAGCATGTGGTGAGCGTGCGCTGGCACAACCCGGCCTCCACCATGCCGGAGGATGGCGCCTCCGCCTGCATCGCCGCCACTGCGCGGCTGATGGCACCCGATGAGGGAGCGGCGCCATGAGGCGCAATGCCATCGCCCCGTTCCGCCTCGTGGCGCCCGGCTCCGGGCTCACCTCCGAGGCGCTGCTGCGGCTGAGCCAGTCTCCAGGCTTCGCGGGCTTCCTTGACCTGCTCGCCGAGCCGCTGTTGCTACTCGATGCGGCCGGTGGCCTCATCGCGGCCAATCACGGCGCCAACGCGCTACTCGGCATGAGCCGCACCTCGGGCGGCAGCGCTCCAACCAACATGCCAGACAGCCTCGCCGAGGAACTCCGGGGGCTTGCGGCCCGCGCCGGCGCGAGTACATCCCGCATGACGCTCAGGCAGCGTGGCCCGCAGGACCTCGCCCTTGTCTGCCATGCGCTGCCGGCGACGCCGGGCCAAGGGGCACTCCGGCTGGTGACGATCGAGCGGCCCGCTGGCGAGACGCAGACGTCGCGGCAGGTGCCTGAGGCGGAGGGCCCACCATTGCTCTACCAGTCGCGGCTCGAGCCCGTGATCGAACTGGGCATCAGGGCCTTCCGTGCGCGCCGCCGGATCCTGCTTCTCGGTGAGACGGGGGTGGGCAAGACCACGCTGGTGCGTAGCATGCACCGACAGGTCCACGGGACGTCACGGCCCTTCGTGCATGTCAATTGCTCGAGCATCAGCGAGACGCTGTTCGAAGCCGAGATGTTCGGCTACGAGCGCGGCGCCTTCACCGGCGCGCTGGCGGGCGGCAAGGCGGGCTTCGTCGAGGCTGCCAACGGTGGCACGCTGTTCCTCGACGAAGTGGGCGAACTGGCGCTGCACCAGCAGGCGAAGCTTCTCAAGTTCCTTGAGGATGGTACCATTCAGCCCGTTGGCAGCGTCAAGCCGCGCCCAGTGGACGTCTATGTGGTGTGTGCCACCAACCGCAACCTTTGGGCAGAGGTGCGCGAAAAGCACTTCCGCGAGGACCTCTACTACCGCATCGCCATGATCCCGGTAGAGGTTCCGGCGCTGCGCCAACACAGGGAGGAGCTGCCGGTGCTGATCGACACACTGCTCGCCAACCTCAACCTGCGACGGGCTCGCAAGCTGGCGCTGACCCCCGGCTGCCGCGCTGCCCTCCTCGCCCATGACTATCCCGGCAACATTCGCGAACTGCTGGGCGTGATGGCCCGACTCGACCTCCTGGCCGAGGACAGAGCCGGGGTGGAGCTGCTGCCCACGCACATGCTGCGGGCAAAGGAACCGGCAAACGAACCCTCTGTCTCCGGGACGCTCAAGGAGCAGGTGCGGGCTTTCGAACGCCAGCGCATCACCGAGGCGCTGCGCGGCACCACCTCGAAGCGGCAGGCAGCCAAGGCACTGGGGATCGATATCGCCTCACTGCTAAGAAAACTGCAGAACCAATGACCGCTAACGCGCACAGCGCTCACCAGGGAAATGACCGTCGACAATGCACGAAAAGCGCTGTCAATTCTCGTTAGTCGTTGACGCAGCACGCTGCAAAGCCGACACCTAGCCTCCGTCGACAGACAATGCCGAGTGAGGGGGACTACCAGACCCTTGAGGAGATCGCCGCCGCAGAGAACACCAGCCCCTCCTACGTTAGCCGGGTGCTCCGGATGACACTGCTGGCACCGGAGATCGTCGAGACAATACTGGCAGGCAGTCTCCGGGGCTGACTATGGCCAAGGCGATGCAGCCTTTTCCGTTGGAGTGGTCGCTTCAAAGTTTCAAATGCACTGATGGCAGTTCCCAACGGTACAAGTAAGTGGCAATGTTACGCCAAGATGAACCGCCCCGCAGGAAACTGGACCATGGCCATTCTGGGACAAAGATTCGGTTCCACACCGGCACCACACCAGGAATGATCCCAAACGGTCACCAAAAAGCATGGCTTGACGTCTCTTTGCTTCTCTCTCACCAACGGGTATTGTAGGCTATGGATATCCGACATCTTCAGTATCTTGCGGCACTCGCGCGTGAAAAGCATTTCACGCGTGCAGCGCATGCCTGCAACGTTACCCAGCCCACGTTATCCGGCCGGATACGGCAGCTAGAGGAAGAGCTCGGAGTGCCTATTGTCGCAAGGGGCAGCCGCTATATCGGCCTGACACCCGAAGGTGAACGCGTTCTCAAATGGGCATTGCTGATTCTTGATAACTGGCAGTCCTTGAGCCAGGAACTGGGTCAGATTCGCAGCAAGAAGGGTGAACTCGTTGGCAGGCTGGTGCTAGGAGTTATACCTTCCGCCCTGCCAAAGGTCGCCTTCTTGACCAAGGCAATTCAAAAGCATCCCAAGGTTGACTTTTCCATTCTGTCTCAAAGCTCTGAAGAGATCATCCGAAACTTACATGATCTCTCTATTGAGGCTGGCATCACCTACCTTGACAACGAACCTGTAGAAGGCCTGATGCAGGTGCCGCTTTATAAAGAAAAGTATTGCCTCTTTGTGGCGGAGACCAATCCCCTAGCACAGCGAGACACTGTCGACTGGCTGGAGGCTGCGCAAGAACCGTTGTGCTTGCTAACGCCAAACATGCAAAATCGCCGCATCGTTGACAGAGCTTTCCTTTCGGTAAATACGCATCCAGCCCCTCGGCTCGAGACGAATTCCATCACGAACCTACTATCCTCGGTCAGATCGATGGGTTTGTCGAGCATCATGCCTGAGTACTTCATCGACGCGCTGGGTACACTGGATTGTGTCAAGGCTGTACCTTTAGTCAACCCCAAGGTCGAGCATACAGTTGGCCTCGTAGCCCTTGACCGTGATCCACAGTCCCCTTTGATCAAAGCCTTGTTTGAGGCAGCGAGGGGTGTTTGACCGTCACGCTCTGGCAGGCTTTTCGTCGCCAGCGAGCGTATTGGAGAAGAGATCGGTCTCGGACAGGAAGTTTGGCTTGAACCGTTGCCGAAGTTCGACGTCATAGAAGTCGTCTACTACGTGGGAATAGGTCTTTATCACGGTCAGCATGTTTAGATGACCGAGTTGTCTTGCCACGACCAGAGGGGGCGTACCAGCCTGCAGCAAGAGCGATGCATAGGTATGCCGGATACAATGGAAAACAAAGGTATCTGGCAACTCAAGCTTTCTGGCCAAGGGGCGGAACTTTTCGCTGAGATAGCTCGTGCTCCAAGGATCACCACTTTGGCGAAGTAGCAGTAGGTCTTGTTTACCCCTTCCCCGCGCAAGCGACTTGAAGAAGTGATACCCCTCATCTGGTAAAGCAATTGTCCGTCCCCGGTATGATTTGACTGGGTGGACGTAGATTGCCATTCGCTCCTCCAACAAATCACCAGCAGTCATGCGATAGAGTTCCGCAACACGGCAACCAGTATAAAGCCCAGCCAGGATGAGTCGCCTGAGATCTGGCCGCGCCGCATCTACAAGTCGTTTCGCCTGCGTCCATGAGAGATAGTCAATCCTGTTCTTGGCAACATGAGGAAACCCTTTGACTGGCCGCCACGCAAATTCGTTCGTAATTCGGCCTTCGTCAAAGGCAGACCGCAAAGCTCCTTTGAGCAAGTCGAGAACTTTATTGGCTGTTACCCGCCTCCGCCGACGCTCCTCAAACGTGAGGCTATCCGGATCAACTGAATAACGCGCAGTATAGCTCCCAAAAGCTCTTGAGGTACGTTCAACAGCCAGGGGCACTGAACGCACATCGGCCGCAGTCAAGTCGGCACAAGGAATAGAACCAATCAGAGGTATGATGTAACGGTTAGCCTGAGATACCAGACAAAGATGATTCCTGGCTGAGCGAAATCTGAGGCGCCAGTCGAGAAAGTCGGCAAGGGCGTGAGAGACAGTGTATTCATCCCCTACTGGGCAGACGCACAGATTTCTCCCAGCCACGTAATCCTGTTGTCTCGTGGATTGCGCCTTGACCTCGGGAGTTTCAAACCACGCTGACGCTGCCGCACATGCAGCCTTGAAGGTCAAGCACGGCTGATCACCGCAAGGAAACTCACTATCTGCAAGACCGAGGTGCTTGATCACATACTTTCCGTCATGCCGCCGATACCTTGCAATCCAGCGGCAAGGCCTTTTGGAATAGCGATAAAAGCCAAGAGCAAAGCATTCGCCCATCAGAAAATGGTAGGGATGACCACGAACACGCAACCCGTTACGAACTCGGGCAGTTTCAAAACATTCAGCAGGATAATGTCGCAACATCATTCACTCCATTCATGATAGAACGGATAGCTGTCCCTGACGCACACAACCCACGTGAAAACTATATCGCCACCTACTCCGAGCCTCAAGATCGTCAACGTATAAAGTGATAAGCGTCGGGCGGTGGCTGCTGGACATTTGGTGCATTCATCACCGTCCATCTGACAATCCGCAACCGGGCTATCACAAAATTGCTTTTACGCCAGACGGCATACCAGACGTAATGGCATCCAGGGCTCAGATCGACAGCGCACTCTGAAGGCCATTGTTCGTACCATCCATTAGGAAGACGATGCGGCAGGAAGCCGACTAATAAACCTTGGGTAGATCGCAGAGGCCCAGAGCATTAACCCGTCTTACGTTAGCCGGGCGTTTCGCATCACGCTGTTCGCGGCTGAGATCATGGAGATAATACTGGCAGGCAGGCAGCCGCCAAGGCTGGCGAGAGTTATGCAGCCGTTTCCAGAGGAGTGTCGGCTTCAAGTACTCTCATTACACCGCGAACTGTTCGGAATGTCCCGAGAGAATGATTTGAATTTCACTTGAGTTTCAACCGCATGTCCGCGCTGAAGTTGTGAATTGCACTGGTAGTATCTCTCGGTACCGACATGACAGATTCGTTCCCATTTGACCATTGTGCTATTCCATCCGCATCCCGCCAGCCGTTAGAACAATATACCATAGGCTACTAATCCTCATCTGTGAGTTGTACTCAAATGACCCCTGAATCATCACACATTGCATCTCTTGAGGCCCGCATTGAAGAGCGCGCGGGCTTACCGCGCGGAAGATCGCCTGTTTGATGGGTTTTTTCGGATCAGGAATCGCTGCCGGTGGCGAGCAGTTTGCGGACGCTTTCGACGAATACGAGCTTCGTGCGGCCGATCTTGACGGCTTTGAGTTTGCCCTGCTCGATCCAGCGGTCGATCGATGCGGTGTGCTTTTTTAGATGGGCGGCTGCTTCTGCCCGCGTCATGACACCGGGAAGGCCGTGCTGCGTGTTGTCGTTCATTTTCGATCCTCGTGTTGATGATTTCAACATAAGGACGCAAACAATTTCACAAGACCAACACAATCAAATATTCATCCGCCAACTGATCATTGATCGTCAGCACACGGACAACAAGCATAAATCCACATAAACACACATAAGCGCACATATCACATTGGTGATGCCGACTGCGCTATTCTGTCGCACCAAGCGTTTTCAGGTGTTTCGCCACCCGCTCGGCACCGTCGCGCATCTCGGTCTGATACGAATGCCTATCATAAACAGCGTGAACACCCTGTAATGAATGGCCCAGCAGCAACTCTGCTGCCTCGAACCGCACACCCAGCCGCGAAAGCATGGTCCGAAAAGTTCGCCGCAAATCATGTAAAGTGAAATGCCGGAGACGCCATTCTCCGCTGGCGAGCAACTTACGGAGCGGAATGGCGGCGATCGAGTCCGGCGGTGCTAAGCCGCCCCGCACCCCCTGAAAAACATATTCAC
>JBEIDW010000103.1:0-10220 GCA_040383265.1 Hyphomicrobiales bacterium
GAACTGGAGGTCCTCCTGCGTGTAGCCGAAGGCCTGCTGGCGATCGAGCAGCGCCGCGGCGTCGTTGGCGGGCGGCTGGGGCGCGGCCTCGGGGATCGCGCTCAGCTCCTCGAGCTTGTACTGCGTCGCCTTGAGCCACTCGGCGTAGGGCTGCGCCTCGGAGAGGTTCCGCTTGAGCTCCTCGTCCTCGACGATGCGGCCCTGCTCGAGGTCGATGAGCAGCATCTTGCCGGGCTGAAGACGCCACTTGTGGGTGATATGTTCTTCAGCGAATTGCAGGCAGCCCATTTCGGAGGCGAGCAGGATGTGACCGTCATCGCTCGTCATGTAGCGCGAGGGCCTGAGGCCGTTACGGTCCAACGTTGCGCCGATCATCTTGCCGTCGGTGAAGACCATGGCGGCGGGGCCGTCCCACGGCTCCATGATGGCGGCGTGGTATTCGTAGAAGGCGCGGCGGTCTTCATCCATCAGCGGGTTGCCGGCCCAGGCTTCGGGGATCAGCATCATCATCGCATGCGGCAGCGAATAACCGCCCATGGTGAGAAATTCGAGCGCGTTGTCGAAACACGCCGTGTCCGACTGGCCTTCATAGGAAATGGGCCAGAGCTTGGAGAGGTCCTCACCCAGGATGTCCGACTTCATATTGGCTTGGCGCGCGGCCATCCAGTTGTAGTTTCCGCGCACCGTGTTGATTTCGCCATTGTGGCAAACGAAGCGGTAGGGGTGCGCCAATGGCCAGCTGGGGAAGGTGTTGGTGGAAAAACGCTGGTGCACCATGGCGAAGGCTGATTCGAGGCGCGGATCCTCAAGGTCGCGGTAGTAAGCGCCCAGATCCTTGCCGAGAACGAGGCCCTTGTAGACCAGCGTGCGGGCGGACACCGACACGGGGTAGTAGGTCTTGGCCTTGGCTCCCAGCACTTCGAGAACGCGGTTCGACACAACCTTGCGGCAGACGAAGAGCTTGCGCTCGAAATGCGCTTCATCGCGGATGGTGGGCCCACGGCCAATGAATACTTGGCGGTGGACGGGCTCAGTGCCCTTCACCGAATAGCCAAGAACGGCGGAATCAACCGGTACATCACGCCAGCCCAGAACCTTGAGGCCTTCCTCACGCGTGGTTTCCCACCAGATGCGCTCCACGTCCTGACGGTAGACGGGTTCGCGCGGCATGAAGAGCTGGCCCACGCCATAGTGCTGGGGGCCGGGCAGTTCAAAGCCCAAGCGCTTGGCTTCTTCCATGAAGAAGTCATGCGGGATCTGCAGCATGAGGCCAGCGCCGTCACCCGCCTTGGGGTCCGCGCCGACAGCGCCGCGATGCTCGAGATTTTTCAGGATGGACAGGCCATCCGCCACCATGCGGTGGGATTTCGTGTTGTGGATGTTGGCGATGAGACCGATGCCACAGGCATCATGTTCGTTGCGCGGGTCATAGAGACCATGCGCCTCGGGAAGTCCTTCTGGCCGGTATTGCATGTTCATGGCCAAGCTCCTTGTTTCTTCCTCAACTCATCCGAACCAGCGGGGCCGTCATTGAACCCGGTGGCGCCGTCATCGTCTCTGTCGTGGGAGGTCTTGATCGTTCTGAGGGGGAGGGGCCTTTGGGTGGCCACCGGACCCATTCAGGCGATCAAACTCCCGGGCGTCTTCTTGCCCTGAGTGCTCGCCTTACTTGCGTTTGCGGAGCGTAGCTCGGGGCATGGCGGTGCAGCCGGCCGTCTTGGCCGTCGCTTTCAGGGACTTGGTGGTCGTATTCCGGAGCATCCGGGGGTCCACTTGCCTTGATTGACCGCATTAGGACAGTAACACTGTCCTATTGGGTTATGCCAGATTGAGGGGCGTAGCGCAAGGAAGGAATCGGAAGTGCGAGAATTCAGCAATAAAATTGCGCGCTATTATCCGCCGAGCAGTGGGACTGCCCCTTTATACAGCACATAAATGCCGATAATGATGACAAATGAGGCAAAGGCCATGGCGAGTTGCCCTTTGCGCCGGGCCAGATGCCGCCCGGCAAACATGCCTGCACGCCGCCCAGAATGCCGCCGCCAATGAACAGCAGGGCGATGCGCCAGTCAACGAGGCCAGCGATGGAATAATTTGCGGCGGTGGTCGCGCCGAAAGCAGCGACCGCCACGAGGGAGGTTGCAATGGCATTGGCGATCGGCATGCCGGTCGCAAACATCAGCCCCGGCACGATGAGGAAGCCGCCGCCGATGCCGAAGAAGCCGGAGAGCGCACCTACCGAAAAGCCAATGGCCAGCAGCCAGGGCAGAAGCCTTTTCGCCGAGGCACGCTCAAGCCTGACAGTGGGGTCGCCTTCCGTGTTCTTCTTCACGAACATTACGGTGCCAACGATGATCATCAGTGCGCCAAACAGCGCGAGCAACTGTTGGCCCGGCACTTTCAACGCGAGGCTGGAACCCGCATAGGCACCGGCCACGCCGGCCGCTGAGAACGTTATGGCGCAGGGCCATTTCACTGTTCCGTTGCGGGCATGGTTCACGAGGTTCGATAGGGCGCTCAGCGAGACAGCGATGGCGCTGGTTCCAATGGCGACATGCGCATCGACAATGCCCACCACGTAGAGCAGCAGCGGCACGGCGATGATCGATCCGCCGCCGCCCACAAGCCCCAGCACGAAGCCGACGAGGCCACCAGAGAGAAGGGAGAGAAGATCTTGGAGGGTTACCAGCATCATACTCGCCTCACGGCCTCCCTCTCATCTTGACCGTGCTTGACCCGGTGCATCCTTTGCGCGGCCCCAAAAAGGATCGCCCGGTCAAGCCGGGCGATGATGAATGAAAGAGGGAGAGAAAACCTCAACCCCGCTTCACAGGAAGGCCAGCGGCCTTCCAGGCTTCGATGCCGCCATCGAGGATATAGGCTTCGCCATCAACGCAGCCGGCCAGTGCACGGGCATTCATTCGCGTGCGCGCGCCCGACTTGCAGTGGAAGACGACAACTGCATCCGTGATGGCTTCGCCGGAACCTAACCGGGTCAGTGGCGCGTTCTTTGCGCCGGGAATGTTCTCGGCCGCATATTCGCTCGCTTCGCGGACGTCGACCAAGACCGCGCCCTGATCGACAAGCTTCTTCGCTTCGGCAGCTGTGATGTGCTTGAGAGACATGCTGTGTTTTACCCTTGCTTAGCAGTAAACGGATTTGAGAGTGGCGAGGATGTCCCGCACCCGGGGGTCGCTTACATGATAGAAAATCTGCTGAGCGTCCCGGCGTGTTCCCACGATCTGCTCATCCCGCATCTTGGCCAGGTGCTGGGAGAGGGCAGACTGGCTCAGGCCCACCTGAGCCGTCAGCGCCATCACGCTCATCTCGCCGTGTTCGAGAAGCTTGCAAAGAATCATCAGGCGCTTTTCATTGCCGAGCGCCTTCAGCATTGCGGCGGCATCGGTCGCCTTCTTCTCGAATCCCGCGAGGGACGTGTCGACCATGAGATCGTCCATTGGAACTCCATTTAGATGTTGCTAATTTAGAACTTTCTAATATAATGTCAAGAAAATTCGCCCCCTGAAGGAGAAGGCCATGCCCAAGCCCGTCATCCATGCATTCTTTGACGAACCCACAAATACGGTCAGCTATCTGGTGGGTGATCCAGAGACGAAACAGGCCGCGGTCATCGATCCAGTGCTGGATTATGACCACAAGTCCGGCAAGGCCAATGTCAAATCCGCCGATGCCATCCTCGCCAGGGCGAAGGAGGAGGGGTTCTCCATTACGCTGGTGCTGGAAACCCATGTGCATGCCGATCATCTGTCTGGCGCACCGTACATCAAGCTCAAGACCGGTGCGAAGGTGGCGATTGGCGCGCGCATCACGGAGGTGCAAAAGATCTTCCGTCCGGTGTTCAACGCCATGGATGTGTCGGGTGAAGGTTCTGAATTCGACATTCTGTTCAAGGATGGGGATCACTTCACCATCGGCAAGCTCACGGGCGAGGTGATTGCCACGCCCGGCCACACCCCGGCCTGTGTATCCTTCAAGATCGGAGATGTGGTGTTCGTGGGTGATACGCTGTTCATGCCGGATTACGGCACGGCGCGCGCCGATTTTCCCGGTGGCGATGCGCGCACCCTCTACCGCTCCATCCGTAGGCTGATGGCGCTGCCGCCCGAAACCCGGCTTTTCATGTGCCATGACTACCTGCCCAAGGAAGGCCGCAAACACTATGCGTGGGAAACCACGGTGGCGGAGGAGCGTGAACGCAACATCCATGCGCGCGAAGGCGTTTCCGAGGAGGATTTCGTTGCCATGCGCACCGCGCGCGACGCGACCCTTTCAGCCCCCACGCTTCTCATGCCCTCGATCCAGGTGAACATGCGGGCGGGCAAGCTGCCGCCGGCGGATGTGAACGGCGTCCATTATCTCCGTGTGCCGATCACCCTCACAAGCTAAGCAGGGCTTGATTGCCAATCGGGTAAGGTGAGGCTAGGGAAGGTCTGGGAACTTCGCTGACCGGATTCGATGGCCATTTCGCAGAACGTCCGTGGCATTATTGCCATTCTTGCCGCCACCGGCTCGTTTGTGGCGAATGACACCTGCATGAAGCTGGCGCTGGCGGACATGCCGCCCTTTCAGGTTCTGACGCTGCGCGGCATTGCGGCCATCATCTGGTGCTTGCCGCTCATCGCGGCGCTGGGGCTGCTGCGGCAACTGCCCAAGGCCTTCAACCCGTGGGTCGTGCTGCGCTCTCTCAGTGAACTTGTCGCCATCCTGTGTTTCATCACGGCTTTGAGCAAGATGAATATCGCCGATGTGACGGCGATTGCGCAGATCGCGCCGCTGCTCGTGCTGCTCGCCATGTGGCTGATCTTCGGCGAGAAGATCGGCGGCATCCGCTTCCTGCTGATTGGGCTTGGCATTCTCGGCGCGCTGCTCGTGGCGCAACCGGGGGGCAGCACGGCGTCTCCCTTTGCCATTTTCGGCTTCTTCACGGCGGTGGGCGTTGCCGCGCGCGACATTCTCTCGCGCAAGGTGCCGCCGCGCACTCCGGCGCTTGCCGTTACCTTCTCCACGCTGTTCATCGTCATGCTTGGCGGGCTTGCGCTGTCGCTGGCGTTTGAAACTAGCATTGACCCGTCATGGCATCACGCCTGGTTGATGCTCGTCGCGGGCTTCTTCCTGATGTGCGGGCACTCCTTCGTGTTCATCGCCTTCCGCAATGCGCCCGCCCGCCTGATCGCGCCTTTTACTTACTCGCTGCTGATCTGGGCCGGGCTGTCGAGCCTCATCGTCTTTGGCGATGTGCCCAATGCGCTGGCCATCGCCGGCATGCTGCTCATCATCGTGACAGGCCTCGCCATCGTCCTGCTCGAAGGCCGCATGAAGCCGGGGAAGACCTGACATGGCGGGCAAGATCCTCATCGTCCTTCATTCTGAGGCCTCCACGCCCGGGCGCATTGGCCACATGCTGGTGGAGAAGGGCTATGCGCTGGATGTCCGGAGGCCCTGCCTTGGCGACACGCTCCCCGCCACGCTAGAGCACCATGCGGGCGCGGCGATCTTCGGCGGCCCGATGAGCGCCAATGATCCTGATGACTGGATCGCCCGCGAGATCGACTGGATTGGCGTGGCCCTGAAGGAAGAGAAACCCTTCCTCGGCGTGTGCCTTGGCGCGCAAATGCTCTCCAAGCATCTGGGTGGCGTTGTCGGACCCCATGCCGATGGGCTGGTAGAGATTGGTTACTATCCGATCCGGCCGACGGAGGATGGAACCGGTCTCGGCCCCTGGCCGCAGCATGTCTATCATTGGCACCGCGAGGGGTTGACGCTGCCCTCCGGTGCTGTGCGCCTCGCCACGGGTGACACGTTCGAGAACCAGGCCTTCCGGGTGAACGGCAAGGCTTATGGCATCCAGTTCCACCCGGAGGTGACGCGGCTCACCATGCATCGCTGGGGGGTGACGGGCGCACACCGATTCGGGCTTCCCAACGCCCAGAATGCGCAGGCCCATCTCGAGGGCAATCTGCTGCATGATGCGCCGGTGAAACTCTGGCTCCAGGCCTTCCTCAACCGCTGGCTTGGCGCCTGAGTCTGTGCCGCCCTGATACGTGCGCGGCCCGGCGTTAAGGTTTTGTTCGGGCTCTGGAAACGCTTTGGCAACCCTAATCATCCATGATGAGCCCATGGCAGGCGGTCCTTGAGGGGACGGGGCCAGGGCAAACCGGGATCATGTACTGCGTACCCGGAAACCTATTCTGGCGGGGGGCTTTCCAGTAAAGCTCCCCGCTGCTTGTTTTGGCATGGGCTTGCGAAATGCCATGCGCCGCATGACATTGTGCCGTGATGCCGACCCATACTCCCTTTCAAAGCTGGCTCCGGCCTGACCATTCGGGCCTGTACTGCGTGCCGGGTGATTTCCACATCGACCCCGCCTTGCCCGTGGCGCGCGCGGTGATCACGCATGGTCACTCGGACCATGCCCGCCCTGGGCACAGCGCGGTGCTGGCCACGGCGGATACGCTCGCCATTGCAAGGCTCAGGCTGGGCGATGACGCCTTTGGAACCACGCAGGCGCTCGCCTATGGTGAGGCATTGACCGTGAAGGACGTGACGGTGCGGCTGGTACCCGCTGGCCACATCCTCGGCTCGGCGCAGGTGGTGCTCGACTACCAGGGCCAGCGCGCGGTGATCTCCGGTGACTACAAGCGCCATGCTGATCCGACCTGTGATCCCTTCGAACTTGTGCCTTGCGATCTCTTCGTGACGGAGGCGACCTTCGGCTTGCCAGTCTACCGCCATGAGCCGGATCATACGGAAGCGGCGAAGCTTCTTGTCTCGCTGAAGGACTTTCCCGAGCGCACCCATCAGATCGGCGTTTATGGCCTTGGCAAATGCCAGCGGCTGATCGCGCTCTTGAGGCGCGCGGGATATGAGCGTCCCATCTGGCTCCATGGCGCGCTGCGGTCCATGACGGACTATTACATCTCACGCGGCTGCGATCTCGGTGAGGTGCCTTCCGTGGCCGATACGAAGGAGAGGCTCGCGGGCGAGATCGTGCTGTCACCGCCCTCCGCGATGGGGGATCGCTGGTCGCGCCGCTTCGCTGATCCGCTCTGCGGATTCGCCTCGGGCTGGATGCGAATTCGTGGCCGGGTGCGCCAGCGTGGCGTTGAACTGCCGCTCATCATCTCGGATCATTGCGACTGGCCGGAATTGCTCCGCACCATCAGCGAAACGGGAGCGGGCGAAGTATGGGTGACGCACGGCCGTGAGGATGCGCTGGTGCATGAGATGGGGCAGCGCGGTGTTACAGCGCGCGCCCTGCGCCTTGTCGGGCGTGAGGTGGAGGAGGCGGAATGAAGGCCTTCGCCACCCTGCTGGACAGGCTGACCTATACGCCATCGCGCAATGGCAAGCTCTTACTGATGCGCAACTACTTCCTGTCAACGCCAGACCCCGACCGGGGCTACGCGCTGGCCGCCCTAACTGACGGGCTGCCGTTGAGCTTTCCCTTGCGCCGCGTGCTGGCGGAGATCGGCGAGAGTCGCTTCGACCCCGAACTGTTCCGCCTCTCGCGCGAGGATGTGGGCGACACGGCGGAAACCGTCGCGCTGATCTGGCCGGTGAATGACATGGAAGCCGATGCGCCGCGGCTGTCGGATATCGTCGTGGCGCTGTCGGAGGCCGGACGCGCAGGTCATGCGGCACTTCTCATGCAATGGCTGGACAGGCTCGATGCCACAGGCCGCTGGGCGCTTCTGAAATTTCTGGGTGGTGCGGCCCGCGTGGGCGTTTCCGCAAGGCTTGCCAAACAGGCACTGGCTGATGCCTATGGCAAGGACATCGACGACATCGAGGAACTCTGGCACGGGCTTGAAGCGCCTTATCTGGCGTTGTTCGACTGGCTGGAACAGAGGGCCGACAAGCCCTCGCTTGCCGCGGTCCCGGTGTTCCGCCCGCTCATGCTGGCGCATCCGCTGGAGGAGGCAGAGTGGGAGGCAATGGACCTCTCCGCCTTTGCTGCCGAATGGAAGTGGGATGGCATTCGCATTCAGGTGGCGGCCAAGGGCGGCAAGGCGCGGCTGTTTTCCCGCACCGGCGATGATATCGGCCAGAGTTTTCCGGAGCTTCTCGATCACGTCAGCTTCGATGCGGTGCTGGATGGCGAGTTGCTCGTGGTCCGGACTGGCGAGGTCGCGCCATTCGCGGACTTGCAGCAACGGCTGAACCGCAAGAACGTCACCCGCGCAATGATGAGCCAGTATCCGGTGCATGTGCGCTTCTATGATGCGCTGGACATCGGCGGCGAAGACCTGCGTGGCCTGCCCTTCACCGCGCGGCGTGCCCGGCTTGAAAAATGGCATGCTGAAGCTGGCCCGCCATTGAGCGATCTGTCGAGGGTACTGACTTTCGACAGCAAGGCTTCGCTGAAAGCGGCATGGGACGCAACGCGCGCTGAAGGTATCGAAGGCTTGATGCTGAAGCGCAAGGAAAGCCGATATCTGGCGGGCCGTCCCAAGGGCCATTGGTACAAGTGGAAGCGCCAGGCCCTCACCGCAGATTGCGTGCTGCTCTATGCCCAGCGCGGCGCGGGCAAGCGGTCTGCCTTCTATTCGGACTATACATTCGGGGCTTGGGTGGAAAAGGATGGCAAAGCTGTTCTGGTGCCCGTCGGCAAGGCCTATTCCGGCTTCACGGATGCGGAACTCGCGCAGCTTGACCGGTTCATCCGCCAGAACACCGTTGAACGCTTCGGCCCGGTGCGCTCCGTTGCCCCCAGGCTCGTGCTGGAGATTGCCTTCGATGCGATTCAGCCATCGGCCCGCCACAAATCTGGAATCGCCATGCGCTTTCCCCGCGTTTCACGCATCCGCTGGGACAAGCCGGCAGAGGAGGCAGATACGGTGGAGGGGCTGAAGCGGCTTATCCCGTCAAGCCCGTGAGCGCATCCATCGGGATGCGGCAGGCAACGGAGTAGGCGGGGTTGAAGACATTCGCCACGTCATAGCGCACGCACTGGCCCATCACATGGCTCGCGGTCACAGCATCGAGGCCGTAGTCTTCCGTGAGCCAGTCGAGCATTTCCGTCGTGGCGTGCTGCAGGGCTTGATCCAGCGGCCGCGCATTGCCGATGGTGAAGATCTCCGTGTCGTTTTTCCCACGCGGCCAGTGGATGGTCTTGTGCTTGACGACCTCGGCGGTGAAGGTCACCTCCGCCGCCGTCTCGATGCCGGTGCCGACGATCTCGCCATCACACTGGCGGGCATGCACGTCGCCCAGAAAGAACAGGGCATCCCGAACCGAGACGGGGAACATCACCTCGACACCCGCATGGAAGCCCCGATAATCCATGTTGCCGCCGTAGGGGCCGCTGGTGGCGGTGGAGATGGCCTGGCCGAGGGCAGGCGCCACGCCAAAGCAGCCGATCATCGGTTCGATGGCAACCGACCAGTTGCGCAGTGAGGCGGGTGGCGTTTCCAGCCACGCCCGGCCTTTCGCGGTGTCGATCACCCATTCCGTCTTGCGGCGTTCGCCAAAGCGGGCCTCGGCTCGTGGGTCGATGACGTTGGGTGCCAGCCTGTCGAAGGTCCAGCCAGTGTTGCGGGTCAGGCGGATGTTGTGGATCAAGACGCGCAGTGCATCGCCCGGTTCCGCGGCCTTCACGAAGAATGGCCCCGTCATCGGGTTTGGCCTGTCGCCGATCTTCAGCCCCTGATGGTCGAATCCATGCGCGCAGGCGGTGTCCGCCATCACCTGATCGCCGCTTTCAATCTCCAGGACGGGCTCATGAGAACCAATCGTGTTGAACAGGTTCGATGGGGTGAAGCGGTGGGTTGTCATCGGGGATGGGCTTTCCGGTAACGCAGGTAGAGTGCATGCCTGATGCGGAAGGTCACCTCGAGCACGAAGGCCAGAGCCACCAGCACGCCGATGGCCACCGCCTGCGCGATGGTTGCAGGGTCGGACAGGAATTGCCAGATGGTGATGGCGAGGGCGGCAAGGCAGAGGAGGGCGGCCACGGCGGGGATCATGCGGTTCGCGCCAGTTTCAGGCGCCAGCCGGTAAGCGGCGATGTTCACTGCCGCGAACACCAGGAGGAAGCCGCCGCTCGTCGCCGAAGACATGGCTTCGATCGAGATGAAGTTCAGCGCCAGCAGCGAGAGAACCCCGATCACCAAGAGGCTGGCCACCGAGCGCCCACGCAGGCTACGCTGGAAGGCAGAGGAAAGTTCATTCATCGATGCCAGCTGCGGCGGAAGCTGTGC
>JBEIDW010000104.1:0-10174 GCA_040383265.1 Hyphomicrobiales bacterium
CGACAACGCGCTCTACTGGGTTGAGCCTGAAGAACGCGGCGTAATCCCGCTTGATGCGCTCAAGGTGTCGCATTCACTCAAGAAGAGCGTGCGGCGCGGGTTGTTCGAGGTGAAGGTGGACCATGACTTTGCCGCCGTCATCGCCGCCTGTGCGGAAAGAACGCCGGAGCGGTCCTCCACCTGGATCAACAGCCGCATTAAGTCACTCTATAATCAATTGCACCGCATGGGCTCTTGCCACAGCGTTGAATGCTGGCAGGGCAGCAGGCTCGTGGGCGCCCTCTATGGCGTTAGGATCGGCGCGATTTTCTTTGGCGAAAGCATGTTCTCTCGCGTGACAGACGCGAGCAAGGTGGCGCTTGTCCACCTTGTTGCGCGCCTCAATTATGGCGGCTTCAAGCTGCTCGACGCGCAATTCATCAACCCGCACCTTGAACGGCTGGGGGCGGTCACCATACCCAAGGCGACCTATCAAGAGATCATGGAGCCGCTTCTGGACCGCGAGGCGGATTTCTTCGCGTTCACACAGGACGCCGATCCCGACACGGTGCTGCGCTGGGCCGTGCGAAGCTGAGCCGCCAAGGCGCGCGCACGTAGTGTGGCGTTCACTTCTCGTTTGACCGACTCTGCTACTTATGATAGTTTAATCAATAAGTTTTTCTAGCTTCGGTTTTCTGTCTGGCGCTCCCGAGCGTTGCGGCGCGCCAATTCCCATTCTTGCTGGCCCATGCTGCGGCGTAGCGTCATGAGGTGCCAGCTCAGAGCTCGCTTGATCGTATCTGATGTTTTCAGCGATGGAGAAACGTCATGGGCGGAATTTCACGTTCAAGTGCAGTGTTGTCAAAACTTGCAGTACGATGTTTGGCGGCGCTTTTGCTGGGTGGCCTGACTGTGCCCCTTGCGCATGCTGATCCATCTTTCACCATCCTGAACCGCTCATCGCTGACATCGACCCAGGCCAAGTTCTACTATCTGGGATATGGCCAGATTGGGTCCTCCTTCGTGGTGCTCTCGCCCTCGGGAGGCTGGATTACAGCAGGCAGCACCGGAAGCGGATGGAGCAGCACGGGGTGGAACCCGGCCGCCAATGGCGGCAAGGGGGGCGCCACAGGTGCTGGAATTGTGCCGTGCTATCAACTCACCGGCTCGCAAACCGTCACGATACCGAAAAACATTTCAGGAGCACGGATCTACTTCTTCCAGGTGATGAGCGGCACCGCCCTGTTCGGCACCCCCTGTGCGAACACAGTCGCCTCCAAAAAGACCGTCAATGGCGTGTTCGGCAACACCCTTAACCCAGGCGTGGGTGGCCAGGCGCCATTCTCCTACTTCTCGAAGGCCAACGGCGGAGCGATGAACGGCGCGTCGATCAGCCAATTGACGAGCGGGGCCCTGCCATTATGGACCTACAGTGAAATCGGCTCCAGCGCCACGGTGGGAACAATTGACACATCCCAAGTAGACTTCATCGGCTTCCCGATGAATGTGACGGCGAAGATGATCGCTGCCGCCGGTGCCAGCGTTCCGGTCTGGAACCAAGGCGTCGGATTTTCCTTCAGCCCCAAGAGCCAGGTCAACATGGCATCGGTCATCAGCTCCTATCAGGCCTTCGTGCAGACTCTACCGGTGAAGGCCGGCACGGGCTCTGCGACGGTCTATCCCCGCACGAATTACGCAAACCTCATCCGGCACACACCAGGCGGAAGCATCATCGTCAATCCCGGTAACTATCTGTCCTTCATCGACCAGGGTGGGTTCGCGGGCTTTTTCTCCAACATCGTCAACAACTACATGTGGAAGCCAGGCTGGACGGGCAGCATCAACACCGGTGGAGCCTTTGGCGCCCTTCCACAGGTCCAGTTCAACGGAACCGCCGTGCAGCTTGCATCTTATCCAGGCTATACGGGCACAAGCCCGCTCTATGCGATCAAGTTCAGCGCAACGGTTGGCGCATCGCCCAACAGCCAAACTGTCATCGCTTATCTTCTCAGCCCAAGCTCTTACCGGACCTTGTGCAAGGCCGGCGCGATTTCAGGGGGCAGTTGCAAGTGGATGAGCACCGCCTACCAGATCTTCGCAACCGATGGGGCGCTCAACACGCCTGTCGACAATAACCAGTTCAAGCTTCTCACCCCGGCGCAGCAAGCTGTGTGGGTGCAAATCTTTGGCGGTGGTGCGTCCGGCAAGGCTGCGGCACAGGCCAACTACAATGCCATCGTCGGCCGTTTGGGTTTCATCGTCTCGATGGCCTATAATCATGGCGTTGCCGGAGGTCTTCAAACGCGGGGCGGTCTTTGCGCCGGGCAAGTTCTCAGCGCCTGCTGGAGTAACCAATCGCTGTGGTATCCGGTACCGCCCACTGGCAGCAACCTGACGACGCTCTATTTCGCGGGTGACACGAGCCAGAACCAGTTGTCCAGATGGCTCCATACCGCGACAATCAACAAGATCCCCATGATGACGCGGCCGACGAACCCCACCACCACCCAAAGCGGCGTGATGGGAATGGGTTACGGCTTTGCGTCCGACGAAAACCCGACGCCGCCGAATGCGACCTATTCGCAAACACCGTCCAAGTACGACAGCAACGTGAGCATGCAGCCAAGTTCGGGCTGTAACTACATCACGATCATGCCGTGGATGGGTACGCAACCCAACACTTCACCAGTGAGCCAGGCGTGCAATTCGAGCAATCCCTGATCAGATATAGGCCTGGTCTGATCCAGCCGCCCCTCTGGCCCTACCCTTGCAGGCGAGGACGCTTTGTTTTTAGTCCTCTGGGGCCTCGTCGTCCTTGGCCTGATCGGCTGGCGCAGCCTCCATCGGCACTTCCACCACCGGGGGTGGCGCGTTGGGGTCACGACAGCCCGTCAGCCATACATCATAGATGGCATGTTCAACGCCGCTCAGCCCCGGGCTTTCGGCAAACATCCAGCCGGAGAACAAACGCTGGCGCGAATTGTCCGGCAGCACCTGGTCCACCTCAACGAAGCTCGATGTCTTCGGCTCTTCGGTCAGTGGCCTTGTGTAGCAGACATTGGGCTTCACGATCAGCCCGCCGAACTGGCGCTGTTCGCCGATCGGGATTTCAAACGAGGTGGTTATTCCGGTGATCTTGTCGAGGCCGGCGAAGGCCGCAATCGGATTTGCGATCCGCTCTGCCCTGGCGTCTGCTATAAAGCCCCCGGCAAAGCCAAACACCAGCGTCGCACCCACGACCGAGGCCATGCGCCTGCCGTGTTTCTTACGGGCGCAATCGGGCCGGCGGCCTGCCATCACGGTGTCTGCGCGTCCGGTGCCGTGCCGTCCCCACCACCCGAGCCACCGCCCTTGCCGGCAAACATGGCCTGGCTGATGAGCGACCAGATATCAACCGCACCCTGCGTGTTGGAAATCACGCCGCCATCTGCGAGCATAGTGTCGGAGCCGCCCTGCTCGAGCGCAATGAACTTGGACCCAAGCAGGCCCTCCGCCGTAACCTTGGCCGTCGCATCGTCGGTGAACTTCACCTGCGGATCAATGTCCATCACCACATTGGCCTGGAAGTTTTCGGGATTGAGGGTGAAATCAACGACTGAGCCAATCTTCACGCCAGCCACGCGAACGTCGGTTCCAACGCTCACGCCCTCTGCATTGTCAAACTCAGCGCTCACGCGATAGGCGCCCGCAGCCTGGCCCTTGTCTGATGCCTGATAGGCGAAGAAGAAGAACGCCGCCGCGATCACAATCACCGCCGCGCCGATCAGGGTTTCCACCGTCGAGTTCTTCACGCCGCCCCTCTCCTCTGTCACGTCACACACAAGCTGGATCTAAGCACAGACCCCAGCCGAAATATGGCGTCCTTATTCAGGCCGCCAGGCGGTATAGTCCGGCACACTCGGCGCCGGGTGGGAGCCCGTCAAGATAGAGCCCTTGGGACGATAGGCATTGGGCGTACCCGTCTGATTCGGGATATGCACCTTCTGCCATTCGCGCGGATGGTAGCTGTCGGCCACAGGCGGCTCATCCATGCGGTGATGCATCCAGCCATGCCAGCCCGGCGGAATGGATGATGCCTCCGAATAACCGTTATAAACGACCCAGCGGCGCTCCCGAATCGACTCCGGAATGGCAGATTTTGCCCGGTAGTATTTGTTGCCGAACTCATCCGACCCGACATATTCGCCTTTGCGCCACGTATAGAATCTCGTGTTCAGCGTCTGGCCGTTCCACCAGGTGAAAAGCTGCTTCAGGAATAACATCGCGACTCTCGTCTTTTTGAGGGGCAGAACCCCCTGGAAATTGCGGCGGAATATGGCGGAACGGGCGTGTTCCGTCCAGTGCCGATTTACCCCGTCCCACGGCCTTCGCCGTGGCCTCAGGGGATGATGGTGATCAACTCCTGCGTGATGCCGCCCTGCTCCCGTTCCGCCAGCACGCGAAGGTCCGGCGTCCGGGCAAGCTCGACCCGGAAATCTGCCACCTCTGCGGAAGAGGCCAGCCTGCGCAGCGGGATGGCGTAGAGATCGAAGGCATTGCGCGGCATCTCACGCGTCAGGCTCACCTGATAGATGGGCTTGTAGATCTGGCCTTCCGCGGCGGCCAGGCCGGTCTTGTAAAGCCGCAGAACTTCGCGTCCATTGCCAGTGCCGGGCAAGTCTCGCGTGAGTGTGAGCTTCGCTTTGAGGCCTTCATGCAACGCCGGGCGGGGCGGCAGATCATCCAGCACCGCTTTAGGGTTGAGGTAGGGCAGGCTCTGCCGCCAGGTCCAGACTGGAGAAACCTTCCAGCCCTGCCGCTCCAGCCCGGCTGAAAGCGGCGCCAAGTCGCCCGCATATTGGGCCACGAACATCTCCTCCGGCTTTCCGGCGAGGTCGATGCGGCGGGCGGGCAGCGTCCGCCAGTCCTGCTCCACCCACTGCGCGATAGGAACAAGGGTCTGCGGTTGCGGCATGGCATAGATCTCAGCGGCCCGGCTGTAACCGGTCGCCACATGCGCGACACTGGCCAGCAGAAACACCCCGAGTGCTGTGGCAAACAAGCCGAGCGGCTTGATCCGGCGCGGCGGAATGGCCTCTATGGCCACCCCGAATGCGGCCATCATGATCGCGCCGAAGACCATGCCCGCCAGCACATCCGAAAGCCAATGGGCGCCGAGATAGACGCGGGAAAAGCCGATCAGCACCACAAGCACCGCGCAGACCGCATAGACGATGGCCCTCCCCCACCGCCCCATGGAATGACTGACGAGCACCGCGAGGACACCGAAGATGACGGCCGACATTGTGGCGTGGGCAGAGGGAAAGCTGAACACCTCAACGCCCGAATAGGCCAATTCCGAGGGTCTTGCCCGCTGGATGCCGAACTTGATGGCCATTTCGAAGAGCTTGGCCGCGATGATGGCGATGGCCGCCGCATATGCGGCGCGATAGGCCTTGTGCCAGATGAGCCAGCCGATGATTGCGGCGGAGAGCGCCAGCATCACCACCGTATCGCCCATCATGGTGATCACGGTCATCAACTCGTCGGCGGGTGCGTTGCGGGTCTCGCGCATCAAGTTGGCAACCGATACATCGATGTTTGAGATCGTGTCACCAGAGGCGGCGCGGAACCCGAAATTGGCGAGTGCCAGGAGCCCCGTGAAAATGATCGCCGCAAACAGCACGATCAATACCGAGCGCGGATTTTCAGGAGAGACCGCACGCGCGAAGCGCTGCCAGGAACGGCCCGGCCGGCTCTTCGCCCAGTCCGACACGCGGCCGAGAAGATGGTTGAGATAGGGCGAGACGCCGGCCGCCGCCAGGCGGATCACGTAACCAATGAGCGACAGGATCACCAGCAGGACCAGAAGAACGATCAGCAATCGGCCGCTGAGTTCGCCCGCGAAGGCGAGGCCCTGCCCAATCAGCACACCGGGAACCACATGCGCGAACGACCATACGATGCCCGAGGTGACATTGACGAACACGAAGAAAAACTGGTTCATGCCGAACATGCCAACGATGCCCGGAACGACCGATTTGACACCCGGCACGAAGCGCCCGATGGCGATACTCTTGCCGCCATGCTGACGCACGAAATCCTCTCCCTTGGCGACAAGCTGCGGATAATGGTTCAGCGGCCACATGGTCTTGAGCCGTTCACCGAAGAGACGGCCCGCCCAATAGGAGATCTGATCACCCACAATGCAGCCCACCGCCGTGACGATGATGACGGGCCAGAAGCTGAGATTGCCCGTTCCAACAAGAATGCCCGCGCCCACCAAAACGGCCGTTGAAGGCACGAACAGACCGATGATCAGCAGCGCCTCGCCCATGGAAATGAGGAAGATGATCAGCAGTGCCCATTCTGGATTGGCGGAAAAATAGTCCAGATAGGGCTTGATGTAGTCGAGCACGATGAGGCGTTTCCTTCAGCCAGCGGAGTTGCCCCCGCTTTACTTGATTGGACAGGTCTAGCTTTGAAGCCGTTAACGCTCCGGTTTTGGCCTCTGCGCAGGCTTGGGGCAATCCCCCTTTCGCCCGAGCGGTATCTGTTCATAGGGATTTGCCAGGTGCAATTCCGGGTCCGGCGGGCATGGCGGCCCTGGCCTGGCTTTAGCAGGCGGCATGTCCTCCGCGAGGATCCGCGCCGGCTCAATATCTACCATCCAGTCGTCGTGCCCCTCCCAGTTCATGGCTTGCGCCGGCGAAGCGAGCGTCAGCAGAACAGCGTAGACAGGCGTGGGTTTCAACACGTGCATGCCCTCCAAATGAGTGCAGCGCTGTGGAAAATACAAGCCCCATTATCACGGTTAACCATTGGAGACCGGAGAAGGCTGGTTCATAGTCCCGCAATGACTGATGCTTCACGTGACATGACTGCCATGAGTGACCTCCGCAAGTGGCTGGGCTTTGCTGGCTTATGTGCCGGCATGTTTATGGCGGTTCTAGACATTCAGATCGTCATCACGTCCCTCAAGGTCATCGAGGAGTCGCTGAAAATCGGCGCCGACAAGATGAGCTGGGTGCAGACGTCCTATCTCATCGCGGAAATCATTACCATTCCGCTTACCGGCCTGCTCATGCGGGTGGTGTCGCTGCGCAACCTCGAAATCATCGCGATCACGATTTTCACCATCGCATCGGTCGGCTGTGCATTGAGCACGGGGTTCAGCTCTCTGGTGGCGTTCCGCGTCCTGCAAGGCATGGCGGCAGGCGTACTTATGCCGCTGGTCTTCGCCGCGGTTTTCTTGCTGTTCCGCCCGGGCACCGAGCAGGCGCTGGCAACCGTCTTCGCCGGCATCGTTGCGGTGATTGCGCCGTCCACCGGCCCGATCATCGGCGGTTTCATCACCGAGCATCTCTCCTGGCAGTGGTTATTCCTGATCAACATCGGCCCCGGCGTACTGAGTGTAATTCTTGGCCTCCTCTGCCTGCCGCGCGGGCGGATGCAGCTCGGACTGCTCAAAAACCTCGACCTCCTGTCGCTGCTGTTCATCGCCGTCTCGCTGGCCGCTCTCGAGATCGGCCTGAAGGAAGCGCCCGACAGTGGCTGGTTCTCGCCTGTGACGCTGGCCCTCTTCGCAACCTTCGTCATTCTCATGGGCCTGACCATCATACGCCCGAAGCCCGTTGTTGATTTCAGCCTGTTCAGGGACCGGCACCTCGCCTTCGGCTGCGCCCTAAGCTTCATCCTGGGCATCGGGCTTTATGGATCGGTCTATCTATTGCCTGTCTTCCTTGCGCTGGTGCGCTACATGGGCCCGGCGGAGATCGGCCTCGTGGTGCTGGTCACGGGGCTTTCACAGCTCATCTCCGCACCTATCTCCGTTTTCCTCGACCGAGTGATGCCGGCGCGGCTGCTCAGTGTCATCGGTTTTACGATGTTTGCCGCCGGCCTTTTCATGAGCGGCTTCGAGACCCGGCTCTCGGGCTATGACGAGTTGTTCTGGGGGCAAGTCGTGCGCGGCTTTGCCTTAGGCCTGTGCATCGTGCCCGTCACCCGTTTTGCCCTAGGCTTCATACCACTGGACAAGGTCAGCGATGCCAGCGGACTTTACAATCTTGCAAGGGCGCTCGGCGGCGTCATCGGCATCGCGCTGATCGATACCGTCCTGTTTTCCCGCTCCGCAGAGTTCGCTGACCAAATCAAGGACATGATGTCGGCTGATCCTCAGGCTGCGGCTGATCTGCTTGCCATAAGCACTGACGAGTTCCCGGACCCAGAGGATCCCATGGGTCTTCTTGGCGTCATGGACACCATCCAGGAGGCCGCCGTGACGATGGCGTTGAATGAAGCCTGGATGTTGATGGGTGGCCTGACCTCCACCGCCCTGCTCCTGCTGTGGTGGATGGGGCCGATTCGCCCGTCAAAAACCGGGGTGCCCTAAGGTTAGCCAGCTGGAATCTGGCATCCAGCTGGACATCCGGGCCTGTGGATAGCGGGGAAGGAAGACCCAAATCGCAGCCCCCACATCCACAGTTTCGCGTTGACTCCCGGCCCGTATCTGATCCGTGTCGGCGAACCAGCCTGTGGACAGTGCGCATAAGCCTCGGGAGTTCTTGAGCTTCCGGCGAGAATCGGGTGAATGTGTTTCAGTCGAGACGGGGCCATGGCCTGCAGCCACAATATATGGTGTTAACCATTCATTAACACACTAGCCATTGACGCCCCCGATCGCTCGGTACTATCTTCTGACGGAACTGAGGGGTTGGTGGAAGAGGTGCTCCGTAGAGCAATCAACCATCGCGGATAACTCAAAAGTTGAGCCTCAAGAGCTCGGGGACGGCGGTTTCCGGGTTGGGGATTGTGTGTTTGGCAACTGGGTGGACGGAGCACCGCAGGCGCAATTTGGCGCGCCCACGGCAACGAATTTGACAAGAGGGACTTGAAGACCATGCGCATTGAACGCCGCTACACCAAGGCCGGACAGGACGCCTATGCGGACATCGATTTCCGCCGCGCCACCAGCGAGATCAGGAACCCTGATGGGTCCATCGTCTTCCGGCTTGAGAACATCGATGTGCCCTCGTCCTGGAGTCAGGTTGCGACCGACATTCTGGCACAGAAGTATTTCCGCAAGGCTGGCGTTCCGGCAGCGTTGAAGCGCGTTGAAGAAGAGACAGTTCCCTCCTGGCTCTGGCGCTCCGTTCCGGATGAGGACGCCCTCGCCAAGCTGCCGGAAAAGGAACGCTATACCGGCGAACGTTCCTCCACGCAGGTGTTCAACCGCCTGGCTGGCACCTGGACCTACTGGGGATGGAAGGGTAAGTATTTCACCACGGAAGAAGACGCGCGCGCCTTCTATGACGAGCTCTGCTTCATGCTCGCCACGCAGAAATGCGCCCCCAATTCACCGCAGTGGTTCAACACGGGCCTGCACTGGGCTTATGGCATTGATGGCCCTGGCCAGGGCCACTACTACGTCGACCCCGAGTCGGGCCGCCTGACCAAGTCCAAGTCGGCCTACGAGCATCCGCAGCCGCATGCCTGCTTCATCCAGTCAGTGGCCGATGACCTCGTGAACGAGGGCGGCATCATGGATCTGTGGGTGCGCGAAGCACGTCTTTTCAAGTACGGCTCAGGCACTGGTTCCAACTTCAGCCACCTGCGCGGCGAAAGCGAGCGCCTCTCCGGCGGCGGCAAGTCATCTGGGCTGATGAGCTTCCTCAAGATCGGTGACCGCGCCGCCGGCGCCATCAAGTCGGGCGGCACCACGCGCCGGGCCGCCAAGATGGTGATCGTCGACGTCGATCATCCGGACGTCGAAGAGTTCATCGAATGGAAGGTGCGGGAGGAGCAGAAGGTTGCAGCACTCGTCACCGGCTCCAGGACGGTGAAGAAGCACCTGCAGGCTGTCATGAAGGCCTGCGTGAACTGCGAAGGCCCGGGCGAGGACTGCTACGAGATCGACAAGAACCCGGCCCTCAAGCGCGCCGTGAAGGACGCCCGCAAGGCGCTCGTCTCGGACAACTACATCAAGCGCGTCATCCAGTTCGCCAAGCAGGGTTACAAGGACATCGAGTTCGACACCTATGACACGGACTGGGACGGCGAGGCCTACCGCACAGTGTCTGGCCAGAATTCCAACAACTCCGTGCGCGTGACGGATGAATTCCTCCACGCCGTGGAACGCGATGCCGATTGGAAGCTGAATTCCCGCCTGTCCGGCAAGGTCACGAAGACCATCAAGGCCTCCACCCTGTGGGACAAG
>JBEIDW010000105.1:0-10131 GCA_040383265.1 Hyphomicrobiales bacterium
AACCTTGGGCACCTTCCCGAGTGGAACCTTGCCGATCTCTATGCCTCGCCAGAAGCGCCGGAATTTGCCGCCGACATGAAGAAGGGTGAGGAACTGGCAAAGGCCTTCGCCGGAACATATCGTGGGCGTCTGGCCTCCCTGGACGGCGCGGCACTGGCGGGAGCACTGAAGGACTATGAGGCGCTGTCCGATCTCCTCGGCCGCACCGGCTCCTATGCCCAGCTCTATTATGTGGGCGACACGACCGACTCGCTGCGCGGCAAGTTCTATGGCGATGTCTCGGCCAAGCTCACCGAAATCTCCACCCTGCTTCTGTTCTTTGAACTTGAATTGAACCGCATCGATGATGCGGCGCTGAAGCAGAAGATGGAGGTTCCGGCGCTGGCGCATTACCGCCCTTGGATCGAGAACCTGCGCATGGAGAAGCCCTATCAGCTTGATGACAAGCTGGAGCAACTCTTTCTCGAGAAATCGCAGACATCCGCCGCCGCCTTCAACCGCCTGTTCGATGAGACGATGGCAGGCCTGCGCTTCGAGGTGAATGGCGAGACGCTGCCGCTGGAGCCGACGCTGAACCTGATGCAGAGCCCGGATGAAGCCCAGCGCAAGGCGGGCTCGGACGCGCTTGCCAAAACATTTGGCCAGAACATCAAGCTCTTCACCCTCATCACCAACCCGCGGGCGACGGAGAAGGAGATCGCCGACCGCTGGCGCGGCTTCAAGGACATCGCCGATGCGCGCCATCTGTCGAACCGGGTGGAGCCGGAAGTGGTGGCGGCCCTGGTGGAGGCCGTGCGCAAGGCCTATCCGCAGCTGTCGCACCGCTATTACAAGATGAAGGCCAGGTGGCTCGGCAAAGACCAGCTGATGCACTGGGACCGTAATGCCCCGCTGCCCGCCGAGGACACGCGCGATGTGCCGTGGGAGGAAGCCAAGACCATGGTCTTGTCCGCCTACGGAGAATTCGCGCCGGAAATGGCGGGCATCGCGCGGGACTTCTTCGACAAGAACTGGATCGACGCGCCCTCGCGCCCCGGCAAGGCGCCCGGCGCCTTCGCGCATCCGACGGTTCCCTCGGCGCATCCCTATGTGCTGCTTAACTATCTGGGCAAGACGCGGGATGTGATGACGCTGGCACATGAGCTGGGCCACGGCGTGCACCAGGTGCTGGCGGCCAAGCAGGGTGCGCTCATGGCCTCAACCCCGCTGACGCTCGCTGAAACGGCCAGCGTGTTCGGCGAGATGCTGACCTTCCAGGCGCTGCTGAAGCAGACAACCGACCCCAAGAAGCGCAAGATACTGCTCGCGTCCAAGGTGGAGGACATGATCAACACGGTTGTCCGCCAGATCGCCTTCTACACCTTCGAGCGCAAGGTGCATGAAGCGCGGAAGGACGGCGAACTGACGCCTGAACAGATCAACGCCATCTGGATGGAGGTGCAGCACGAGAGCCTGGGCGATGCGATCACGTTCGGCGAAAGCTATGAAACCTTCTGGACCTATATTCCGCATTTCATCCACTCGCCCTTCTATGTCTACGCCTACGCCTTCGGTGATTGCCTGGTGAACTCGCTCTATGCCCGCTACCGCGAGAGCGAGCAGGGCTTCCAGCAGAAATATTTCGAGATGCTGAAGGCAGGCGGCACCAAGCACCATTCGGACCTGCTCCATCCCTTCGGCCTCGATGCCTCCGACCCCGGCTTCTGGGCCAAGGGCATTTCCGTCATCTCCGGCATGATCGATGAGTTGGAGACGATGTAGCTTGCCGAAGCTGGAATTGTGTTCGCAAACCCTCCTCTCCCGCCGCGCGGGAGAGGAGGGAGACCCAACGCAGTTGCGGAAGGTGAGGGTGCGTGGTCTCTGAATTGAACCTGCTGCGCTCGCTTCCCCTCATCTCCCCGTTGCTCCGCCAGCAACGGGTCCCGTCTTCTCCCGCTGGAGAAGCGGGAGAAGACTGAGGCAGTGCCCGCTTCATCCGGCCCGACGTTGATGAATGGGATGGCCACTCCCTGCCGGAATCGATCTATCTCGTTGATAATCTGAAAGAACTTTCCCGCTTTGCGTGACGGATCGCCGCGCATGGGGCGGGTGTCTTGCGGGCGGCAAGCGGGTTGGCTACAACGCCCATGAAACTTTATCGTGTCCTTGAGGGGAATCATGGCTGAACACGGGTCTTCCACATCGCATTCGCACAGCTTTGAAGAGCACAAGGCGACATACCAGGCTTTCCTCAAGGGGTCTGTGGCGCTCACCATCCTGTGTCTCTACGTGCTCGTGGCACTTGTTGCCTTTGCCTTCGTGTCGAGCGGCAATGTGCTTCTTGGCTTCGCAGGCCTGATCATCGGCCTCATTGCGCTGCTGATCGATGTGCGCGCGGGCAACAAGTGGTATCTTTCGGTGGGCTGGCTGGTGGTTTTTGGCCTGTTAACCGCTGTCCTGGTGAGCTGATCTCGAGGGCGGGCCAATGAAAATCGCGATCCCCACGGAAACTCAAGCTGGGGAGCGTCGCGTAGCGGCCAGCCCGGATACGATCAAAGCCTTTATCAAGAAGGGTGCCGAAGTCTGGGTTCAGGCGGGCGCCGGAAAAGGCTCCTCCATCCCTGATGAAGCCTTCGCGGCGGCGGGGGCCAGGATGACCTCCGATGGTTTCGCAGACCCGGACATTGTGCTGTCGGTGCGGCGTCCTTCTCCCGACATCCTCAAATCATTGAAGGCAGGGGCCATCCTTGTGGGTGGCCTTGAACCTTATGGGGACAGGGACGGGTTGGATGCCATCGCGAAGTCCGGCGTTACCGCCTTCGCCATGGAACTGATGCCGCGCATCACCCGCGCCCAGGCGATGGACATTCTCTCCTCGCAGGCCAATCTCGCAGGATACAAGGCGGTGATCGATGCCGCCCACCACTTCAACCGCGCCTTTCCGATGATGATGACGGCGGCTGGCACCGTTCCTGCCGCCAAGGTGTTCATCATGGGTGTGGGTGTCGCCGGCCTTCAGGCGATCGCGACGGCACGCCGCCTTGGCGCCATCGTCTCCGCAACGGATGTGCGCAAGGCCACGGAAGAGCAGGTGAAGAGCTTAGGCGCCAAGTTCGTCTATGCCGACATCGCCGATGCCGCCACGTCGGGCGGCTATGCCAAGGAATTGTCAGCCGAAGACAAGGCCAGGCAGGCGGCTCTCGTTGCCGAGCATGTGAAGACCCAGGACGTGGTGATCACCACGGCGCTCATTCCCGGCAGGCCAGCGCCCGTGCTCATCACTGAAGCGATGGTGGAGAGCATGAAGCCAGGCTCGATCATTGTCGACCTCGCGGTGGAGCGCGGCGGCAACTGCCCGCTCTCCAAGCCCGATGAGATCGTCGAGCATAAGGGTGTGCGCATCGTCGGCACGGTGAACCTTGCCGGAAAACTTGCGGGCAACGCCTCGCCACTCTTCGCCAAGAACCTCGCCAACTTCCTCGACCTGATCATCCAGAAAGATGGAACCCTGAAGATCGACGAAGCGGATGACTGCATCAAGGGCACGATGATCGCGCAGGGCGGCGCGCTGGTGCACCCCATGTTCCAGGGAGCAAAGTGATGGAAGTGATCGATCCGTTCGTCTCGCTGTTCGGCATCTTCGTGCTGGCAGTGTTCGTCGGCTACTATGTGGTGTGGAACGTGACACCGGCGCTGCACACGCCTTTGATGAGCGTCACCAACGCCATCTCCTCGGTGATCGTGGTGGGCGCGGTGCTGGCGGTGGGGGTGGGCGCACTAAACTCCGGCTCTATCACCGCCATGATCATCGGCTTCATCGCGTTGGTGCTGGCGGCGGTGAATATCTTTGGTGGCTTCATGGTCACCAGCCGCATGCTTGCCATGTACAAGAAGAAGGACAAGTAAGGCGCATGTCGGCCAATCTCGCAGCCCTTCTCTATCTCGTCTCGGGCGCCTTGTTCATCATGGCGCTGCGTGGACTGTCGTCGCCTGCCACGTCGCGTCAGGGCAACATGTATGGCATGATCGGCATGACAGTCGCGGTGGTGACCACGCTTGCCACCATGCAGCTCTCAGCTCTTGTCATCGGCCTCACCGTGCTGGGTCTTGCCATCGGTGGCGGTATTGGCGCTTTCGCTGCGAAGCGCATTGCCATGACGGCCATGCCGCAGCTCGTCGCAGCCTTTCACTCGCTCGTGGGCCTTGCGGCCGTCTGCGTGGCTGCTGCTGCCTTCTATGCGCCTGACGCCTTCCACATCGTCATGGATGGGCTCATCCAGCCCATCTCACGCATCGAGATGTCGATTGGCGCGGCCATCGGCGCGATTACGTTTACCGGCTCCATCATTGCCTTCCTCAAGCTCGATGGGCGGATGTCGGGTGCGCCCATCATGCTGCCCGCGCGCCATGTCATCAACATAGCACTCGGCGCGGCGCTCATCGCCTGCATCGCCTTGTTCTACATGAACCCGGTGTGGCTGTGGTTCTGGTTGATCATCGCCATTTCGCTGGCGCTGGGTTTCCTGCTCATCATCCCCATCGGTGGGGCGGACATGCCGGTCGTCGTCTCCATGCTCAACTCCTACTCTGGCTGGGCGGCGGCGGGCATCGGCTTCGCGCTGCACAACACCGCACTCATCATCACCGGCGCGCTGGTGGGCTCCTCAGGCGCGATCCTGTCCTACATCATGTGCAAGGGTATGAACCGCTCTTTCATCTCGGTGATCCTCGGCGGCTTCGGCGGTGAAAGTGCAGGCCCCGCCGCCAAGGGTGAGGCGAAGCCCGTGAAGCAGGGGTCGGCTGAGGATGCGGCCTTCATCATGAAGAATGCCGCAAGCGTCATCATCGTGCCGGGCTATGGCATGGCGGTGGCCCAGGCCCAGCATGCGCTGCGCGAAATGGCCGATCACCTGAAGAAGGAAGGTGTATCGGTCAAATATGCCATCCACCCCGTGGCGGGCCGCATGCCGGGCCACATGAACGTGCTGCTGGCCGAAGCCAACGTTCCTTACGATGAAGTCTTCGAGCTGGAGGACATCAACTCCGATTTCGGCCAGGCGGACGTGGCCTTCGTGATCGGCGCCAATGACGTGACCAATCCTTCGGCCAAGGACGATCCGGCATCACCGATTTACGGCATGCCGGTGCTTGAGGTGTGGAAGGCCAAGACGGTGATGTTCATCAAGCGCGGCATGGCGTCGGGTTATGCCGGCGTCGACAATCCGCTGTTCTGGCGTGACAACACCATGATGCTGTTCGGTGATGCCAAGAAGATGACGGAAGAGATCAACAAGGCGATGGCGTGAGGTGTCTCACGCCCTGGCCTTCACCGCCAGCCGGTGCATGTGGAGGAGGGGCTCGGTGTAGCCGTTGGGCTGTTCGCGCCCCTTGAACACGAGGTCACAGGCCGCCTGGAAGGCGATGGAGTTTTCGAAATCCGCCGCCATCGGCTGATAGGACGGGTCTCTTGCGTTTTGCTTGTCCACCACCGCGGCCATGCGCTTCATGGTTTCCATCACCTGGTCTTCGTTCACCACGCCATGGCGCAGCCAGTTGGCGATGTGCTGGGAGGAGATGCGCAGCGTCGCGCGGTCTTCCATCAGGCCGACATTGTCGATGTCGGGCACCTTGGAACAGCCGACCCCCATATCAATCCAGCGCACCACATAGCCGAGAATGCCTTGCGCGTTGTTGTCGAGTTCCTTCTGGATGTCTTCACGGCTCCAGTTGGGGCGAACCGCGACCGGCACCGAGAGGATGTCATCGAGTTTGGCGCGCGGGCGTGATTTCAGCTTCTCCTGCACGGCGGCCACATTGATTGTGTGATAGTGCGTGGCGTGGAGCGTGGCCGCGGTGGGCGACGGCACCCATGCGGTGTTGGCACCCGCAATCGGGTGGGCCATCTTCACGGACAGCATGCTGGCCATGTGGTCCGGAATGGCCCACATGCCCTTGCCGATCTGTGCGTGGCCCGGCAGGCCGCAAGCCAGCCCGATGTCGACGTTCCAGTCCTCATAGGCCTTTATCCACGGCGCCTGCTTCATGTCACCCTTGCGGATCATGGGGCCTGCTTCCATCGAGGTGTGAATCTCGTCGCCCGTACGGTCGAGGAAGCCGGTGTTGATGAAGACGATACGGTCCTTCGCCTGGCGGATGCATTCCTTGAGGTTGATGGTGGTGCGCCGCTCTTCGTCCATGATGCCGATCTTGAGCGTGTTGTGGGGAAGGCCCAGAGCCTTCTCGACACGCGCGAAGAGTTCAACCGCGAAGGCCACTTCTTCCGGCCCATGCATCTTGGGCTTCACAATATAGAGCGAACCCGTGCGCGAATTGGCGCGCCGGCCTCTGGGGCCAATGTCATGAATGGCGATGAGGCCGGTCATCATCGCATCCAGAATGCCTTCCGGCACTTCGCGGCCTTCGGCGTCAAGGATGGCAGGGGTGGTCATCAGATGGCCAACGTTGCGCACCAGCATCAGGGCGCGGCCGTGGAGCGTGAAGCTTTCGCCATTCGGGGCTTCATAGACCCGGTCCGGGTTGAGGCGGCGGGTGAAGGTCTTGCCGTTCTTCTCAATCTCCTCGGTGAGGCCACCCGTCATCAGGCCCAGCCAGTTGCGGTAGACCGTCACCTTGTCCGCCGCATCGACAGCGGCCACCGAATCCTCGCAGTCCATGATGGCGGTCATGGCGGATTCGATCACGACATCTGAAATTCCTGCCTTGTCATCCTTGCCGATCACATGGGCACGGTCGAAGGCGATTTCGACGTGAAGTCCGTTGTTGACGAAAAGCACGGCGGCGGGGTCATTCTTGCTGCCGCGAAAGCCTTTGAACTGAGCGGGCTGTTTCAATCCGCCCAGATCCGTCATCAAGGCGTCACCCTCGATATAGACGCGCGATACATTGGCCCAGGAACCGGTAGACAACGGCACTGCGCCATCAAGGAACTGACGCGCCCATGCGATAACCTTGGCGCCGCGCACTGGGTTATAGCCCTTGCCTTTCTCTGCCCCATCGGTTTCCGGAATGGCGTCGGTGCCATAGAGCGCATCATAGAGTGAGCCCCAGCGTGCATTGGCAGCATTCAGCGCATAGCGCGCGTTCATGACGGGAACCACAAGCTGCGGACCGGCCACATGGGCGATCTCGGCATCAACGTTTTCGGTGGTGACGGCGAAGTCCGGGCCTTCCGGCACGAGATAGCCGATGTCAGTCAGGAAGGTCTTGTAGGCTGCCATGTCCGTGGGCGCGCCATGGGCGCGGTACCAGCCATCGAGCGACGCTTGCAGCGCGTCACGCCTGGCCAGCAGGGCGCGGTTCTTCGGTGCGAGATCATTGATGATGGCCGCGAAGCGGTGCCAGAAATCAAGTTCGGATATGCCGGAGCCTTGCAGGGCTTCGTCCGATACGAAGGTAAAGAGTTCGCCTGCAACGCGCAGGCCTGCAACATCAATGCGATTTGTCATGCTTTTCGCCTCTTGCGTAATGTGTCAGCACTACTGACCCTCTTCTTAACCTGTCGAGGGCGGAGAGGCCAGACAATTGGGCCAGGGGCTAAGGCTTCCGCAGCCAGTCCATATTCGGATAGGGAACCGGTTCCTTGGCCTTGAGGAAGAAGCGGGCGAAGATCTCGCCATAGCCCTTCATCAGATAGCCGTTGTTCTTGGCGATCAGCTGCTCGCGTTCGGCCCGGTAGAAGGCGGGCAGCTTGTACCACGCCAGCGCGGGCCGGTCATGGTGGGCCACATGCAGGTTGTTGTTGAGGAACAGCAGCGACCAGAACGGCGAAGCCTCGACGATGATGGTGCGGTGGTCGACGTTCTCCGCCGCCTGATGCTCACAGAAGGAGCGCACCAGCGCCAGAGAGATTCCGGGGTACGCGATCAGCAGGTAATACTGCCAGAACGGCATGCCGCCCACCCATGTGACGAGCCAGATCGTAAGGAGGGCGGCGGGCACGAACCATGCCCAGGCCTGCAGTTTTTTCTTGTCCCCATTGGCAATGTCGCGGAACTCTGCGGACCAGAACCGGATGATGCCGACGGCGGGGCCGATCAGCATGCGGCCAAACAACGTATTGTTGAACTGGTAGAGCGTGCGGCGGATGCCCTGCACCTCCGCCCAGTGCTCCGGCAGCATGTAATAGGATTCGGGGTCAAGGTGCGGGTCCGTCAGGTTCGCATCATTGTGGTGCTGGAGATGCGTCTGCTTGTAGCGGAGATAAGGCAGCCACAGCGTGGGCGTCACGAAGATCATCGCCTCGTTCAACAGGCGGTTCCCCGTTGGGTGGCCGTGCAGCACCTCATGCTGCAGCGAGGTGTGGAGGGCAGCGAAATAGGCGCCCACGGGCAGGATCACCCACCAGGGCAGGCTGGCGTGGAACCAGACGAGACAGCCAATCACCAGATAGACGAGGGCGATGAGGGCCACGGTCGGCCATTCAATGTCGCGGGTGTGTTCTTTTGCCATCGGATCAGTCACTATTCGCAAGCTGTCAGAATTTAACCGCGGTGAGCCCGGAAGCCAAACGGAATTCCAGTCTGGAGACAGCCCGGCGGCGTGCGGTTTTCTCCGCACGGTTGTCTCTCCGTCATGATACGCGTGCTCCGGCCCGCGCATCCATTGTTTCCCTGGCCACAACAGGATCGCCGGATCAAGTCCGGCGATGATGAAATGGAGGCAGAGCCTCACGCCCCCGCGATCATCTCCGCCTTCTTCACCAGCACTTCAGCCTGGCGGATGGAGGCATAGTCGATCAGGCGGCCGTCGAGCGAGACGGCACCCTTGCCTTGGGCTTCCGCCTCTTTCATCGCTGCGATGATGCGGCGGGCGCGGGCCACGTCTGCTTCAGAGGGGCTGAACACATCGTTTGCCAGCACGATCTGGGACGGGTGGATGGCCCATTTGCCTTCGCAACCCAGCACCGCGGCGCGCTGCGCCTGGGCGCGGAAGCCTTCGGCATCGGAGAAGTTGCCGAAGGGGCCATCGACGGGGCGCAAGCCATTGGCGCGGGCCGCCACAACCATGCGCGAAATCGCGTAATGCCACATGTCGCCCCAGTGGGTGGCGCGGGCGCCGTCAGCCAGCGGGTCCGTCAGCACCACGTAATCGGGGTGCGGGCCTCCGATCGAGGTGGTGCGCGCCTTGGTCGAAGCCGCGTAATCAGCAACGCCGAAATGCAGCGATTCATTGCGCCGCGAGGCGGCGGCGATCTCATGGATGTTCTGCATGCCGAGCGCGGTTTCGATGATAAGTTCGAAGCCCACCCGCTTCTTGCGGTTCTTGGCGGCCTCGATCTGCGTCACCATCATGTCCACCGCATAGACATCCGCCGCAGTGCCGACCTTGGGGATCATGATCAGGTCCAGGCGGTCCGAGCAGTTCTCCAGCACATCCACCACGTCGCGGTACATGTAATGGGTATCGAGGCCATTGATGCGGACGGACAGTTGCTTGTTACCCCAGTCGATGTCGCCCACGGCCTCGATGATGTTCCTGCGGGCCTGTTCCTTGTCATCGGGCGCCACCGCGTCCTCAAGGTCGAGGAAGATCACGTCGGCAGCGGATTTCGCCGCCTTCTCGAACAGCTTGGGCTGGCTTCCGGGCACGGCCAACTCGCTGCGGTTCAACCGGGGCGGGGCCTGTTCGACAGTCTTGAAGCTCATGGGGAGGCATCCTTTATTCCAAATCCGGAGAGGGTCTTAGCCGCCGCGGCCGCACCCATGCAATTGGCCCAAAGAGGGGCTGTGAAAGGCGGGCTTGATTCCCCCCGGCGCATGGGGCAATCGAGGCGAAATTCCGGCAATCCGCGAGGTCAACATGCCCCAGCTCCGCTCCCGTACCACAACCCATGGCCGCAACATGGCCGGCGCCCGTGGCCTATGGCGTGCTACTGGCATGACGGATGCGGATTTCGGCAAGCCTATCGTTGCCATCGTCAATTCCTTCACGCAGTTCGTGCCGGGCCATGTGCACCTGAAGGACCTTGGCCAGCTCGTTGCCCGCGAAGTCGAAAAGGCGGGCGGCGTCGCCAAGGAATTCAACACCATCGCGGTCGATGACGGCATCGCCATGGGTCATGACGGCATGCTCTATTCGCTGCCCTCGCGCGAAATCATTGCCGACTCTGTCGAGTACATGGTCAACGCCCAT
>JBEIDW010000106.1:0-9938 GCA_040383265.1 Hyphomicrobiales bacterium
CGGTGGCCTTCTTCCGCAAAACGGGCACATCAACCGACAGGAGAACAGCATGGCCGGGGCAGCGCTTCCCAAATCACTCGTCGTGGTCAACCATCCGCTGGTGCTGCACAAGCTGAGCCTGATGCGCGACAAGACCACGCCCTCCGCTGTGTTCCGGCAATTGCTGCGCGAAATCAGCCTGCTGCTGGCCTATGAGGTAACGCGCGACCTGCCGATGACGACGCAAGCCATCGAAACCCCGCTGACCGGGATGGATGCTCCCATCCTCAAGGGCAAGAAATTGGTCATCGTGTCGATCCTGCGGGCTGGCAACGGACTGCTCGAAGGCATGCTCGACCTGCTGCCCTCCGCCCGCATCGGCCACATCGGCCTCTACCGTGACCCCGTCAGCCTTCAGCCCGTGGAATATTACTTCAAGGTTCCAGGTGACATCGACGAGCGCCCGGTGATCGTGGTGGACCCGATGCTGGCAACCGGCAACTCCGTGGCCTATGCCATCCAGAAGCTCAAGGAGCGCGGCGCAAAGGACGTGCGCCTGGTCTGCCTGCTCGCGGCGCCCGAGGGCATCAAGCGCGTTTCGGAGGAACATCCGGATGTGCCGATCTACACCGCCTCGGTCGACAGCCACCTCAACGATCACGGCTATATCGTTCCGGGCCTCGGTGATGCGGGAGACCGTATGTTCGGCACCAAGTAGTCCATCGAACCTTAACCATAGCTGACGCCGGCACGCCCGGCTCACCAATTGAAAACCATTTGGCCGCTAAGGTCCTGCCTTCGCTGAGGGAATCAAGTCAGGACGCATGATGGGTGTGGCGGCGTTGAACGGGGAGAGCACGGGCCGGAAGCCGTTGCGGCTGGAAACGCCCGATGGCAGCCGCCCCCGCCTGCTTCTGGCGGAGGACTGCGACCCGGTGCGGATTGTCACCGCTGCCATGCTCAAGGGCATGGGCTGCGAAGTCGAGGCCGTGATCCATGGCGAGCAGGCGGTGCAGAGCGCCGCCGAAAGCAGTTTCGACGTGATCGTTCTCGACATTGAAATGCCGATCATGGATGGCATCACAGCCGCCCGCTCAATCCGCCGCATGGGGGGTGCGGTTGCCGCAACACCGCTGATGGCGCTCTCCGCCTTCCTGGCCGACTCAGTGCGCACCGGGGACTGGCGCGATACATTTGACATTGCGCTTCCCAAGCCCGCCAACCGCAATGAACTGCATGAGGCGGTGAAGGCTGCGCTGACCAGAAACCGCCCGGACAACTCAGGTGCCACTATAGCGCTGCCCCCGGTCATGGATGAAGCGCGCTTCGAGGAACTGCGCTCCGGTATCACGCGGCCAGTGTGGCGGGACCTCTCCAGCATGGCCTGCCGCGACATCGAACTCTGCATCCGTCAGCTTGAGCATGCCCAATGCACGGAAAAGGATGGCGCCCTCCTGACCTTCACTGCAACCCTTGGCGGGCTCGCCGTGACCTTTGCGGCGAAACGCCTGTCCTGGGCGGCGGAAAATGTACAGCGCGCCTGTTCCGAGTCAGCGCGGCAGGACGCATTGCGGCTACTCATCACCTCAGCCCGCGAGACGGTGCAGGTGCTCAAGGCCTGACTCAACAACACACAAAGTAAAGGGCGGAAACTCCGCCCCGTTCACCCAGCCATGATCACCCACGTTAGCGACGCCCGGCGCTCGACCCGTCAAGCTCGCTTTCGAGCGACTTCAGCATATGCAGAAATTCGCGAAGTTCCGGGCTCAATGCCTGCTTGCGCTTCTGGACTGGCGGTTGCGGCGGTTCCTGCGCTGGCATGGTGGAGAGGCTCCCGTCTTGGCTGTTCCCGGTCATTATGATGATGGGCGTTTAACATCGTCCTAAGTGGAACACTTGTTTGACAGCGAGATGAGGCATGTCGCGGGCCTCATCCGGGCCATTTCGCGGCAGGGTTTACAATCGGTTACAAGGCTATGGTGCCGCTCTCATCAAAAAATTGCGATAGAACGCGGCACAGTTTATCGCGTAGGTTTCTTTATCACCGCAGCATGGGAGAATGCACCGATGTCAAAACTGCTTCCGGGTCTTGTCACCGCAGTCACACTGCTCATCGGCTGCACATCAGCCGCACTCGCCGATGGCAATCCGATTGAAGCCCGGCAGGCCTGCATGAAGGCCAACGGCAAGATGATGGGCGTCATGGCGGCCGTCATCAAAGGCGAGAAGCCATATGACAAGGCTGCGATCGACGCAGCCGTGAGCACCACGGAACAGGCCTGCGCGGGCTGGGCCAACTGGTGGGGCGATGACACCAAGCCGGGCGGGGCCATCGAAACCGAAGCAAAGGCTGAAATCTGGTCTGACAAGGCCGGCTTCGACGCCGCGAGCGCTAACTACATGAAAGCCTTCAGCGCGGTGAAGGCCACGGCCGACGAAGCCTCTTTCAAGGCAGCCTTCCCGGCACTCGGCGCGACCTGCAAGAGCTGCCACGAGGCGTATCGCGCACCGAAGAGCTGAGGCGGCGCTTAAGTTACGCAGCGGCTGCCAGCCCCACACCCGTCATCCAGTGGTGGATGGCAGCCGCTGTTTCAGCAGGATATTCCAGCGTCGGGAAGTGGCCGCAGTCAGCGAGTTCCACATAGCTGCCGCGGGGCATGGCAGCGGCCATCCTCATCCCGTCTGCCGCAGGGGCGAACTTGTCGTGCACGCCCCACAGCATCAGGGCCGGACAGGTGATTTCGGCAAGGCGCGGCCAGAGGTCGGTGCGCCGCGCCAGCGCGTCGGACTGGCGCGTCATCCGGCCTGGCCCCACATCCTCACACATGCCCACGAAAGCGTCACGCGCGGCAGGCCCGTTCGGCCCGTCAAGATGCGCGATCATCTCGCCCATTTCGGCAGCCACCTGCCGAGCTTCACCGGCGCGCAGGCGTTCGGAGCGGCGCAACCCGGCGCGGGGGTCTGCCACGGGGCCAGCACTTGAGCCGATCACCACGAGGCCCTTGACACGCTGCGGTGCGGCCAGCGCGGTTTCGAGTGCCACCCGGCCGCCAAAGGAGGTGCCGAGGATCACGAAGCTCTCCGGCGCCTGCGCCAGCACTTGCGCCACGCAACCGGCGAAATTGTCCTCATCGGCGATCAGGCTCGCACTGAGCACATTGGAGGGCAGCAGCGGCGCAATCGCGGCATAGAGCCGCTCGTCGCAACCGAAGGCAGGGATCATCACGAGATTGGTCATGGTCCATATCCTGCACCGGCACGGCGCAAAGGAAAAGAGCAACAATGCCGTTGCCGGATCGCGGCGGGCTGTTACAAAGAGCCAACCACAATTCTCCAGGGACATGCCCCGTGAAATCGCTCGACAAGAAGCTGAAGACCATCGCCGCTGGCAAGTACAAGCCTTCGGATTTCATCCTCGCCGACGCGAAGGACCCGGATTATGCCTTTGGCGTCAAGGGTACCGGCGGCATTGACCCGCTGAACCAGGCGGGCCCGCACCGCTCCATCCCTGAATTCCGCGAGTCGATCCGCGCCATCGTCCGGCAGAAGCAGATGGACATCATGCTGGGTGCAGTCTCGAACATCGAGCCGCTCGTTGCGGAAGGATTGTTCGCCAAATCCGCCGTCACCCCGGCAATCCGCGCCAATGACACGACGGACATCTGGCTGCCGCGCGGCGCCGCCTATGCAAAGCAGCCGTCCCGCCCGTGGCGCACCGCGAATCTTGCCCATGTGCGCAAGTTCAGTGACCTCGGCCTCTACTCCGTCACCTTCAACAACGACCTCGATCATGACTATGCAACGGTCGAGGCCTACCGTGATTTCCGCGAGGACGCGGTAAAGCACAAGTTCCGCCACTTCCTCGAAGTGTTCAACCCGAACGCCCCGCAAAACCTCGACCCCAAGATCATGCCCTTCTATGTGAATGACATGATCATGCGCGTGCTGGCCGGTGTCTCGAAGGTGGAGCGTCCGCTGTTCCTCAAGATGCCATTCAACGGCCGCGCCGCGATGGAGGAGCTGGCCTCGCATGATCCTGGCCTTGTCATCGGCATTCTCGGCGGCTCGTCGGGCACGACGCGTGACTGTTTCGAACTCCTGTCGCAGGGCGAGAAGAGCGGCGCCCGCGTGGCCCTCTTCGGCCGCAAGATCAACCTTGCCGAAAGCCCGCTCGACCTCGTGGCGCTGTTCCGCCCGGTGCTTGAAAGCAAGGTGACGCCTGCTGAAGCGGTGAAGAGCTATCACGCCACGCTGAAGAAGAAGGGGCTGAAGCCGAAGCGCACGCTGGACGATGACCTGCGCATCACCGAGCCCGTTCTCGAAGGCTACAAGAAGTGACAAGGCGCGGGATCGTCCTCGCCGGGATCGTGGTGCTTGATGTCATCCACATCATCGACCACTGGCCCCATGAGGAGACGCTCGCCTTCATCGACCGCACCGAACATGCGGCAGGCGGCCCACCGCACAATGCGGGCGCGGGCCTTCTGAAGCTCGGCGCGGACTTCCCCGTAACATTGCTCGCAACGGCTGGCGATGATGCCTATGGCGCGATCATGCTGAAGAGCGCCCAGGGCTATGGCCTCGATACCTCGCATGTCTCGATCATCAAGGGCGCCATCACCAGCCACACCCATGTGATGTCCTGCGCTGATACGGGGCGGCGTACCTTCTTCGCGCAGATGGGCGTCAACAACCTGATGACGGTGGACCACCTGATGCCGCCCAAGGGCAGCAATGCCAAGCTCTATTACCTCGGCAGCCCTGGGCTGGCCGACGCCCTCGACCGAAGCGATGGCTGGCGCAAGCTGCTCTCGGCCGCGCGGGCACAAGGCATGAAGACCTGCCTCGAACTCTGCCCTGCCCCGGCGGAGAAACTCCGTCAATATGTGACGCCCTGCCTGGCCCTCTGCGATTATTTCGTGGTGAATGACTATGAAGCGGGAAGCCTCACGGGCATCGATGTGGCACCCGGCGGAAGGCTTTCATGGGATGCTGCAGAGGCTGCCTGCCGCAAGCTGCTGGAGATGGGTGTGCGCGAACTGGCCGGCGTCCACCATCCCGATGGCGCGGTTGCGGTGAGCAGAAGCGGAGAAGTGGCGAAGCGCCCTTCGGTGAAGGTGGACCAGTCCGAAATTGCAGGCTCCACGGGCGCAGGCGATGCCTTTTATGCTGGCGTTCTGTTTGGCCTTCACGAAGACTGGCCGCTGGCGCGCTGCCTTGATCTCGGCAATGCGGCGGCAGCCACATCGCTGCACTCTCCCACCACCAGCGCCAGCATCCGTCCGTGGGCGGAGTGCCTGGCTTATGCGGAACGCAAAGGCCTTCGGGCGGGCGTATAGAACGCCGTCCCTTCACGCTCCACAGGCCTTCGCCGGAATGGCGAAACGTGGTCCTCCCGCACTCTCAAACAGAAAGGGCGCGGATGTTGCCACCCGCGCCCTGATTTCATCCGTGAACGGAGGATCACTCGCCCTGCGGCATGTCCTCGTCACCCTGGCCTTCGGCGGCCTGCTTCTTGGAAATGTCTTCGCCCGTGGCTTGGTCTACCTGCTTCATCGAGAGGCGTACCTTGCCGCGGTTGTCGAAGCCCAAGAGCTTCACCTTCACGGTGTCGCCCTCGTTGACGACGTCGGACACCTTGTTGACGCGCTTCGACGCCAGTTCAGACACATGGACGAGGCCATCACGCGCGCCGAAGAAGTTCACGAAGGCGCCGAAGTCGACGACCTTGACGACCTTGCCGTCATAGATCTCGCCCACTTCCGGTTCCATGACGATGGACTTGATCCACTTCAAAGCGGCCTCGATGGACGTGCCGGAAGAGGAGGCCACCTTCACCGTGCCATCATCCTGAATGTCGATCTTGGCGCCGGTCTTTTCCACAATTTCGCGGATGACCTTGCCGCCGGTGCCGATCACTTCACGGATCTTGTCGGTGGGGATCTTCAGCGTTTCGATGCGCGGCGCATGTTCGCCCAGCGAGGCGCGGGCACCCGTCAGGGCTTCAGCCATCTTGCCGAGGATGTGCAGACGCCCATCCTTGGCCTGCCACAGCGCGACCTTCATGATCTCTTCGGTGATGCCGGTGATCTTGATGTCCATCTGGAGGGACGTGATGCCTTCGGCAGTACCGGCAACCTTGAAGTCCATGTCGCCGAGGTGATCTTCGTCACCCAGGATGTCAGAGAGCACCGCGAAGCGCTCGCCTTCCTTGATGAGGCCCATGGCGATGCCCGCGCAGGGAGACTTGAGCGGAACGCCCGCATCCATCAGCGAGAGCGACGCACCGCACACCGACGCCATCGAGGACGAGCCGTTCGACTCGGTGATCTCGGAGACAACGCGGATCGTGTAGGGGAACTGGTCCTGGGCGGGGAGCAGCGGGTGAATGGCGCGCCAGGCGAGCTTGCCATGGCCGATTTCGCGGCGGCCCGTAGCACCCATGCGGCCCGTTTCACCGACCGAGAAGGGCGGGAAGTTATAGTGCAGCATGAAGGTGCCCTTGGTCGTGCCGTCGAGCGAGTCGATATACTGCTCGTCCTCGCCGGTGCCGAGCGTCGTCACCACGAGGGCCTGCGTCTCACCGCGGGTGAAGAGTGCCGAGCCATGTGTACGCGGCAGAACGCTCGCTTCCGCGATGATCTGGCGGACCGTCTTCGTGTCGCGGCCGTCAATGCGGTGGCCGGTATCGAGGATGGAGTTGCGGACAACGTCCTTCTCGAGATGCTTGAAGGCTTCGCCGATCTTGTTGGCGGGCGGCGCGTCGGGCTTGTCAGCGCCGGTCAGCGCGGCCATCACCTTGTCCTTGGCCTTGGCCACGGCCTCGTGACGCTCTTCCTTCTTAGGGATGGCGTAGGCGGCGCGCACATCGGCTTCGGCAATGGCCTTCACCTGATTGTAGAGCGCTTCCTCATCCGGCGGCGTGAAATCGCGCGGAGCGCGGGCAGAGCGTTCGGCGAGGCGGATGATCGCCTCAATCACCGGCTGGAAGCCACGGTGGCCGAAGGTCACGGCGCCGAGCATGATTTCCTCGGAGAGCTCCTTGGCTTCCGATTCCACCATCAGCACCGCGTCCTGGGTGCCGGCCACCACGAGATCGAGCGAGGACAGCTTCTGCTGCTCGATCGTCGGGTTCAGCACATATTCGCCATTGATGTAGCCAACACGCGCTGCCCCGATCGGGCCCATGAAGGGAATACCCGACAGGGTGAGGGCCGCGGAAGAAGCGACCATGGCGAGGATGTCGGTATCGTTCTCGAGGTCATAGGACAGAACGGTGGCGATGACCTGCGTCTCGTTCCGGAAGCCTTCGACGAAGAGCGGGCGGATCGGACGGTCAATGAGGCGCGAGATGAGCGTTTCACGCTCGGTCGGGCGGCCTTCGCGCTTGAAGTAACCACCGGGGATCTTGCCGGCGGCATAGGTCTTTTCCTGGTAGTTGACGGTCAGCGGGAAGAAGTCGATCCCGGGCTTCGCCGAACGTTCGGCAACGGCGGTGGCGAGAACGGTGGTTTCGCCCAGCGAGGCGACAACCGCGCCATCGGCCTGACGGGCCACGCGGCCTGTTTCAAGGCGCAGCGTCTGCCCGCCCCATTGAATTTCTTCGACGTCGATATTGAACATATTGATTTTCCTGTGTGCCCTTCGCCGCCGCTTGAAAAACGTGCACCACCACTGTGGACGGCATCCCCATTGGGCCACTTCGAGTCCGGCCCTATTGCCGGACTCTGAGGTTGGGGACGCAGGCGGCTACTCGGTGATCCGCCCGCTCGTACCTGTTCCCGAAACCCGCTTAGCGGCGGATTTCGAGGCGCTTGATGAGCGTCTGGTAACGCGCATCGTCGATCCGCTTCAGGTAGTCGAGAAGCGAACGGCGCTTGCTCACCATCGTCAGAAGCCCACGGCGGGAATGGTTATCCTTCTTGTGGGTCTTGAAGTGATCGGTGAGGTAGTTGATGCGTTCCGTCAGGATCGCAACCTGGACTTCGGGCGAACCGGTGTCACCGGGCTTCGTGGCGAATTCCTTCACGAGCGCAACCTTGCGCTCAGCAGTCATAGTCATTCGGTCATCTCCAAATGGTTACAGGTTAAACAAACGCTTCGGCTTGAGTGTTCCTTCGCCGATTGCGCCGATGCCGAGGGGGCTTCCCCCGCTCATCATCAGGACCGCATCTTCTGCGATGGGAGCATTCGCACCTCTGAGGAGGACGGGTTGTCCAAGTCTCAGGCGCCGGGCCTGTTCCTGATCGACGGCCAGTGCCGGGATGCCGTCCAGCACGGTCTCGATCGGGAGCAAAGCCCCATTAATGGCGTCTCCGCCGGGGGCGTTATGGCTGAGTTCTGCTAAGTTTTCCAGCGAAATCATATGGGCTTCGGTGAATGGCCCGACCGCCACCCGCCTCAGCATGGAGACATGTGCCACACTCCCAACCGCCCGGCCCATGTCGCGGGCCAGCGACCGGATATAGGTGCCTTTCCCACACGTCACTTCGAAGGTCGCATGATCGGCATCGGGCATATCGACAAGCCGCAGGGCCTCGATCAGGATCGGCCGCGCGGCCAGTTCCACGATCTGCCCGTCCCGCGCCAGGTCATAGGCCCGTTCGCCATCCACCTTGATGGCGGAGAAGGCCGGCGGGGCCTGCATGATCTCACCCGTGAAGCGCGGCAGGATGGCTTCAATTTCGGCTTCAGTCGGGCGCTTTTGGGAGGTGGCGGATACCTCGCCCTCAAGGTCGTCCGTCGTGCGCTCCTCGCCGAAAGCAGCGGTGAACCGATAGATCTTGCGGCCATCCATGGCGTAGGAGACGGTTTTGGTCGCCTCCCCCAGCGCAATCGGCAGGAGGCCCGAGGCCAGAGGGTCCAGCGTGCCGCCGTGCCCTGCCTTTTCAGCGTTGAACAGCCAGCGGATCTTGCCCACGGCCTGAGTGGAACTCATGCCATGGGGCTTGTCGAGAATGACCCAGCCGTGAACGGGATTTCGCTGTTTTTTCGCCATTGAACATTACTTTCCCTCTCCCGCCCAATGCGTGGGAGAAGGTGGCGCGCATGCGCCGGATGAGGGCCAGCGGCGGATGAAAAGCCCTCATCCGCCCTTCGGGCACCTTCTCCCATCCTGCGGACGGGAGAAGGAAGTTCAGTCTTCCTTTTTCAGGTCCCGCGCCACTTCCGGGCTTTTCAGCAATTCGTCGATGTGGCTTGCGTAATCCAGCGCCGTATCCACCCGGTAGCGGATTTCCGGCGTGAACTTCATTTCCAGCTTCGGCGCGACAAGGCCACGGATGTAGCGCTTGTTGCGGTTCAGCGCAGCGAGAAGCGCCTGCTCCTTGCCGGGCTGAAGGGTACGCACGAAGGCCGTGGCAATCTTGAGATCGGGCGAAATCTGGACCTCGACAACCGTCGGGTTCAACCGCTCGAGATCAGGATCGCCCGACTCGCCGCGCAGGAAGATGTCCGCCAGCGCGTGGCGGATCAATTCACCGGCGCGGAGCTGGCGTTGGGAAGGGGCGCTGCCTTTGCTCATCTGTAATGACTCAATCCAGCGTGCGCTGGACCTTCTCCACGCGGAAGCATTCGATGACGTCGCCCGCCCGCATGTCCTGATAGTTTTCGAACGCCATGCCGCATTCCTGGCCCACTGGCACTTCCTTCACTTCGTCCTTGAAGCGTTTCAGCGTCGAGAGCGTGCCTTCGTGGATGACCACGTTGTCGCGGATCAGGCGCACCTTGGCGCCGCGCTGCACATTGCCTTCGGTAACCTGGCAGCCTGCCACCTTGCCGACCTTGGTGATGTTGAAGACTTCGAGAATCTTCGCATTGCCGAGGAAGGTTTCGCGCAGTTCCGGCGCCAGCTTGCCCGCCATGGCCTGCTTGATGTCGTCCACCAGGTCATATATGATTTTGTATTAGAGGATCTCGATGACGTCGATTTCCGCCTCATCGCGCGCCTGTGCAGACGC
>JBEIDW010000107.1:0-9901 GCA_040383265.1 Hyphomicrobiales bacterium
GTCGCCTGCGGCATAGCGGCGATCATCGCCTTCGCATCAAACTTCGCAAACCAGACGATCTCGCTTGCCGCAAGAAAAGCGGTGTTGAGCGCCACGTATAGACCATGCACATGGAAGATGGGCAGGGCGTGCAGCAGCACGTCTTTACTGGTGATGGCCCACAGCTTCACCAGTGTTTCGGCGTTGGAGGCAAGGTTTCCATGCGTGATCATCGCGCCCTTGGAGCGGCCGGTGGTGCCGGAGGTGTAAAGCAAACCCGCAAGATCATTGCTGGCGCGCTCCACGGTGTCATGCCGGTCATCCATGGTTGCCGCCATTGCGGAAAGTGATCCTTCGCCACGGGCATCGAGGTTGACGACCGCGAATACCTTGAAGCGGTCGGCCAACGTCCGCATCTCTGCCTGGCGCAAGGGATCGCACACGATCACTTTCGGCTCGGCATTTTCCACGAAATAGGCAATCTCTGCGGCCGTGTAGGCGGTGTTGAGCGGCTGGTAGACTGCACCGATCTTCAACACGGCGAGGTAGAGCAACACATTGGTGACCGACTTCTCGATCTGCACGCTCACCCTGTCGCCCGGTTCGACGCCGAGTGCGGCCAGCGCATTGGCGTAACGCGCCACACCGCGCGAAAGCTCGCTGAAGGTAAGGCGGGCTGCGCCATCAGTGGAACGGATCGCCACGCGGTCCGCATTCGCGGTGAATACGCGCTCGAAGCGGGAATAGAGGTTGGTGTTGCTCATGCTTCGAGGAAGACTTTCATGCGCTTCAGGGCCTCGGCGATGTCCGCTTCGCTTGCGGCATAGGACAGCCGCATGAAGCCTTTGCCATTGTTGCCGAAGCTCTCGCCGAAGATGAGCGCCACATAGGCTTTGTCCAGCAGTTCGCGGGCGAGGTCGCGCGACTGCCAGCCCGTGCCGCTGATATTGGGGAAAGCATAGAAAGCGCCGCCCGGCATTCGGCAGCGAACGCCCTTGATATTGTTCAGCCCCGCCACCACCATGTCGCGCCGCTTCTGGAAACTGCGGCGGAACGCTTCGATCTCATCCATTGGCCCGGTAATCGCCGCAAGCCCTGCCATTTGTGTCGCGACCGATGTGCAGGAGTGATCGACGGTGATCAATTTCTTTACATACTCGATCAGGTGCTTGGGCCAGATGCCGAAGCCCAATCGCCAGCCTGTCATGGCGAAAGTCTTGGACCAGCCATCGAGGATAATGGTGCGGTCACGCAGTTCTGGGAAGTTCAGAAAACTGACGAAGTCCACGCCGTCATAGACCTGATGGCTGTAGATTTCATCCGACAGGATGGCGACCTGTGGATGCTGCGCAAGGCCGTGCGCCAGTTTGGTGATCTCTTCACGCGAGACGACGCCGCCCGTCGGGTTTGCCGGCGAGTTGATGATGATGAGGCGGGTCGCCGGCGTGATGAGGGAGAGCACTTCCTCGGCATCGAAGCCGAAGTCCTTCTCCTCGCGGATGGGGTAGGGCACAGGGGTCGCTCCGCTGGAGCGCGCGGCATCCCGGTAGGGCGGAAAGCCCGGATCCGGATAAAGGATTTCGGCCCCCGGGCCGCCGAACATCTGACAGGCGAAATAGAAGGTCACTTTGCCGCCGGGAACGATCACCACCTCATCGCCCGACACCGGAACCTTGAAGCGAGCCCCCACATATTGCGCGACCGCATCACGCAGAACAGGCAGGCCTTGCGGAGTGGTATAGCCATGCGGCCCGTCACGCACCGCTTTCTCCGCAGCCTCGAGAATGTGCTTGGGGGGCTGAAAATCCGGCTGTCCTATGCCGAGATTGATGACCGGGTGCCCCTTGGCTTTCAGCGCATTGGCGCGGTCCAGCACGGTGAAGGCGGTTTCTTCCTCAATGGCGGCGACGGCGGGATTTATGGTCAGCATCATGTCACATCATTAATGGCGGGGTCGAGAAGGTGGCTGACATTACGTCCGCCATGGCCGGACTCTACGGCGCGTGCGAAGACTTCCGCAACGGATTCCATCAGTCCCGAGTTGATTTTCAGGTGGCCAGCGACGTCTGCATAGTAACTTACGTCCTTTGCGGCATTCGCCAGGGCAAAGCGATACCCGTCGAAATCGCCTGACAGGGCTGGTTCCACCATCTTGCGCAAGACTCCCGAATTGCCGGAGCCGTTCAGCATCACGTCATAGAGGTCCCGCCAGTCGATCTCCGCCTTGCGGGCTGCCCCAAAGGCGTCCGCCACCAATGCCACCATGCCAGTGACGAGGTAGTTGGAGATGAGTTTGGCGGTATGGCCCGAACCCGGCGGCCCGAAGTGGCGGATTGTCGTGGCGAAGCAGGCGAGCAGGGGCTTGATGCGGGTGAAGGTTTCGTCACTTGCCCCGCACAGCACGCCGAGCACGCCCTGTTCGGCCTGTTCCGGCCCGCCCGTGAGCGGGATGTCGGCATAGGCGACGCCGAGGGCGGCGAGGTCCCGTGCCAGCCGTTTGGTGGTTTCGGGCGCGGAGGTTCCGGCATCGAGTATGATGTGGCGGGAGCGCAAATGCGGCTTGAGTCCGCGGATCGTCTCCTCCACCACGTTCGATGTGGTGAGACAGAGCAGGATCACATCGGCGCGCGCGATGTCCTCAAGCGACCGGGCCTCCCGTGCCCCCTGTGCGACAAGGTCATCCACCGGGCCACGGTTCCGGTGGGCAATGACGCTCACCTCATGGCCATGCTTCAACAGGTTGGCAGCCATGCCATGGCCCATGAGCCCCGCCCCGATCACGCCGACATGCATGCTTGCCTCAATTCACTGGCCTCCTTATGGTCCCGCCCGAAAACTTATGGGAGTTCGGCATCATGGCGTTGCATCGGAATTTCATCAATGGCGAATGGCTGGAAGGGAAGGGTGTCCGCGAGAACATCAACCCCTCCGACATTAGCGACATTGTGGGTGAATACGCTCAGGCCGACAAGGTGCAGACGGAAACCGCCATCGCCGCCGCCAAGGCGGCGCAACCGGCCTGGGCCGCCACCTCCCCGCAGGTGAAGGCGGACGTTCTCGAGCTCATCGGAAGCGAACTTCTCGCCCGGAAGGATGAGATCGGCGCGCTCCTGTCCCGCGAGGAAGGAAAGCCCCTTGCCAACGGCATTGCCGAGACGATGCGCGCGGCACAGATCTTCAAGTTCTTCGCACAGGAAGCACTGCGGGTGGAGGGTGTGGCCATTTCGTCCGTCCGCCCGGGCGTGGATGTGACGATCACGCGTGAGGCGCTGGGCGTGGTGGGTCTCATCTGCCCGTGGAACTTTCCCATCGCCATTCCGGCCTGGAAGATGGCCCCGGCGCTGGCCTTCGGCAATGCGGTGGTGTTCAAGCCCGCGGACCTCGTGCCCGGCTCCGCCTGGGCCTTGGCCGAGATCATCTCGCGCTCCGGCCTTCCGAAGGGTGTGTTCAACCTGGTCATGGGCCGTGGCTCAGTCGTGGGGCAGACGCTGCTCGATTCACGCGATGTGAATGCGATCTCCTTCACCGGCTCGGTCGAAACTGGGGGCAAGGTGGCCATGGCCTGTGCTTCGCGCGGGGCGAAGTTCCAGCTGGAGATGGGCGGCAAGAACCCGCTCGTGGTGCTGGATGACGCCAATCTCGATACGGCCGTGGCCGCAGCTCTCGATGGTGCCTTTTACCAGACTGGCCAGCGCTGCACGGCGTCTTCCCGTCTTGTTGTCCAGTCCGGAATACATGATGCCTTTGTCGAGCGCATGGTGGAGGGCATGAAGAAACTCAAAGTGGATCACGCGCTGAAGGACGGCACGGTGATCGGCCCGGTGGTTGACGAGAACCAGATGGCGCAGGATGAGCGCTACATCCAGATCGCGCGTGATGAGGGCGGTGAGCTGGCCTGGGGCGGCGAGCGCCTGAACCGTGACACCAAGGGTAACTATCTTTCGCCTGCGCTGTTCACCGGCACGACCAATGATATGCGCATCAACCGCGAGGAAGTATTCGGCCCTGTTGCCTCCGTGATCAGGGTCGCGTCCTATGATGAGGCGCTGAGCGTAGCCAATGACACGTCCTTCGGCCTTTCCTCCGGCATCATCACGTCATCGCTGAAATATGCCACCGACTTCCGCAAGAAATCAGCAGCGGGCATGGTGATGGTGAACCTCGCCACGGCGGGCGTCGATTATCATGTGCCCTTCGGCGGCCGGAAAGGGTCTAGCTACGGCGCCCGCGAACAAGGCCGCCATGCCGTTGATTTCTACACCGCTATCAAGACGGCTTACACGCTGGCCTGAGGCAGTCAGGCTCTCCGCGGCCGTCTATGTGGCGGCGGAGGGCCTCGCCTCGGCGAAGAACAGGAACAGGCCGCTGGCCACCACGATTGCGGCGCCGGCGATGGTCCAGAAGTCCGGCACGTCGCCGAAGAAGACGTAGCCAACCAGGATCATCCATACGATCTGCGTATACATATAGGGTGCCAGCGCGCTGGCGGGTGCAAGCCGGTGCGCCTGTATGAGCATCAGATGCCCGGCCGATCCGGCAAGCCCCATAAAGCCCAGCATCAGCCATTGCAGGCCTTGCGGTATCTGCCAGAGCCATGGCAGGGGCGCAGCGGCCGCGAGCGCGCCGATGAAGCTTACATAGAAAAGTGAGGTTTCCGCCCGGTCCCGCGCGCCCACTTTGCGTGTCACAATATTGTAGACGCCGCCGCAGAGGGCAGAGGCGACGGAGAGCAGCATGGCCCAATGGAAGCTGTCGGTTCCAGGCCGCATGATCACGAGCACGCCGCAGAAGCCTACGCCCACCGCAATCCAGCGCTTCAGCCCCACATGCTCGCCCAGCAGTGGCACGGACAGCGCGCAGACCCACAGTGGCACCGTAAAGAAGATCGCCGCCGTTTGCGCCAGTTGCAGATGGACCACCGCCATGAAGTTGAAGATCGTGGCGCCCATCAGCAACAGGCCGCGCAGGGCCTGCAAGGCGGGATAGCGTGTCGTGAAGAGATCCAATCCGCCGCCCCGGATGATGACGCCGAGCGACAGGAAGATCGCCACGAAATAGCGCCCGAACACGGCGACCGCCGGCGGCAGCGTCTGTACCAGTTGTTTTGCCATGGCATCGAGCAGCGTGAAGGCCACCATGGAGGTGATCATCAGCAGAATGCCGGTCATGCGCGGGGTCATGGCGACGCCGTTAGCGCCAATGGGCGGCAATTGACATCCAGCGCAAGCGCGCCCGCCCCCTGCGGTTTCTGCAGGGCATGGCAAGGCCGGAGAACCGGCAGGTCAGGCCAGCGCGATGCCGTGTTCGGCGAAGGACCGGCGCGCCGCGTCGGCGGACCCGTCCAGATCGATCGACCGGCAGGCGGCCTCGATCACTTCCGTCTCGAATCCAAGGCGGCGGGCATCTTCCGCCGAGAAGCGTACGCAGTAATCGAAGGCGAGGCCAACGCAGACGACCTTTTCGAAGCCTCGCTCCTTCAGGTAGCCACCAAGCCCGGTGGGCGTCTTGCGGTCATTCTCGAAGAAGGCGGAGTAGCTGTCGATCTCCTCGCGGAAGCCCTTGCGGATGATGAGCTCGGCGTTGGGAATGTGCAGATCCTTGTGGAACGCCGCACCGGGCGTGTCCTGGATGCAGTGGTCTGGCCACAGCGTCTGGGGCCCGTAATGCGTCATGGCGATCTCGAAGGGGTTCTTGGCTGGGTGCTGGGCAGCGAAGGATTTGTGCTCCGCCGGGTGCCAGTCCTGCGTCAGCACCACATGGCGGAAACTGCGCGCAAGGCGGTTGATGAGCGGCACAACCTCATTGCCGCCCGGCACGGCAAGCTTGCCGCCTGGACAGAAATCATTCTGCACATCGATGACGAGGAGAATGTCGGTATCCTTCCACATGGCCTCACCTCATGTCATGTCCGCAATGGCGGCGGCACAGCCCTTGAATGCGGGGAACCTGTCGATGATCACGTAGACAGGAATGGGCCGCATGACATGGGCCAACCGACCTTTCTCCTCGAAGATGGACCGGAACGAGCCATACTTCAACTTTTCAACGATGGACGGCGCAATGCCACCCGCGAGGTAGACGCCTCCCTTGGCCTGCATGGTCATCGCTGCGTCTCCCGCGATGCGCGCCAGCCATGTGATGAACTGGTCGAGAGTCTGCACTGCTGCCGCATCGGTTCCGGCAAGGGCTGCCTGCAGCACCTGTTCGGGCGTCTCCTGCCGTGGAACCTGTGTGATGGCGCGGTACATGCGGAGAAGGCCGCCGCCGGTGATCGCATCCTCGGATTCGAACAGAACGCCGGGCTTCGTCATCGTCTCGCGCCAGTCGAACTCGGCTTGGGTCACAACGGGAAGCGTGATGTGGCCCACTTCCCCGGGCAGCGCCATCCAGCCACCGTGTGGCAGCGGCGCAAGCGTTGCCATGCCAAGCCCGGTTCCGGGGCCCAGCACGATCTTCACGCCGGGCTTTTCCGGCGTCTCGCCTCCGATCTGCACGAGGTCATCGCCGCCGAGATGGGGAAGCGACAGGGCGAGCGCCTCGAAATCATTGAGCAGCCGGAATTGCCGGGCCTGTGCCGCCTTGCGAAGGGATTCGCGGGTGAACTGCCAGTCGCGGTTGGTGAGCGCCACCACCTCACCTTCGATCGGACCGGCGACGGCAATGGCAGCAGCCGCCAGCCCGGTCACGCCTTGAGCCTGAAGGTAAGCGGCGATCGAGTCTTCCAGTGAAGCAAAATTGTCGTTTTTCTGGACAGCGATGCAGCGCAGCGTGGTCGAGCCGGGCTCAACCAGCCCGAAGCGCGAATTGGTGCCGCCAATATCCCCGACAAGTGCCAGATCCGTCATGTCTTTCCCCCTCTTTTCCCACTGCCACGGGCGCGGCCCAAGGGCAACAGCGAATGCTTTGACCCTGACCGGAAACCGGTCTAGGAAGCCCCTCAAACCCCTCCAGATTTCGGATAAAGCGTTGACGAACCCGCTCGAACAGGAAGTGGCGCGCAGGCGCACCTTCGCCATCATCTCCCACCCGGACGCCGGCAAGACGACCTTGACCGAAAAGCTGCTGCTGTTCGGCGGCGCCATCCAGCTCGCCGGTCAGGTGCGCGCCAAGGGTGACCGGCGCCGCACCCGCTCGGATTGGATGTCGATCGAGCGGGCGCGCGGCATTTCGGTCGTCACCTCGGTGATGACCTTCGAATATGAGGGCGTGGTTTTCAACTTGCTCGATACGCCGGGCCATGAGGACTTCTCGGAAGACACCTACCGCACACTCACCGCCGTTGACGCTGCCGTCATGGTGATTGACGCCGCCAAGGGCATTGAAGCGCGTACCCGCAAGCTGTTCGAAATCTGCCGCCTGCGCGACATTCCGATCATCACTTTCGTCAACAAGATGGACCGCGAAACCCGTGATCCGCTGGACTTGCTGGACGAGATCGAGAAGGGCCTCGCGCTCACCGTCGCCCCCATGGTCTGGCCCATCGGCCAGGGCAAGGACTTCGCCGGTACTTATGACCTGAACAGCCCGCGCGTCCGCCAGATCGAGCAAGACCCCGTGGGTGTTCCGGTGTCCGGCCCCGATGACCCGCTGATCGGCACGCTCATCAAGGGTGATACGCTGGCGAAGTGGCGGGACGAGATCGACCTCGTGAAGGACCTTTGCCACAGCTTTGACCGTCAGGCCTTCCTCGAAGGCCATCTGTCGCCCGTCTATTTCGGCTCGGCGCTGCGGAACTTCGGCGTGCGTGACCTGCTGGAAGCCCTGATCGCCTATGCGCCGCCGCCCCGCGACCAGCAGGCCTCGGCCCGCGTGGTGCACGCGACGGAAGCCAAGATGACTGGAATCGTGTTCAAGATCCAGGCGAACATGGACCCCAACCACCGTGACCGCATCGCCTTCATGCGGCTTGCGTCTGGCAAGCTGACGCGCGGCATGAAGGTAAAGCTCGTCCGCACCGGAAAGACAGTGGCTTTGAACGCGCCGCAGTTCTTCTTCGCGCAGGACCGTTCGATTGCGGATGAGGCCTATGCGGGTGATGTCGTCGGCATTCCCAACCACGGCCTGCTGCGCATCGGCGATACGCTCACGGAGGGTGAGGACATCGTGTTCACTGGCGTTCCGAGCTTCGCGCCGGAAATTCTCCGCCGCGTGAAGCTGGGCGATCCGATGAAGGCCAAGAAGCTGCGCGAGGCGTTGCAGCAACTCGCCGAAGAAGGCGTCGTGCAGTTGTTCATTCCGGCGGATGGATCGCCCGCCATCGTCGGCGTGGTCGGCGCCCTGCAGTTGGACGTCCTGGCAGATCGGCTGGCCAATGAATATGGCGTGCCGGTCTCCTTCGAATCGTCCCGCTATGAGGTCATGCGCTGGATTTCCTGCGACGACAGGAAGAAACTCGAGGAGTTCCTGGCTGCCAACCGCTTCTCCATCGCGCATGATCTTGACGGCGACCCGGTCTTCATGGCCCAATCGGCCTTCAGCCTGAACTATACGCTGGAACGCGCGCCTGAAATCCGGACAGCCGAGATCAAGGAAATGCACAAGCCGCAATGAGCATGTTCACCGATTACCTGCCTGACGACTTCGGCCTGGCGAATGCCATTGCCGTGGCGCTGATCTTCGGGCTGTGGGGGGTCTATACCCCCATTTTGAAGGTGATCGGGCGCGGCTCGCTCAATTCCCAGCTTCACATCGTGCGCATGCGCTGGTTCCAGATGCATCAGGGCATTGATCGTGAGCACCGCGTGTTCGACGCGATCCTGCTCGGCCATATCTCGAACTCAATTTCCTATTTCGGTTCGGGCACGTTGATCGTGCTGGCGGGTCTTGTCGGCGCGCTGGCCAATGTCAACAATGTCTATCTGCTGACGCGCGGCCTCAAATTCGTCGACAAGACGATGTCGCTCGAACTGTTCACGCTGTATTTCAATCTGCTCGCGCTGATCATGGCGCTGTGCTTTTTTGCCTTCACCTATGCGCTGCGAAAGATGGCCTACACCTTCGCCATGCTGGGCGGCTTGCAAACAACCCCGGCCGAGACGGAGGCCTCGCGCGTCATGGGAGAACAGGCCGCCGTGGTGCTGACGGAGGCGGTGCGCTCCATCAACAACGGCATTCGTGGGTTTTATTATGCCATTGCCGCACTGTTTCTCTTCGCTGGCCCCTATCCGGCGATCTGGGCAACCTTACTCATCACGGCACTGCTCTACTATCGCCAGCTTTTTTCACCGACCGCCGTTGCGATCGCGAAATATGTCGATGTGCTGAAAGGCGTGAAGGAGTAGTTACCCCTTCAGCTTCGCCGCTTCCGCTGCCAGTTTCTCGATTGCCGCCCAGTCCTTCGCATCGATGAGCTTTTTGGGCGCCATCCACGAGCCGCCAATGGTGATGACGTTCGGAAGCTTCAGATAGGCGGGCGCCTTCTCGGGCGTGATGCCGCCCGTCGGGCAGAAGCGGATCTGCGGCAGGGGCGAGGCGAGCGATGACAGATAGGCCACGCCACCGGCCGGTTCGGCGGGGAAGAATTTCTGAATGGTGTAGCCCCATTCCAGCAGCGCCATGCATTCAGATGCCGTAACGCCGCCGGGCAGCAGGGCGATGTCATAGTCTTCGCCCGCACCCAAGAGCCTGCCTGTGGCGCCCGGAGAGACAGCGAACGTGCAGCCAAGTCTCTCGCTGTCGCGCAATTGCTCGGGGGTCAGTACCGTGCCGGAGCCAACGATGGCGCCTTCAACTTCGGCGATGATGGCCCGGATGCAGTCCATCGCCTTTGCAGTACGCAGCGTGATTTCGAGGACCGGAAGCCCGCCCCTTACGAGTGCGCGCGCCAGCGGCACGGCGTCCTCGACGTTCTCGATCACCATGACCGGCACCACCGGCGCCAGGCTGAGGGCCGCCTCGAGACCCTTCTGGTATTCCTTCGTCA
>JBEIDW010000108.1:0-9886 GCA_040383265.1 Hyphomicrobiales bacterium
GCGCCATCGCAGCAGCATTTGCGGAATGCGGTGCGCGGCTCGTGCAGATTGATCGACCCGAAGCGGTTCCGCCAAATCAGTCAGGGTGGATCGGATGCGATCTTGCAGACAGGGCCGCCCTGATCCATGCAGCGGAACAGATCAAGGGTCCAATCGCAGCCTTGATCAATTGCGCCGGTGTATTCCGGCGAATGGCCCTGACCGACACCGAAGCCGAGAACGAGTGGGATCGCGCACTCTCAATAAACCTCACGGCTCCATATCTCCTGACTCGGGCTCTGGTACCCAACTTGACTGGTGGGGCTGTCGTGAACGTCACCTCGGTCCGCGCAGAAACAGCAGCTGAACGTGCTTCTGCCTATACCGTGTCGAAGGCGGGACTGGCTGCGCTAACCTTGTCGCTGGCAGAAGAGCTGGCACCTCTGCAGATCCGCGCCAATTCGGTCGCGCCCGGAGATGTTGACACCGCGATGGGCAACGGAGACCCATCAGTTACGGCTAAACTTGTTGCACGAACCCCGCTCAGGCGCATGGCCCGGCCGGAAGAGGTCGCGGCGGCATGCGTGTTTCTCGCATCCCCTCTCGCATCGCATATCACCGGCTCGACCCTGCGCGTCGATGGCGGATTTCTAGCTGTTTAGAAAAGAACCGCTGGATCAACAGCGGCGCAATCACAACCAACCAACGGAGGAAAACATGAACAGAAGACTTTTCGGACTGGTTTGCGCCAGCGTGCTGGCGTTTGGTGCGATGGCCCAAACCGCCATCGCTCGCTCTCTGGAAGACATCATCGCCAGCGGTGTGCTGCGGGTAGGCACCTATGCCGACCAGCCGCCGATGGCATCTCTAAACAATGCCGGGCAATATGAAGGCTTCGACATTGAAGTCGCGAACCACATCGCCAACATCATGAAGGTGAAGGTGGAAATTGTACCGCTGACAACTGCGCAGCGCGTTCCATTTCTGCAATCCGGTCAAATTGACATTTCGCTTGGTGCCTTGACCCGCACACCGGAGCGGGCGCTGCTTGTCGACTACACGATCCCGCTGCACTCCGAATCGGTGCTGGTCTTGACGACGGAAGGCAACGCAATCAAAACTTGGCGCGACCTCAACGATCCGTCACAAACGCTCGCGTCTGGACGTGGCTACTGGACGACAGACATGGTCAAGACCGAACTCCCGAACGCCAAACAGGATCTCTATGACGCCCCCGCAGATCAGGTCCGCGCTGTGGCACAAGGGCGCGCCACCGCCATCGTAGACATTATCGATACGATGATGGCCTTCACGAAGCAGTACCCGGACGTAAAATGGAAAGTTATCGAATCCGAGATCTATTCCGCCTGGTGCGCCATCGGCGTTCCGCGCGGAGAGGAAGGGCTCAAGAACTTTCTGAATGTCATAATCTACGACATGCACAAATCTGGAAAGACGCAGGAATACTGGGCCAAATGGTACGGCGCTCCCAACCCAACGCCGGTACCGCTTGATCCGGTATTCTGAATGTAGAAGTTGGCCGGGCGCAGGAAAATGCGCCCGGTCAGTTCCTCAGCTAGGTCAGCAATGAACTATAACCTGCAATTTGGCCAGATAGCAGCAGACATTCCTTACATTCTGTCTGGCGCCTGGCCAACTCTGTGGATTACCTTCGTTACCTTCTTCCTGGCTTCCGGCCTTGGCCTGTTCATTGCCATGGCACGGCTGAAAGGTGGCGTAGCAGCATCTCGGCTGGCTGGACTCTGGATAACACTAACGACCAATTCGCCGCTGTTCGTTGTGCTGTTCTTCCTGTTCAATGGACTGCCGGAATGGGGCATTCTGCTCTCGCCCATCGCAGCCACCCTCATCGCGTTCACAGCCATTTCGTCCGGTTACCTGGCCGAGATCCAGCGCGGTGGTATTCAGTCAGTTCATCGCGCCGAACTGGACGCTGCTGAAACACTGGGGATGAGCCGAATACAGACCCTCCGTTTCGTGATCGCGCCGCATGTCATCAAGACCACCTACCCCGCGCTGTCGAATTTCTTCATCTTCATGATGCTGGGAACCTCAATGGCGTCTCTGGTGGGGGTGAATGAATTGACCGGGCGGGCCATCGAAGTGACATCGCGAAACTTCCGATCTATCGAGGTTTTCACGATCGTTGCCTTGGCTTACGTCGCCTTGTCACTCCTGGCCAGCCTTTCACTCGCACTTGCTGGCCGGATCTTCTTCCGGGTAAAGGCGAGGATATTCTGATGGCCGAGGATCTGGCGAACCTCTTCACTGCTGGAAACATGCAGTTCCTATTGCGCGGTTTGGGGATGACACTCTTGCTGACGCTGATCGGCGGCGTCACAGGTCTGATTGGTGGCTTTCTTCTTGCTTATGCCCGAAGCAGCAAGGGCAGGCTTCTGGCGCCAATGCGCTGGTGTGCAACAGTCTTTGTGGAGGTCTTTCGTCGCATCCCCTTCCTGGTGACGCTATTTCTGGTGCTTTACACTGTTCAGATGATCCTGCCGAGGGCACCGCTGTTCTGGGTTGCCGTCATATCGATATGTCTCCTGTGCTCGGCCTATATGGCTGAAATCGTTCGTGCGGGACTGGAAAGCGTTCCGACGCCACAGATTGAGACAGCCGAGGTCATGAACATGCCGCGCTGGCGTATTACCTGGATGATTGTTCTCCCTCAGGCCTGGAAGGTCATTCTACCCTCTGCAGTCTCGTATATGGTAATGTTCGTGAAGGATACCGCGTTGGCCAGTCAGGCCGGCGTGTTCGAACTGATGTTCGCGGGCAAGGCGCTGGTCAATCGCGGTCTTGACCCGCTGCTCGTCTTTGCCACCGTCCTCCTCGCATACTTTGCCATTTCCTGGCCGCTTGCCCGATTTGGGCATTGGCTTGAGACCCGATTGGCGCACCGGCATCTCGAAGGAGGCATCCGATGATCAAGGTGATGTGGTTTCTGAAACGCGCTCCGCATCTGACCCAGGCAGAGTTTGCCGATTGGTGGCTCAATGTACATGCCAAGGACATAGCCGCAGATCAGTCACCCTACCTCAAGCGCTATGTGATCGATGTCCGGGTAGAGGACGAGAGCGGGCTGGCGGGCAAGCCTGCCACCGATCCGGAGTGGGACGGCATAGCCGAACAGTGGTTCGAGTCCGAGGCCGACTACAACGCCGTCTACTCACGGCCCGACCGCCCCACCCGAGCAGATACGCTGGCGCATACCTCGGCGTTCCAAAGGCTGGTGGTCAGGGAGTACGTGCAAGACTTGAAGAGGGGACCGGATGGCACATCTTGAAATCTCAGGCCTTGATGTCAGCTACGGAAGTACCCGCGTCTTGACAGGCATTGATCTCCAAGTTGCGCGCGGAGAACTCGTCGGGCTGGTTGGCCCATCCGGGTCTGGAAAATCCACCCTTTTGCGCGCACTGGTGGGATTGGTGCCCCCTACGGCGGGTCAGGTCGTTCTGGAGGGAAAGATCGTGGATTATGCCAGGAAGGACTCGTTGCGCGCCCTTCGCGACCATGCAGCAATCGTGTTTCAGCAATACAATCTCTTCCAGAACATGACCGTTCTTGACAACATTACGGTCACACCCGTCAAAGTTCGCGGCCGGCTGCGCGCTGAAGCAGAAGCCGACGCGCGCGCACTTCTTTCCCGGGTGGGCCTGTCCGGCAAGGAAAGCGCCTACCCTGATCAATTATCGGGAGGTCAGCAACAGCGGGTCGCCATCGCTCGTGCGTTGGCGCTCAAACCTGCGCTGATCCTCCTCGATGAAGTGACAGCAGCCCTCGACCCGGAACTGGTCAGGGATGTTCTGGATGTGATCAGGAACCTTGCAGGCGAAGGAATCACTATGCTTCTCGTTAGTCATGAGATGGGCTTCATTCGCGAAGCCGCACACCGTGTCGTCATGATGGACGCAGGCCGCATCGTCGAGGTCGGTCCGCCACAGCAGATCTTCGATACTCCGACCGAGGAACGCACGAGAGCATTCATGTCAAAAATCATCCGTCATTGATCCGGAATACTCGCAATGCGATTTGAAGGAAAAACAGTGGTCATCGTCGGTGCGGGATCAGGACTCGGAGCCGCAATCACCGAAGAATTTGCTTCGGAGCGGGCGCGGTTGGTGCTGGTTGATCGCGACAAAGAGGCACTTGTTCGTCAAAACATCCAATTCCCTGGCTCTCGCATCCTCTGCGGTGATGCAGCGGAGCCGGAAGTGGTCAGGCAAACCTTGGAGATTTCCGGGCCAGTCGACATTCTGATCCACACAGCCGGAATTGACCCGCTTTCGGCCACAGATGTGCCTGGCACGACCCTCGAGGATTGGCAATCCATCATCTCTGTCAACTTGACATCGGCCTTTCTTTTCGCCCGGGGCGTTCTGCCGGTGATGATCGCCCGTCAGTCCGGATGCCTGCTTTTCACAGGCTCAATAGCCGGTCTGAAGCCAACCCCGCGTGAGGCCGCCTACGCCGTTTCCAAAGCCGGCGTCATCCAGTTGGCAAGGGCCATTGCGTTGGATCATGCCCGCCAGGGTATCCGGGCCAATGTGCTCTGCCCGGGGTTTCTGGAATCCGTCATGGCAGACCGCAAGCAGAGGATGTCGGAGAGCGATCTCGCCGAGCGATCTCAGGCAGCCGCTGCCATGGTCCCGGTCGGGCGGGAGGGCCAATACGGTGAAATGGCCGCGCTCGCATTAACTCTTTGCGATGACGCCGTATCCGGTTACATCACTGGCCAGCCTATTGTGGCCGATGGCGGAATGATGCTGACATGAAGGTCTCAAAAACAACCGCTGAAGACGATTCTAACGATGCCGGGCGCAAGCCAAGAGGCGAAAATGTCGACAGGGTCTATGCGGCCTTGCGCGACGATATTCTTGAATTGCGCCGCGCGCCTGGCGAAGTGTTGGATGAAGCAGAGATCGCCGGGACTTTCGGCCTTTCACGCTCTCCGGTTCGCGAAGCGATAATCAGGCTCACATCCGAGGGGCTTGCCCAACTTTTAAAGAACCGCGGCGCAGTGGTATCACGTCTGGATGTCGAGATGCTTCCCGCTTACTTTGATGCCCAAGCGCTTCTGTTCCGCGTCACGGCTCGGCTTGCCGCACAGCGGGGCGGATCGGCTGCGGCAGAGCGGCTATTGGACATACAGAAGCGGCACGACGAAGTTGTTTCAGCGCGCGATCCAAGTGGCGTTATTCTGAGCAATCGGATGTTTCATCTCGAAATCGCAGCCATCGGAGGCAATCGATACTATCTTGATTGGTTGACAAGCATATTGGATCAGGGTCAGCGGATCATGCGGCTCTATGTTCGGCTGCACGAAGAGCAGGTACCCAACGAACAGCTCTCATTTCACTATGCACTTATCGATGCGATCCGCCGTAAAGACATAGAAGCGGCGGACCAGGCTGCCGTCGCAGACGCTCAAATTGTGCGGGATGAGATTTCTCGCCAAATATCATCGGGGGCCTCTGCTTCGTTACCCCTCTAGGCGGAATTTGAGCCTAACAGTGCCCTGATGTAGATCCTCACCGCTTCCTGCACATGCCGGAAGCGGTCGCCGCGCAGCTGCTTGCCGCCGAACCACCGCGTGACCACGACGATACCATCCGCCGTCTACTTGACGAGCTGCACGGCACCCGACTCGACGACGAACACCGCGACCGAGCCTGTCAGATCAACAGCCTCACCGTCGGAGCCCTTGAAGCGGAAGTTGCGGTAGAAACTGTTGCCACGGCGCAGTCCGGTGAGATCATGGGCTGAGGTCATGCGCCACCTCCCTTCGAAAAAGAAAGGCCGGCCCAGGGAGGGGCCGGCCTGAAAGGTGGTCCAGCCGTCAAGGGGAGAGTACCCGGGCCTGTGTCCGGGATAACCGCGCGCCGCTGGACAACACGCACGGGAGGAAACCTCGATTACACAAGTCCCATGAACGAAAGCTAACAGATCCACGCATGACCGATAGCCAGACCTCAGACATTGCTGTCATGCGGGGGATGCATCGGCCACTCCTGCGCACGCATTATACAGGTGATCATGCGCGGCCCGGAGAGGAATCACTCCAGCGGCATGTAGTTCCCCGGATCGTAGATGAGGTCATTGGAGGCAATGACATTCCGGCTGTCCTCGGTATCGGGTTCGAAGATGATGTCCTGCGGTCCTGCCACGCTGAGGACCTTGCCGTCCTTGCGGATCACCTCCCGCCCAAATGAGGGGGGTTCGTTCGGGTTCTGGGCGGCGTCGAACTTATCCGCCGGAAAGAAATAGACGCTCATCAGGATCGCTCGCGATCCCTCTGCCTGCTGGTAGTAGACCACCGACGCGGCCTCCGCTCCCCACTTCTTGACCTCTTCGGCCCATGAACCGGAGATCGCCTCGACGACGAGTTTTTCGGCGATCTCCGACGGAAGCCGAAGTTCGTATGGGACAGGCGCAAGGGATACGTTCTTTGTCCCGGCTAGGGCGGCGGTCGCTGTTAAGGCCGCCACCACTGCTGCAACCAGAATCCTGATCATCTCTCATCCTTCCATGACCCCGGCCACGCCCTCACAACCGCACGGCTTCATCGCCAATATAGCGCCAAGGGCGGCGGACAGCCGCTTAACGAAGATACTGCCGCAAGAACGCTCCCATGTTCAACTGCCAGACAATTGCAGAAACATATCCATACAGGCTGCCTTCCCACTTCCGGCAGAGCTTCTTGCGCCCATTCCACTTTGAGATCAGGCGGCGCTGCCATTGAGCCGTGCGCAGCCCGTGGTCTCATCGGCACCGCTTTCCACCGCCGCCAGTGCAATGCTGATCAGCGTGTCGCCAGCGGCGCGCTTCGTTATCTCGATACCTCATCGCCGATCGTGAAGGCCAGAGTGGGATTAACTGACCAGAAAGAACTTGCCCGATTGCGGAAACGCATTTCCGCGCAGTTGTGGTAATGATCGCCGACGGGGACCCGGACCCAAGAAGCGCGGGGACCGCGGGAGACGCCACACAGCGGGGTGGATCGATCGCGGTGATGGGAATGGCTTCGGGCGCAATCGAGTGGTTGATGATGTCGGCCCCGAGGTTGCGGTAGGCTATCACTTCGGCGGGCGTTGTCAGCCGTGGTCCATAGGCATGGGCTGCCACCAGACCCGAATCGACGCCATGCACCCGGGCGCTAGCCGGCCAATGCCGGCGCGCCGTCTCGGCGAGGATCTCAGCGCAGGCCGGGCAGACGATCTGTTTGCTGCTACAGTCAAAGCGCTGGCGTCCCGGCAGAAGCGAATAGGGCGTCTGAGTCAGCTCGATGATGTCAGCGTTGATGACGAAGTCGCCCACCCGAATGGCGCGATTGAGGGAGCCGATAGTCGAACTTGCCAGCACGCGACGCACGCCCGCGGCCTGTAACACAGGCAAAGGCACGGCGGTGGCGGGAATGGTCGATCCAGTCACGCGGGTTGCCGTGCGAATACATGCACAGCGCCCACCGCGGCAGCCCGTCAGGGGTCATCGATCCATCGTACTCGAGGAGCTTCCAGTTCTCCGAAATGCCATGCGCCGTTTCATGGGAGACATCACGCGAGAGCACGCTAACCCCTGGAAGACCAGCATCCTCCGAAAAGCGGAGACCCCAATTGGCCGACCCAGTAATGAGCGCCAGATCCACCTCCGGGATCGGCTGGATGGGCTGGCCGCATGGACTCGTGGTCATCGAGAGGTTCCCTTCTGTGGTGGCACGTCTTCAGTCTAGGATCGGCATGGAGCGTGCGGCGGGCCATGACACTTTGACGGGCCCCGACACCGGGATTTCGGTGAGTTCCGAGTTCTTTACGAGCACACTGAACTGCTGGCCTTCACCCCTCACCAGACAGAGCGCAGTCGGGCCCGAGAATGAAATTCGGACCAACTCTCCGCTAATTGCGCAGGTCTCGTTCCCATGCGCGGGGCCGGCAGCGGAGATCGTCATCTCCTCGGGCCGAACGGCCAGCGTCGCGATACCCTCCACCTTCTGACCGGGCCATGGCAGCAGCGTTCCACTTGCAAGTCGCAATCCCCCCTGCTCCGGCTTTCCGTCGAAGAAATTCGCCTCACCGAGAAACGACGCCGTGAAGCGGTCCTGCGGTACATGGTAGAGATTGCGCGGCGCACCGCTCCGCACCAGTCGCCCGGCGCGGAGGATTCCGATCTGGTCGCTCAGCGTGAGCGCCTCCTCCTGGTCATGCGTTACGAAAATGGTTGTGATTCCTACCTCGCGCTGGATGCGGCGCAGCTCCACCTGCATCTCGCTGCGCAACGCTTTGTCGAGGGCGCTCAGCGGTTCGTCCAGTAGCAGCACGCGCGGTCTGGTGACGATGGCACGCGCCAAGGCTACCCGCTGACGCTGGCCACCTGAAAGGGCATGCGGTCTGCGGTCGCCAAGCCCTTCGAGATGAACGAGTTCCAGCGACTCGCCGACGCGCCGGGTGATCTCCGGCTTGTCGAGATGCCGGACCTTCAGGCCAAAGCCAATGTTGTCGGCAACGCTCATGTTCGGGAACAGCGCGTAGGACTGGAACATCATTCCTATCTCACGCTTCTCGACAGGGACCCGCTCGACGCTTTCGCCGCCGATCATCACGCTGCCGTGGTCGGGGAAGACGAAGCCAGCGACGCAGCGCAGCAAGGTTGTCTTGCCGCTGCCCGATGGTCCGAGCAGACCAAAGAGCTGGCCATCGGGAAAATCGAGCGAGACATCGTCCAGAGCCTTGGTCGCGCCATAGGCGAGCGACAGGTTTCTGACCCGGACTTCTGACATCAGCGTTCTCCGCCAAACTTGAAAAATCGGGAGGCCGCCAGCATCACTGCCATCGACACAGCGATGATGATCGTCGAGATCGCATTGATCTCAGGCGTAAAGCCCTTGCGGATCGCGGTATAGATCACCACAGGCAACGTGGCATCCCCCGGCTGCGCCAGAAAGTAGGATACGACAAACTGGTCGAAAGACACCGCAAAGGCGAAAAGTGCGCCGGCCACCACGCCTGAGGCGATCCATGGCAGCGTGACGTCCCGCGTCACCACCCACTGGCCGGCGCCGAGCGAACGGGCAGCCTCCTCGAGCTGCGGGTCGAAGGTTTGAAGGCGCGCCGCAACGACAACGATCACGTAGGGCAGCGCCAGCGCCACATGGCCGAGAATGACCGCAGGCGTGCCACGCCCGATGCCGACCCAGAAGAAGAAGATCAGCATGGACGTGCCGATGATGAGCCAGGGAATGGCGATGGGCGGGAACAGTAGCGACTGCAGTAACCGCTTGCCGCGAAACTCATACCGGAACAGCGCCAGGGCCGCCGCGGTGCCGAGCACCGTGGCGATCGCCGTGGTGGCGACAGCGATCCACAAGCTGCGCCAGGCCGAGGCCACGATGTCCGCGTTGCCCCAGAGCCTTCGATACCAGTCGAGCGTGAAGCTCAGCGGAAAGGCATAGAACTCGGAGGCGTTGAAGGACATCAGCGCCATGACCAGGATCGGCGCATAAAGAAAGAACAGTACAAGGCCCACATAGCCGCGGCCCAAAACCCGGAAGATGCCGCGGGGCTGGCTCATCGTGCCCTCTTGAGGATAGGGCTCGCGGCGGCGAGGATCACCAGCACCACGGCGAGCAGGATGAAGGAGAGGGCCGCCCCCAGCGGCCAGTTGAAGGTCGCCACGAACTGGTCTTCGATCAACGTGCCATAGAAAATGCCATGCTTGCCGCCGAGAATGCGTGGCTCCATGAATGAACCTGCCACCGGAACGAAAATGAGCACTGCACCCGCGGCGAGCCCCGGCAGCGACAATGGCAGCAGGAGGCGGAACAGAATGGTGCGGAAAGGCGCTCCCAGCGAGCGCGCCGCCTCGAGGATGCTCTCGTCGATCGACTGCA
>JBEIDW010000109.1:0-9876 GCA_040383265.1 Hyphomicrobiales bacterium
CACCACTTCGGCCATGTTGCGTGCCGGGCGCTGGGTGGTGCCGGAGAAGATCACGTCATCCATGCCGGAGGCGCGCCTGGATTTGTATGAGCTTTCGCCCATCACCCAGCGCAGCGCCTCAAGCAGGTTGGACTTGCCGCACCCATTGGGGCCGACAACGCCAGTGAGGCCGGGCTCGATGATGAGATCCGTCGGCTCCACGAAGGATTTGAACCCCGAAAGCCTGAGCTTGGTGAATTTCATCTTGAGTCCATGCCCCTTTCCGACTGCCGCCCCTCTCAGAGGAGCGGATCGATCGCTGCCTTCAGCGACTCGAACGTCGTCTCGCCTTCGATGATGTTGCCGTTGAGGAAGAAGGTCGGCGTGCCCTTGACGCCAAACTTCGCGCCGCCGTCTCGGATTTCAATGATGCCACGGGCAAGATCCTCGTTCTTTAGCGTCTCATTGAACTTCTCTTCGGTGAAGCCCGCCTGCTTGGCGATGTTCAGCAAGCCTTCCGCCGGGTTTTGCGCCCAGGTGTCGAGCGTGTCGAACAGCACGTCGAGCATCGGGAAATAGGACTCCTTCGGCGCGGCGCGGGCGATCATGAAAGCGGCCATCGCCGCATCGTTGAGCGGGAACTCGCGGAAGATGAAGCGGATCTTCTTGGTGTCGATATATTCCGCTTTGAGCTTCGGCCACACATCCTTGTGGAAGTCGGCGCAGTGGGGGCAGGTGGCGGAGGCATATTCGACGATGGTGACTTTTGCTCCCTCATCAGCGCCGAGGGCCATGTCGCCCAGAGACGGCGGCTTGAGGAGTTCAGCCTCATCGACGGCGAAGGCCGGGGAGGCGGCGGCGGTAAGGGCCACGGCGGCGGCCCCGGCCTTGAGAACGGTACGGCGGGTGATCATGTTCATGAGCGGTTACCTACTAGATGTTGGGGGGTGAAACCAATTCTTATTTGCCTTGTGGAGAACTCCGGGAAGACCCGGCGACGCCTCGCCCAAGCCGTTCCAAAGCAGCTTTGAGGGGGCTCTCCTCCAGAACTTCAAGCTGTTGTTCACAAACAGGTTTTTCTGGCAATGTGGCAGGTCCCGGGCGGCGCTGGCCAAACTCTGCCGCCTGCATAACCTTGACGGACGCAATGGCGCCATAACCAAAAAAACTGTTGATGCGCGCGGTGATGCGGGACGCTTCATATTGTAGTTCGAGCGCGCGCCCCGGGGCGGCGCGGATGACCAGCGTCCCGCCCTGCTTCTGGGCCGCCTCGCCAGCACCCCTCGGCCACTTGATCCGTTCCGGGGCTGAAACGGCGGCGAGGTCTTCGCCCACGATGGCCGCCCAATGGGCCACGACTTCAGGTTCGGCAAATCCATAGCGCGCGAAGGCAGCCTTTGTGATGTCACGGAAGTGCTTGGCGAGGGTTTCCATTGCCGGTTCTGGAAGCTGATCTATATCGTGTAAGTCTAACAGGAGTCGTTTCCTTGCGCAGCAGCATGGCCAGAAAAGGGCCGAAAGCCAACCGGGCAGACCGGCTTCTCAACTGGTATGATGCCCATGCCCGCGTGTTGCCGTGGCGGGCACGGCCCGGCCAGACGCCGGATCCCTATGGCGTCTGGCTGTCGGAGATCATGCTGCAGCAGACGACGGTGCAGGCGGTCAAAGCCTATTATGAGAAATTCATGCTGCTCTGGCCCCGGGTGGAAGACCTTGCCGCCGCACCGCTCGATGATGTGCTCAAGGCCTGGGCGGGGCTTGGGTACTATGCGCGGGCGCGCAACCTCCATGCCTGCGCAAAGGAGGTCGTGGCGCGATTCGGGGGGCGATTCCCGCAGGCGGAACCGGACCTCCGCAGCCTGCCCGGCATCGGCCCCTATACAGCGGGGGCGATAGCGGCCATTGCATTCGGTGGGCGGCATGCGGCCGTCGATGGCAATGTCGAGCGCGTCATCAGCCGCCTGCATGCCATTGAAACACCCCTGCCGGAGTCGAAGCCGCTCATCCGCGATATTGCGCAGGCGATGGTGCCGGAGCAGCGGGCGGGTGACTTCGCCCAGGCCATGATGGACCTTGGCGCCACCATCTGCACGCCGCGCCAGCCGAATTGCCTGCTTTGTCCGGTGGCGGAGCATTGCGAAGGCAGGGTCACCGGCCTTGCGCCATCGCTGCCGCGCAAGGTGGGAAAGGCCCCCGTTCCGGTGCGGCGCGGCGTGGCCTTCTGGATCGAACGGCCCGATGGCGCGGTGCTGCTCCGGCGGCGCCCTGAGAAGGGGCTGCTCGGCGGCATGATGGAGGTACCCTCCACGGCATGGGGCGCGACGCCCGATACGCCTGAGGCGGAAGCCCCGCTCGAGGCAGCCTGGACGCTGTTGCCGGGGCTGGTGGAGCACACCTTCACGCATTTCCAACTCGAGCTTGCCGTATGGCGGGCTGAGACGATCGCGGATGGCGTGCTGCGTGATGACGGCGACTACCGCTGGACGTCCCGCGCGGACCTTTCCGGCGAGGCGCTTCCCACCGTGATGCGGAAGGTGGTGGCGCATGTGCTGGGCGGGGCCGAACGGACGCCCAGGCGGAAGAAGGTTTAACGCCTGCCGCCCACTTCGTCGATATGGGCGAGAAGATCGGCCGGGTCTTCATAGACGCGATAGGCGCCGGCGCGTTCCAGTTCTTCCGTGCCGTATCCGCCCGTCAGCAGGCCGATGCCGAGCGCGCGGGCGCGGCGCGCGGCGAGCAAGTCCCAGATCGAATCGCCCACCACGCAGGCCGTCGTGACGTCCACATCGAGTTTTTCGGCGGCGGCGAGGAACAGGTCGGGATCAGGCTTTGCATAGCGCACGAGGTCCCGCGTGATGATCACATGGCTGGCGGCATCGACGCCCAGAATATCCAGAACCGGGCCTGCTGTCTCCATGCGGCCTGATGTGGCGATGGCCCAGGGAATGTCGTTGGCGCTCAGATAAGCCAGAAGCTCACGCGCGCCGGGCAGCGCCCGGGTGCGGTGCGAGCGGGCGCCATAGTATTTCATATGAAGCCGGCGCAACCGCTCCAGAAGCTCAGGCCCGAACTCGCGGCCCGTTTCGCGGGCCAGCGCCTTGGTGAAGAGCCCGCCCGACATGCCGATCTTGCGGTGAAGCCGCCAGACGGAGATGTCGATCCCCTCTTCCTGCAACGCATCGTGCCAGGCAAGAACATGGTCATAGACGCTGTCGACGAGGGTTCCGTCGAGATCGAACAGGAAAGAGGTCTGCTGGCGGGCTTTCATCACCTGATCAGGCCGCGGGCGCCATCTCGGAGCGAATCTGCTGGCGGAGCATGTCGATGGGTACCAGGTTCGGCCCCTTCTTCACATGCCAGAAGGTCCAGCCATTGCAGGCTTCCGCACCCTGCACATGGGCGCCGATCTTGTGGATCGAGCCCGAGGCATCTTTACACGCGATTGAGCCATCGGCGCGCACGCGCGCGGCGATGCGCGTCGAAGGATCGAACAGCATGTCACCGGCCTTCACGAGGCCACGCTCGATGAGCGAGCCAAACGGCACGCGCGGCTCGGCGCGCTTGCTGACTGTCACCTTCAGGGCTTCGGTTGGAAGCTGCCGTGTGGCCTCGATACGGGCCATGGCGCTCTCGGCATATACATCTTCGCGCTCAATGCCGATGAAGTTACGGCCGAGCTGCTTGGCCGCAGCACCGGTGGTGCCGGTGCCGAAGAAAGGATCGAGCACAACGTCGCCCGGCTTGGTGGTGGAGAGCAGCACGCGGTGCAGGAGCGCTTCCGGCTTCTGCGTCGGGTGCAGCTTGTCGCCTGACTCGTTCTTCAGGCGCTCTGAACCGGTGCACAGCGGAATCGTCCAGTCCGAGCGCATTTGGAGGTCGTCGTTGAACACCTTCATTGCTTCATAGTGGAAGGTGTACTTGGAATGGGCATCGCGTGCCGCCCAGATCAGCGTCTCATGCGCGTTAGTAAAGCGGCGGCCGCGGAAATTCGGCATCGGGTTGGTTTTGCGCCACACCACGTCATTCAGGATCCAGTAGCCCAGGTCCTGCAGGATCGAGCCAACGCGGAAGATGTTGTGATAGGATCCGATCACCCACAGCGCGCCATTGGGCTTCAGGATGCGGCGGCATTCGGCGAGCCAGCCTTTGGTGAAGCGGTCATAGGCTTCAAAACTTTCGAACTGGTCCCAGTGGTCATCCACCGCATCGACCTTGCTGTGGTCGGGGCGGGTAAGGCCGCCAGCAAGCTGCAGGTTATAAGGCGGATCGGCGAACACCAGATCGACGGAGGCGGATGGAATCTTTTTCAGTTCCGTCAGGCAATCGCCCACCAGAATCCGGTTTTGCAACGGCCGTATATCCGGCCGTGTTTGATACCCCATCCCACACCCCACTAAACGCAATACGCAACTGACTCGAGATTGCGCATTGTGAGTCCTGCGGAGTCAGGCGTGAATCGCTTTCGGGTTTGATGGTTAACGAAGGAGAAATGCCGCAACGGGCGCAAAGCTTTTCCGGTGCAGCGGGCAGGGGCCGTGCTGGTTCAGCGCTGCCTGGTGGAAGGCCGTGCCATAGCCCTTGTGGCGCGCGAAGCCATACTGCGGATAAGTGACATCATGCGCCGCCATGATGCGGTCCCGCGTGACCTTGGCGATGATCGAGGCGGCGGCGATAGAAAGCGACTTGCCATCGCCCTTGATGATGGTCTGGGTCCTGCAGGGGAGTTTCGGCGCGCGGTTGCCATCCACCAGCGCCAGCGCCACGCCATCGAGTTGCGACAGCGCCTGTTCCATGGCCCAGAAGGTGGCCTGCAGGATGTTGTCGCGGTCGATGCGGTCTGCCTCCGCAATGCCAATGCCGACGCGCGCGGTTTTCATGATGGGCGCGAACAGCGCCTCCCGCTGGGCTTCCTTCAGCGCCTTTGAATCGCGCAGGCCTGCGGGAATGTCATCGGGGTTCAGCACGACGGCAGCGGCGACCACGGGCCCGGCCCACGGCCCCCGGCCTGCCTCGTCAATGCCGCAGACATCGCGCAGGCCTTGGGCCCTCGCCTCCAGTTCGGCTGTGAAATCGGGTTCAATTCCGCCCATGCGGCCGTTATGGGCGAGGGGCTAGAGCAGCGTCAACTGTTCACCGCGCTGCGGGGGCTTGCGGAATTGCTGGGTAGACAGCTTGAGCTTTGCAGCATTGAGGCCCAGCCGCTGGCAGGTCATTTCGAAACGGCGGCCGATGGCCCAGGCATAGGGCCCGGTGCCGGTCTGGCGGCGGCCAAATGTGGCATCATAGTCCTTGCCGCCGCTTGCTGATCTGACCAGCGACATGACACGTGCGGCGCGGTCCGGCAGCGTGGCCTGCAGCCAATCCCCGAAGACCGCCTTCACCTCATGCGGCAGGCGCAGCATCACATAGCCTGCCTCGCGCGCGCCCGCAGAGTGGGCGGCCTTCAGGATCGCCTCGATCTCCTGGTCATTCACGGCGGGAATGATGGGGGCCAGCATGACGACCGTGGGAATGCCCGCCGCCGACAGGGTTTCGATGGCTTCGAGCCGCTTGGTGGGCGTTGTGGCACGCGGTTCCATGGCGCGGGCAAGCCTGCGGTCCAGCGTGGTGAGGGAGAGCGCCACCTTGACGAGGCCCTTCTTCGCCATGGGGGCGAGGATATCGATATCGCGCGTGACGAGGGCCGACTTGGTGACGATGCCGACCGGATGGCTGAATTCGGCCAGCACTTCAAGAATGCCTCGGGTGATCCTATGTGCACGCTCGATCGGTTGATATGCATCGGTGTTGGCGCCAAGCGCGATAGTGCGCGGCTCATAGTTCCTCGCCGAAAGCTCCGCCCGCAGAAGTTCGGGCGCATTCGCCTTGGCGAAGAGCTTTGATTCGAAATCGAGCCCCGGCGAGAGGCCCATGTAGGAATGTGCAGGCCTGGCGTAGCAATAAGCGCAGCCATGTTCGCAACCGCGATAGGGGTTGATGGAGCGGTCGAAGCCAACATCGGGCGAGTCATTCCTGGTGATGATGGATTTCGGTGTTTCCGTGAACACCTCGGTGCGGAAGGCTGGCAGTTCCTCCAGCCCCTGCCATCCGTCATCGAACAGGGAGCGGCTCAAGGTTTCGTAGCGGCCCGCCATGTTCAGCTTGGCGCCGCGGCCGCGCGCATGCGCGTCGAATGCGGTGTATCTGCCGTCGCCAAGAGCGGCAGGGTCAGGCCTGCGGGCCTGGCGCGTGTCGATCAGAGTGGACATGGAAGCAATATATCGGCAAGACAAGAACATAACAAGAACATTTTGGGTGTGTTGAGTTGCGGCCCATGCCGAGTTCAGCCATGGTCACGACTTCATGACCCGCCGCCAGATTCTCCTCGCCCTCCTGCCGCCCTTGTTCTTTGGAACGGGCTTCACCATCGCCAAGCCCGCCGTGCAGCACTTCCCGCCGCTGTTCATGATGCTGATGGTTTATGGCGGCATTGCCATCGTGCTGGGTTTCACCTACCGCGAGCGGTTCAAGACGCCGGTTCTCTCGATCATCGCCATCTCCGCCTTTTCCGTCACGATCCAGGGTGCGCTGTTGTTCTGGGGGCTGCGAAATGAGGCGATGCCCGCCACGGCGGCCAACCTCATCCTGCAGATCCAGATTCCCTTTGCCGTGCTGCTCGACTGGCTGATCATGCGAAAGAAGCTTGATGCCCGGACCGTCATAGGCACGGCGATCGCCGTTCTGGGCGTTGCCCTCGTCATCGGCCTGCCGGAACAGACACCAGGCCTCCTTCCCACCATCATGATCATCGTCAGCGCCTTCTGCTGGGCGCTGGGGCAGGTGCTGGCACAATATCTCGGCCGTGACAGCGGGCTGGGCCAGCTCAAGGCCAATGCCTTCGGCGCGCTGCCGCAGCTTGCGCTCGCGACATTGCTGATCGAGCGCGGGCAATGGCACTCCATCGTCTCAGCCACATGGATCGAGTGGTCCATGCTCGCCTTCGTCGGCGTCGTTGGCTTCTACCTTGCTTATGTGTGCTGGTTCACCCTGATCAAGCAGGTGCGCATGGATGAAGCTGCCCCCTTCATCCTGTTCATGCCTGTCGTCGGCTTCATTACGGCATATGCGGTGCTGGGAGAGCCGATTTCACTGGCGCAGGTTCTGGGTGGCCTCGTCATCCTGATGGGGCTGGTCATCGTTTCGGGGCTGATGCTGCCAAAACGCAACAGGGCCGGTGCTTGAAGCCCGGCCCTGGTTTTTACATCAGGCGTTTCAGCCCTTCTTGCGCTGCTGGTGCTCTTCCAGCCGAGGCATGATTTCCACGAAGTTGCAGGGCATGTGGGTGTAATCGAGCTGGGCCTTGAGGATGTGGTCCCAGCCATCCCGGCAGGCGCCGGGAGAACCCGGCAGGCAGAAGATGTATTTGCCCTTCATCACCCCAGCCGTGGCGCGCGACTGGATGGTTGATGTGCCAATCTTCGGGAAGGACACCATGTGGAACAGGGTTCCGAATCCTTCGATTTCCTTTTCGAAAAGCGGCCGCATGGCTTCGATCGTCACGTCGTGCCCGGTGAGGCCCGTGCCGCCGGTCGAGATGATCACGTCGATGTCATCCCGGTTGGTCCAGTCACGGACGACGTGGCGGATGGCGCGGATGTCATCCTTCACAATTTTGCGGGCTGAAAGATGATGGCCTGCCGCAGCAACGCGGTCCGCCAGAGTCTGGCCGGACGCGTCGTTCTCCAGTGCGCGGGTATTGGAAATCGTCAGGACCGCTATCCTGATCGGGATGAACTGCCTCGGCTCGCTCATACGAAAATACCTTCGGTCGAATGTTCACTAGTGGGCGGAAAACATGCCCACATATCAACGCATTTGTTGACTTGCATGAAACACGAATTCATCCGGAGAACAAGAAAAACCCTCTTCAAACCTGCAAAACATCGCCGAAGTTGACGCTGAGAGAAAAACGAATCCCGCTTTGCTCGGCCCATTTCTGACGAAAGGAAAAGCTTGGTTCAGTGCGCGTCGAGCATCTGGCGGAGTGACAGGAAATCCCGCCAAGCCAGGCGTTTCTGCGCGGGCTGCCGCAGCAGATAGGCGGGGTGAAGCGTGGGCAGCAGTGGAATATTCCGTCCACTGACATTCGCCGACAGCCAATTGCCGCGCAAAGTCAGGATGCTGTCCTTGCGGTCCGTCAGGCGGTGGGCTGGCATCATGCCGAGGCAGACGATCACGTCAGGTTTCTGCAATTCGATTGTGCGCAGCAGGAAGGGCAGGCACATCAGGATTTCCGCTTCCGTCGGTTTGCGGTTGCCGGGCGGGCGCCAGAAAATGGTGTTGGTGATGAACGCTGCGCTCTCCCGGTCCTCCGCTTGGCGCGACAGGCCGATGGCAGCCAGCATTCGGTCCAGCAGTTGGCCGGATTTGCCCGCAAAGGGCTTGCCCTGGATATCCTCGTCCCGGTCCGGCGCCTCGCCCACCAGCATGACGCGCGCCGCAGGATTTCCATCGGCAAAGCACAGCCGCGTGGCGGTCTTCTTGAGCGGGCAGGCCTCGAAGGTCTCGAGCGCGGCCTCAATGTCAGCGAGGCTCATGCAGGCCGTTGCGGAAGAGCCGCCGGAGGACGCCCCGGCCATTCCAGACGGAGCCGCCTCAGGGGCTCGGGGGGGCGAAAGCGATGCTGCCGGGGCAGGGCGCGCCGCCGCCGGCCGCGCCGCCGCTGTGAGGCGGTTCACCGGCTCCTCGCCGATCAACTCGTCTGCGCCCATTTCTGCCAGCCAGCTGAGCGCCTTGGCAGCCTCGGAGGGGCTCATGTCGTTTTGCTTCACTTGGATGTCCTAAATGGCGGCTTGTGTGGGTGGGTGGGCTCACTATAAAGACGCCCGTCGGCTGATGAAAGACGGAGTAAGGCCTGTGGAACAGATCCAGCGCGAGGCGATGGAATATGATGTCGTGATCGTGGGTGCGGGCCCGGCGGGCTTGTCCGCGGCGATCCGGTTGAAGCAACTGTCCCCCGATCTCTCCGTCTGCCTGCTTGAAAAAGGCTCGGAAGTGGGCGCCCACATCCGGTCGGGCGCGGTGATCGATCCCATCGCCCTCAATGAACTGATCCCCGACTGGAAGGAAAAGGGCGCGCCGCTCAATACGCCCGTCACCGAGGACCGCTTCTACATGCTGGGGCCGCAGGGCGCGCTGCGCCTGCCCAATGTCCTCATGCCGCCGCTCATGAACAATCACGGCAATTACGCCATTTCGCTTGGCAATCTGTGCCGCTGGCTGGCGCAGCAGGCGGAAGGGCTTGGCGTCGAGATCTATCCCGGCTTTGCGTGTTCCGAAGTGCTCTACCGCGAGGACGGCTCGGTCAAAGGCGTGGTCGCGGGTGTGATGGGCATCGGCAAGGATGGCGAGCCCAAGGCGGACTATCAGCCGGGTATGGAGCTTATCGGCAAATATGTGCTGATCGCCGAAGGCGTGCGCGGCTCGCTCGCCAAGGAAATCATCGCCAAGTACAAGCTGTCGGAAGGCCGCGAGCCGCAGAAGTTCGGCATTGGCATGAAGGAACTCTGGGAAGTGAAGCCCGAGAACCACCACCAGGGCCAGGTGACCCACACCATGGGCTGGCCCCTGGGCGTCAAGACCGGCGGCGGCAGCTTCATGTACCACCTCGAGGACAATCTCGTGTCCATCGGGCTTGTGGTACATCTGAACTACACTAACCCGCACCTGTTCCCCTACATGGAGTTCCAGCGCTTCAAGCACCATCCGCTGATCGAGCCGGTGCTGAGCGGGGGCCGCCGCCGCGCCGATGGCGCCCGCGCCCTCACCCACGCCCGCGGCCCCGCGGGGCCCAACCGCACAATAACCCGCCGCGCCCGGCGCGGCGGCGGGGCGGGCGGCGGCACCGGGGCGCGCCCC
>JBEIDW010000110.1:0-9867 GCA_040383265.1 Hyphomicrobiales bacterium
ACGATGAATACTGGCCGCTCGTCCGAGTTTCCGAAACCGGCGCGCTCTGCGTAAAAGGCGGGCGTGAACAGGTCCGTCATCACGGAATAACCAAGCACATGGTTTTCCATGTCAAAGCGGGAATTCAGATAGCGCTTGCTCAGTGTGTAATTGTTGAACGCATCGTCATAACTGCCCTGGTCATTCCTGACTTTGGCGAGCGCGTGATGAAGCAGGCCGCGGTCCTTCCCCTCAACGTCCGGCCGTTGCAGGCTGGCCTCGATGGCGGGTACAATCGGGTCACCGGCTTCGTACTTCCTGACATCGGCCACGCCGATCAGGCTGTATACATCCTGCGGGTCAAGCTGCCGGACCTGCGCGTATTTTTGCTCCGCCTCCGCGAAGTTACCAAGTTCCGCATCAATGCGCGCAAGGCCAAGCCACGTGCCGGTGTGACGGGGGTCGAGTGCCTGTGCCTTCTGGTAACTTGCAATGGCTTCGTCCATCTGGCCCAATTCGCGCTGCACCGCGCCTCGCTTGATGAAGGCCTCGGTGTAATCCGGCCTCAGGCTGATCGCCGTGTCATAGCTGGCAAGTGCATCGTGGAACCGCAAAAATTCCTTCAGCACATTGCCTCGGTTGAAGTGCATGTCCGCCGCGCTGGGCCTCAGGCTGATGGCCTTGTCAAAGGCGGCAATTGCGTCCTGATAGCGCCCAAGCTGCTGAAGCACATTGCCCCGATTGCTGCAGGCTTCGGCATGGGCGGGGTTGATCTTCAGGGCGCGCTCGCAGCAGGCCAGCGCCTCATCGAGGGCGCCCATCTCCCGCAGGGCGTTACCGCGGTTCACCAGCGCATCGAGATAGTTTGGCCGCATCGAGAGCGCCTTGTCGAAATTCCGCAGCGCACCGGGCCAGTCCTTCCGCTCCTTGTGCAGGATGCCCACGCCGTTGAAGAACTCAGGGATCGTGGGATTGATCGAGATGGCGCGGGCATAGGTGTCCTCCGCTTCGTTCAGGCGCCCCAGCTGAAGCAATGCATTTCCCTGATTGTAGTATGCCTCGGCGTAGTCCCGCTTGAGCTGGACGGCCTTGCTGAAGTCCCGCAGCGCATCATCCAGCTTCCCAAGCGCCTGAAACGCCAGGCCACGGTTATTGTAGGCTAGGGCGACCGATGGCTTCTTCTGGATCGCCTTGGTGAGCAGGCGGATCGCTTCATCGGATCGCCCGATCTGGTGCAAAGCCAGACCCTTGAGATGCAGAGCGTCAAACTCATCCGGCGAAAACAGCAGAACCTGATCATAGAGCTTGATCGCATCGGCCAGCTGCCCCCTCTGCTGCAGGGCGAGGGCTGTCTGAAGTTTCTGCCTGTTGACCGACGACATGAACCGGTGTCTCTCTGGAGTGGGCCCCCGGCCCGATGCCAAAGGCCGGAAATGGCGGAGGGGGAGGGATTCGAACCCCCGGAGGGCGCGAACCCTCAACGGTTTTCAAGACCGCCGCAATCGACCGCTCTGCCACCCCTCCAGGCGCCAGCGAAGAGCCGCTCAGTAGCAGCCTTCGGCGCTGATCTCAATGCCGTTTCGTACGGCCCTGACGGCGTAAGGCGCCAGAAGGGACTGGCCAATGGGCCTTCATGTCTTCTCGCGCTCCTGTAGCGGGAGATGACGATGGGTTGGGTTATTTCTCTCCATGGCTGGACGTGATCTGGCCATCCGCTTTGTGGGCGCAAAAGGATGCCCGGCTCGGAGGCCGGGCCTGAAGAGCCAGGGGGCGTCAGGCGCGGGCGAGACACAGCTGGGTGTCAGGCTTTCTCCAGAATGACGGGAGCCGACGGGGGCGCGGCGTTTTGCTTTGCCTCACTCGGCGTAGGAGGGGTCTTCCGCGTCCAGGATCGCTTTCATTTCGGCGAAGTGGGAGTGGAACTGGTCGCGGTCGGCTTCCCATTCCTGGGCGGTCTTTTCGGCCACGGCGGAGCTCATCACATGCAGTTTCTGGCCCGTCGAATAGGCCAGCACGAGGTTGCGGCAGGCGCGCTCGAAGTAATAGCTGAGATCGAAGGCCTCGGCCACTGTGGAGGCGCAGATCATCACGCCGTGGTTGCCCATCATCATGATCTGTTTGTTGCCAAGAAGCCGCCCCAGCCGTTCGCCCTCGGCGTCGGTATTGGCCATGCCACCATATTCCATGTCGAAAGCCACGCGGTTGAAGAAACGCGCGGTGTTCTGGTCGATCGGCGGGATGTCCGGGTTGGCGAGCGAGGCAATCGCCGTCGCATAAGGCGGGTGAAGATGGATGACGCAGCGCGCCTGTGGCACCACCGCATGCATGCGGCCATGGATGGACCAGGCGGTGATGTCTGGCGCGTCGGGTCGGTTCATCGTGTCCTTATCGTCGGTATCGAGCAGCAGCAGTTCTGAGGCCTTGATGCGCGAGAAGTGCTTCCAGCGGGGGTTCATCAGGAACTTCTTGCCATCAGCCGATACGGCGAGGCTGAAGTGGTTGGCAACGGCTTCATGCCAGTCATGACGGGCGGAGAGCCTGAAAGCTGCCGCGAGGTCGACACGCATTTGCCATTCATCGGTTTCAAGACTGCGTCCCGTCTTGAGCGTTGCGAGATTACTCATCATAGTCTCCTGTGCTTGTGGCGATGAGGATAACGCTTCCCCGGATGTCCGGCAATCGGGAAGCATGGCCGGGGCTGGATGGGGTGGTCTGAAGGTCGGGGATGCGTAAGGCGGCAGTGTTTGCAGTGAGGGCGGCGATTGCGGCGGGGTTCTTGAGCCTTGCCGTTCCGGCATGGGCCGGTGGGCAGCCCACGGGTTTGTGGCGCATGGCGGATGGCAAGGTGACGGTGAAAGTGTCTCCCTGCGGTTTAAATTTCTGTGGAACGGTGGTGGCGCTCAGGCAACCGCGGGATGGCAAGGGCCGGCCGCGTGTCGACAAGGAAAACCCCAATCCAGCGCTGCGCAAGCGGCCCGTCATCGGCCTCACGATCCTCCGCAATATGCAGGCGGCGGGTCGGAATTACTGGACAGGCACCATCTATAATCCCGATGATGGGAATACATACAGTTCAAACATGCAGCTTCAGGGAGGCAACACGATGCGGGTTCAGGGTTGCGTGGCAGCGGTGTTCTGCAAAACGATGAAATTCACCCGCATCAATTGAGCAATATCATGCGCAACTGGCTCTTCCTTTCGCTTGTCCTCGTTCTGATTGCCGCGCCCGCCGCAGCACAATCCCTCACGGACTTGCCATTCGAGAAGAAACTGACCCTTGCCAAGGTTGGCGATGTTGATGCCCAGTATGAGGTGGGCCTCGCCTATGAGACTGGCGTGGGCGCTTCGAGGGATGAGGTGGAGGCTGCGAAGTGGTTCCGCCAGGCAGCGCTTCAGGGACATGTCGAGGCACAATATCAACTGGCACGGCTTGTCTCGCGAGGGGCAAAAGGGCTGAAGCAGGACCTGCCCACAGCGGTGAAGCTCTATCAGGATGCCGCTGCAAAGGGATATGCGCCTGCGATGAATGCGCTGGGCCAAGCCTATCAGAAAGGCAAAGGCGTTGAGATGGATCTGGCGCAGGCTGCTGACTGGTATGCGAAAGCAGCAGACTTGAAGCTTGCGGATGCCGAAAACAATCTGGGCATGCTCTATCTCGAAGGGAAGGGTATTCCGCGTGATCTCAACAAGGCATTCAAGTTGTTTGAAAGTGCCGCCGCTCAGAATGATCCGTGGGGCCTCAATAACCTTGGCGGCATGTATGAGATGGGCTGGGGCACCGCCGAGGACAGGGCGAGGGCTCTGGATCTCTACCGGCAGGCCTTGACCGCTGGAAATAGCGCAGCCCAGCAGAATGTGGACCGCATCTCTGCGATTACGGCCGCCGCGCCAATTCAATAGGTTTAGTTAACCACGTTCCCTTACGCATCGTTTACGTACGCCTGCGCAAATTCCACCAGTTTGAGGGTGCGGCGTCTCACGGGCGCAGCGCGTCCAGTGTAGCAAGGTGGAAAACATGTGGACGTTGTTGCGGAACGGACTGGTCATCCTGGCAATCGGCCTCGCCGTTGCGGGTTGCTCCAGCAAGAAGTCGACAAAGCAGGATCCCTTCGCGGGAGTGGGCAGCCCGCATTATCCCGGCAATGGTCCCGTGCATTGGGGTGGTGGCAGTTATCATGTGGGCAAGCCCTATAAGGTGGCGTGTGTCTTGTTCAAACCCAAGGAGCAGCCGAACTACGACAAGAAGGGCGTTTCCTCCTGGTATGGAGAAGATTTCAACCGCCGTATGACGTCGAATGGTGAGTATTTCGACATGAACCGTCTTACGGCCGCGCACGCGACATTGCCGCTGCCGAGCTATGTCAAAGTGACGAACCTGGAGAACGGGCGCGAGGTTGTGGTGCGCCTGAATGACCGGGGCCCATTCGTTGGCACCCGGATCATCGACCTGTCCAAGGCGACCGCGAGCGCGCTTGATTTCAAGCACAAAGGCAAGGCGACCGTTCGCGTGCAATACATCGGCCTGGCACCGTTGAACGACAAGGGTGGCAGCCATCTTATGGCGATGAATACCGAATTGGATCGTGGCACGCCATTGCGCAAGATGATTGCCCGGGCGGATAAGCACCGTGGGAAGGGGTACGCCGACACCACCCAGGTGGCCGAGGCAAAACCTAAAAAGAAAATGCCTGCGCCTGCGCCTGTACCGGTCGCTCCGGTTGAGGCGGCAGCCTATGCTGAACCGGCGCCGCTGCCCGCTGCGGTTCCGCAACTGGCGGCCGAGAGCGTTGAAGTGACGTATTTCGTTCAGCTCGGTTCCTTCTCTGATGGTGGCAATGCTGCCCGCGTACGCGAGCAGTTCTCATCCGTTTGGCCGGTGCAGTTCATCGAGGTGTCGGGCGCCAGCGGCCCGGTCTACCGGGTAAGACTTGGTCCCATTGCGGATGGGGGTGATGCGGAGACGGCACTTGCTGACGCCCAATCATCCGGATTCGCGGATGCCCGCCTCGTGAGGAGCGAAGCCGTGCAGGCCTCGCTTCAGTAGGGGGCGGGGAACTCCCGGGAGGTTTGCTTTCGCGGCCAAAGGCCTTTAGCTTGTCGGTCATGATGCCGTCGTCTCTTCCGCGCTGCTTTGTCCGTGCCGCCGTTCTGTTCGGCCTGCTGCTGTTGCTGTGCCCCACCGCGCCGGTTGTGGCGCAAGACGGCGCGTATGTGTCGAAGGCGGAGCAGGCGATTCTCATGGATGCGCGGACGGGCCGTGTCCTCTATGAAAAGAACGCCGACACGGTGATCGCGCCCGCCAGCATGAGCAAGATGATGACCATGATCATGGTCTTTGATGCTCTGAAGGCCGGCAAACTCACCCTTGATCAGGAACTCACTGTCAGCAAGGACGCATGGCAGCGTGGTGGCGCGCCGTCTGGCAGTTCCACCATGTATGCCGAAGTGAAGTCGAGAGTCAGGGTGGAGGACCTTATCAAAGGCGCGGTTGTGCAATCGGCGAACGATGCCTGCATCGTGTTTGCGGAGACCCTGTCTGGAAGCGAGCCCGCCTTCGCCACAGCGATGACTGAGCGTGCACGTCAGCTTGGTGCCCTAAACGCCACGTTCAAAAACGCGACGGGCCTTCCGGAAGTGGGCCACCAGATGAGCGTTCGCGATCTTTCGGTGTTTGCCCGCTACATCACCCAGAACTTCCCGCAGGATTACGCTTATTACGCGATCCCCGAATTCACCTGGAATAATATCCGCCAGACCAACCGCAACCCGCTTCTGAAGGACTATCCCGGTGCGGATGGACTGACGACCGGCTACACACGGGAAGCCGGTTATGGGCTTGCCGGTTCCGCTGCGCGGGATGGGCGCCGCCTCATCATGGTTGTTGCCGGCCTCAAGAGTGCCGACGACAGGAAGGTGGAGGCGCAAAAACTTCTGGAGTGGGGCTTCCGTCAGTTCCGAAGCGTTGATGTTTACGCCAAGGGGGATCGCGTTGGGCAGGCGCGTGTCTGGGGCGGCAAGGAACGCAAGGTCGATCTGCTGGCCGCTGACAATGTGCGCGTGGCGCTTACCGCGCAGGAACAGGAATTGGCCGAAGTGAAGCTCGCCTATCAGGGGCCACTGATGGCGCCGGTGGAAGCGGGCAGCGACGTAGGCAAGGTACGTTTCATCGTCGATGGCATCACGGTGGCTGAAGTGCCCGTGCTGACGGCGGTGCCCGTGGAGGCTGAGCCTTCGATGTGGTCGCGCGCGATGGATTCTGTCTTCATCATGATTTTCGGAAGCTAGAGCGCGCCGATGTCAGCCATTGCACCATCCCGCTCTCGACATGCGCCAGCCCGGCGAAGGCCGGGAGCCCGCTTTGGGTGGAAGCCCATGCGGAAAGAAAGCTGGATTCCAGAATTCGCCGGGAGGGCGGAGCGTTGCGAGAGAGCTAGGCGAGGCACGAGATGACTGGCCTGTTCATCACATTCGAGGGCGGCGAAGGCTCCGGTAAATCCACCCAGATCAGGCGGCTGGCCGCGCGCCTTCAGCAAGAAGGCCGCGATGTGCTGATCACCCGTGAACCGGGCGGCACGCCGGAAGCCGAAGCCGTGCGCGCCCTGCTGGTGTCGGGCGATGTGGCGCGTTGGACGGCGAAGTCCGAAGCGCTACTGAATTACGCTGCGCGCGAACAGCATCTCGAGCAGGTGATCCGCCCCGCCCTGGCGCAGGGCCGCACCGTGCTGTGTGACCGCTTCATGGATTCGACGCGGGCCTATCAGGGCCATGCCGGCGGCTGTGAGGCCTCCTTCATCGATGCTCTGGAAAGCGCCGTCGTAGGCGAAACGCGGCCGGGGTTGACGCTGATTTTCGACCTTGACCCAACCGTTGGGCTGGAACGTGCCCGGACGCGCGGTGACGCCGTGTCCGAGGACCGTTACGAGCGCAAGGGCCTCGCCTTCCACAACAAGCTGCGCGAGGGCTTCCTTGACATCCTCCGTCGGAACCCGAGGCGCTGCCGCCTGGTTGATGCGTCGCAGGATGTGGACGCGGTGGCGGATGACGTGTGGTCCATCGTCAGCGGGTCTTTGTGATGGCGGAGGACTTCAAGGATCCGCGCGATACGCCGTGGCACCCGCGCCGCGCGGCTGATCTCATGGGCCACAAGGCAGCGGAGGCGCGGCTGTTGCAGGCGCATCAATCTGGCAAGCTGCATCACGCGTGGTTGATGTCCGGCCCGCAGGGAATCGGCAAGGCAACGCTGGCCTACCGCTTCGCCAAGTTTCTGCTGCAGGTGCCTGAGGCTGGAAAGGCGAAGGCCCATAGCTCGCTCTACATCGCGCCTGAAACCCATGCCTTCCGGCAGGTGGCAGCGGGCGCGCATCCGGGTTTGCTGGTGATCGAGCGGGCCGTTGATCAGCGCGCCAAGAAGCTCAAGACTGAAATCGCAGTTGATGACGCGCGCAAGGCGCAGGACTTTTTCGGCCAGACGGCGGGCGCAGGCGGGTGGCGCGTTGCCATTGTCGATCCGGCGGATGACCTCAATTCTGCCTCCGCCAATGCGCTTTTGAAGCTGATCGAGGAGCCACCGAAAAAAAGCATTTTCCTGATCGTCTGCCATCAGCCGGGCAGGCTCCTGCGCACCATCCGTTCACGCTGCCTGCATCTGCCGCTCGATCCCTTGAGCACGGAGGATACGCTCCGGGTACTCCGCAACCTTCCTCCCGGCGCGGTGGAGGCGGAAGAGGGGCTTCATGAGGCTGCGGAACTGTCGCGCGGAAGCCCGGGCAAGGCGTTGGATTTCATGGGCTCCAAGGGGGCGGCCGCCTTTACCGAGTTCCTCAAGCGCTCCAAGTTCTCTCCTGCGACAGCGGTTGAAATCGCCAGCGCTTTCAGCGGGCGTGAAACGGCAGAAGATTATTACATCTTTTGCGATCTGCTGGTCGGCTGGATCGGCGAACAGGCCCGTGCTGCGGCGCTGGCGGGCAGGGGTGAGGCGCTGGCCAGGGCCCATGGCGACATCAACTCTTCCCTCCGGCAGGCGGATGCCCTAAACCTCGACCGCCGTCAGACGGTCACCGATGCGTTGGTGCGCCTCGAAGAGGCTCTGAAGGCCTCCTGATTTCAACAAGATTGCAGTCTTATGCCGAAACCGAAATTCTACATCACCACGGCCATTCCCTATGCCAATGGCGCCCCGCACATTGGCCACGCCTATGAGCGGATCGCGACGGACGCCATTGCCCGCTTCAAACGGCTTGACGGCTATGACGTTCTGTTCGTTACCGGCATGGATGAGCACGGCCAGAAGATGCAGCAGACGGCGGCGCGGGAAGGCATCACGCCGCAGCAACTGGCGGACCGCACTGCTGCCCAGTTCGAGGAGATGGGCGAGCAGCTCAATGCTCGGGCTGATGACATTCTGCGCACCACGGAGGAGCGGCACAGGATTTCAGTGCAGGAGATCTGGCGCCGCATGGCCGCCAATGGCGACATCTATTTGTCAAAGTACTCCGGCTGGTACTCGGTGCGCGATGAAGCCTATTACGCCGAGGACGAGACGGAAGCCCGCGAGGGCAGGCGCTTTGCGCTGAAAACCGGCACGCCGGTCGAATGGGTGGAGGAGGAGAGCTACTTCTTCAAGCTCTCGGCCTATGCGGACAAGCTTCTGGCACTTTACGAAGCCCGGCCGGACTTCGTCACGCCCGAGCACTACAAGAATGAGATTGTCTCCTTCGTGAAGCGCGGCCTCAACGATCTTTCCGTCTCACGCACCACCTTTGACTGGGGCATTCCGGTTCCGGGTGACCCAAAGCACGTGATGTATGTGTGGGTCGATGCGCTCACCAACTACCTCTCTGCTACCGGTTTTCCCGAGTCAGATGCGCCGCGCGCCAAATACTGGCCAGCAACCGCCCATGTGATCGGCAAGGACATCACCCGTTTCCACGCCATCTACTGGCCGGCCTTCCTCATGTCCGCGGGCTTGCCGGTTCCGGAGCAGATCGTGGTGCACGGCTTCCTGTTCAGCCGCGGTGAGAAGATGTCGAAGTCGGTTGGCAACGTCGTGGCGCCGGCCGATCTCGTGCGGACGTATGGCCAGGACCAGACGCGCTATTTCTTTCTGCGCGAGGTGCCCTTCGGCCAGGATGGCAACTACAGCCATGAGGCCATCGTCAACCGCGTCAACGCTGACCTCGCCAATGACCTCGGCAACCTCGCGCAGCGCTCGCTGTCGATGATCGCCAAGAACTGCGGCGGCAAGGTTCCGGTGTGTGGTGCCCTGTCGGAGGCCGATAGGGAGATCCTGAGTGCTGCCGATGGCATTCATGGCGAGGCCCGCGCCGCGCATGAGACGCACGCCCTCAACAAGGCGCTGGATGCCATCTGGCGCGTGGTGGCCGATGCCAACCGCTATTTCGCGGGGCAGGAACCCTGGGCGCTGAAGGAGACCGACCCCGCCCGCATGGACACCGTACTCTACGTGACGGCGGAGGTGCTGCGCATCGTCGGCACGCTGGCGCAGCCCTATGTTCCGGCATCTGCCGCCAAACTGCTCGATCTGCTCGCCGTTCCAGATGATCAGCGCAGCTTTGCCGATCTCTCCAAGCGTCTCGTTTCCGGCACGCCGCTGCCCGCACCCCAACCCATCTTCCCGCGCTATGTGGAAGAGGAATCGGCAAAGGCCTGATCCATGCTGGTTGTTGACAGTCACTGCCACCTCGATTTCGAGGGGATGGATGAGAAGCTGCCGCTCCTTCTGCAGCGCGCGGAGGAGGCGGGTGTGGGTCTCATGGTCTCCATCTCCTCACGCGTTGCGAAGTTTCCGAATCTCCTGCGTATAGCTGAGAAAAACGCCAATGTTTTTTGTACGGTCGGAACTCATCCTCACAATGCACATGAAGAACT
>JBEIDW010000111.1:0-9625 GCA_040383265.1 Hyphomicrobiales bacterium
ATGTTGCCGCCCACCGTGCCGGATGCCCGCACCTGCGTGGAGCCCAAGCGCCGCAGCACTTCGCCCACATCCGCATCGATGGCGGCAAGAGCGGGCATCGCTTCCGCATAGGTCGCGGCGGCGCCAATTGCGATATGGCTGCCCTCGTCACTCACGCGATGGAGCGCCTCGACACCACCCGTCAGGATGATCTTCGGAAGCTGGCGCAATTGCTTGGTGATCCACAGGCCGACATCTGTCGCACCTGAGACAATGGTGGCATCAGGGTGGCCGGCCGCAAGCTTCGCAAGCATCTCCGCAGTTGCGGGCCTTGCCACAAAGCCATCGGCCGAGCCGATAAACACGTCCGCCCCATCATTCAGCATAGCGAGTTGACGGGCTGCTTCGTCAGCGCTCTTTGCCCAACCATCAACCACCGTGCCAGTGCAGCACGCAGCAGCCGCATCGATGATGGGACGATAGCCGGTGCAGCGGCAGAGGTTGCCCGCGATGTGAGTGGCGATTTCGGCGCGCGTCGGCGCGCGTCGCTCATGATAGAGCGTGAACAAAGACATCACGAAGCCCGGCGTGCAGAAGCCGCATTGCGAGCCGTGGGTTTCGACCAGCGCCTGCTGCACGGGGTGGAGATGACCATCCGTGGACAGATCATCAACCGTCACCAGTTCCTTGCCATCCAGCTGAGCCACCAGCAGGATGCAGGCATTGACGGGTTGATAAGTGACTTGCCCCCCCTTCAGACTTCCCAGCGCCACGGTGCAGGCGCCGCAATCACCCTCATTGCAGCCTTCCTTGGTGCCGCGCGCGCGCTCGTCGAGCCGCAGATAGTCAAGCACAGTGCCCATCGGCGGCACATCGTGCAGCTCAACGATACGGCCCCGGCGCAGGAAACGGATGGAGGAACGGGTTGGCACAGGCATGTCAGCTCCCGCGATAGGTCGAGTAGCCATAGGGAGAAAGGAGCAGCGGCACATGATAATGCGCGGCCTGGTCCGCAATTCCAAAGCGGATGGGAATGATGTCGAGGAACGCCGGCTCAGGCAGCGCCACGCCAGCGGCCCTCAAATAGTCACCCGCATGGAAGCGCAATTCATAATGGCCGCGCGAGAAGCCATCACCCTCGAGGATCGGCCCATCGGCCCGGCCATCGGCATTGGTGTGGACGGTCTTGAGCGGCGCGGGCTCGCCGAGGCGGAACAACTCGATCTTCAGCCCTGCGGCCGGCTTGCCGGAAGCGGTGTCCAGTACATGTGTCGTCAGGCGGCCCATCGCGTCTCCGTTCTTCCCCAAAGGCTTTTCCAGCCAATTCAAAGGCAGGCTAACATGGGGAAAACTGTTCGCAAAAGCAGAATAAAGGAAACATAGCGTTCTGAAAATCAGAACATTCTACAGCCGCCGCAACTGGTCCCGCGCGATGGTCAGGAAGGCCTCTGCAGCGGGCCTGCCACTGGCCTCCTGCCGTGCCAGCAGGCGCAGCCTGTCCACCGGCAGGCGCTTGTCGGTGAGCGGCAGGAAGGCCAGCGTTCCGGCAGCCAGTTCCTGCTCGATGCCGATCACCGTCTGGAAGGCGATACAGCTGCCCCGCCGCGCGAGGGACGCCATGAGGCGCAGTGAATTGCATTCAAAGGCAGGCCGCACCTTGCGGGCGGCTGGCAGGCTGTCGAGAATGGCGCGAAGGCTCAGGCCACGTGATGGCCAGGCCAGCGCATGGCCCATGCAGTCCGCCAGTGACAATTTTCCCGCCTTCGCCAGCGGATGCTCCGGCGACATCACAGCACCAAGATGCAGATCCGACGAGGCCAGCGCCACCAATCCTTCGAGCGAGGACGGGTTGAAGGTGAAGCCTAGGTCGGCCTGATGGTCGCGCAGCAGCGCCGTCACCGCCTCCGAACCCGCCACCGTGACGGAAACTTCAATTCCCGGATAAGCGCCGGTGAAGCGCAGCAGCATGTCAGGCAAGATCGTCACCGACACGCTCTCCACCGTGGCAATGCGCAGAAGGCCGCGCTGCAGGCCTTTGAGCGCCGAGAGTTCATCCAGCGTCTGCTCATGGGCCTGCGCCGCCTGGCGCAAGCCCCGGAGCAGAACGTCGCCCGCAGGCGTCAGCCTCAGGCCGCGGCCTGAACGCTCGAACAGCGCTGTGCCGAGCGACTGCTCCAGATGCTGCAACTGGCGGCTGATGGCCGAGGCCGCCACGTTCAGGGCGCGCGAGGCAGAGCGGACCGAGCCCGTTTCCGCCACTGCCAGAAAGTAGCGGTAGGCGATGGCGATCAGTGCCGTTTCAGCCTTGGCCACGCCTCACCTGATCAATATGGCGCGGAAATCGTTGACGTTGGTGTGCGTGGGCCCGGTGATGACCTGGTCGCCAAGCCGCTCAAACATGCTGTGGGCATCATTGCTTTCAAGGTAGGCCATGGGGTCGAGGCCCAGCGCCCGCGCCCGGTCGAGGCTTGTGGGGTCGATCATCGCGCCTGCGATGGGTTCCATGCCGTCAATGCCATCGGTGTCAGCGGCGAGTGCGGTGAAGCGCGCATCCCCGCCAAGGGCCACTGCGAGGCCGAGCAGGAATTCGACATTGCGCCCGCCGCGCCCCTTGCCGCGCACGGTCACGCCCGTCTCACCGCCCGAAAGCAGCAGTGCGGGCGTCTCCACCGGTTGGCGATGCGCGGCGATTTCGAACGCAATGGCGGCATGGACCTTCGCCACCTCGCGCGCTTCACCCTCGATGCGGTCTCCGAGATAGAGCACATTGAGGCCCATCTCCTCCGCGTTCTTGCGTGCCGCTTTGAAGGATTCGGACGGCGAGACGATCACCCGGGTTTCGGTGTGGGGGCTGAGGATCGTGCGGTCCTCATCCGGGGCTTCGAGCCACTGGCGTATGGTCGGCGGCACTGCCACGCCATAGCGGGCGAGAATGGCGAGGGCGTCCTTCTTTCGCGTCGGGTCCGGCACGGTGGGGCCGGAACCGATAATGGCGGGATCATCGCCCGGCACATCCGACAAGGCCAGTGTATGGATGCGCGCCTGCCCCGCGGCGCGGGCCAGCCTGCCACCCTTCACCGCCGAGATCTGTTTGCGCACGCAGTTCAGTTCCGAGATGTTGGCGCCGCATTTCAGCAGCGCCTTCACCAGCGCGAATTTCTCGTCAATCGCAAGGCCGGGAACGGGTTTGGACATCAGCGCCGAGGCGCCACCGGAAATGAGCGCGATCAGAAGATCGTCCGGCCCCAGCGTTGCGGCGAGCGCCAAAGCCTTTTCAGCAGCGGCGACGCTCGATTCATCTGGCACCGGGTGGCGGCCGTGCACGAGGCCGATCCGCTTCAGGTCATGCGTGTAACCATGGGGCGCGATGACGAAGCCTTCGAGCGGCCCACCCCAATTCTCTTCCACGGCCTTCGCCATCGGCACGGCAGCCTTGCCGGCTCCGATGACAACAGTCCGGCCTTTGGGCGGCGCGGGAAGGTTCCGGGCCACGGCCGCCTGCGGATTGGCAGCCTCCACAGCCGCGTTGAAAAGGCTGCGCAGAATGGCTTTCGGATCGCCTCTTACGTCACCCAACTTGATGCCCCTCCCTGCCTGGAGCACTTTTTGCGCCAAGCCCGGGAGATGCACAAGTCAACTTTACGGCGTGGTTTGCTCAGCGAGCGACGGTGACACTGCAATGCGCGCGGCCCGCAACGTCGGAAGCGACCGAGCCCAGAACGAGGCGGGACACGCCACGCTTGTCACCGGTACCGACCACGATGTGGTCATAGCCATTTTCTTCGGCATAATGCACGATCGCCGAAGCGGCTTCGCGCGAGCGCAGCGTCAATTCATCGACATGGGGCGCGCCCAGCTTGCGGGCAACCGCGGCGGCGCTGTCCAGCACCTTCTTCACCTGATCGTCTTCCCATGTGTAGATCAGCGGGCCGCGGGTGCCGCCATGCGCCACGTTCACCGCGCAGATCGACAGCTTGGCGCCAAGCTTGGCTGCCATCACGGCCGCGAGTTCAATGGCATGCGACGAGTGTTCGGTGCCATCCGTCGCGCACAGAATCTTGCTGGTCATTCTTCCCTCCTGTCAGGTCATGAACTGAAATCCATGACTGCTTATTAGGCAGGGAAAACATTGCGGGCCTTGACTTCGATCAAGCCCACAGAACGCCAGAAGGGGCCGCTTAACTCAAAGACTGCTGGTTGCGAAGGTGTCGCAGTCCCTGAGGCTCTGGGCCTGAAGGCCACGCTTGAACCAGCGCACCCGCTGCTCGGAGGATCCGTGGGTGAAGGACTCCGGAACGATATAGCCCTGATGGCGCTTCTGCAGCCGGTCATCGCCAATGGCGGCGGCGGCGTTAAGGCCTTCCTCGATATCGCCATCCTCCAGAATCTTGGCGGTGGCATCCGCCTCCTGCGCCCAGATGCCGGCGAAGCAATCGGCCTGAAGCTCCATGCGTACCGACAGGACATTGCCCTCTTCCTTGGACACGCGCATGCGCTTGGCTTGCACCTTGTCGGCGATACCGAAAAGGTGCTGTACGTGGTGGCCAACCTCATGCGCGATGACATAGGCCTGGGCGAAGTCCCCCGGCGCGCCGAGCTTGTTCTTCAGGTCCTGATAGAAAGACAGATCGATGTAGACCTTCTGGTCGCCCGGGCAATAGAAAGGCCCCATGGCGGACTGGGCCGAACCGCAGGCGGACTGCACGAAATTCTCGAACAGCACCAGCTTCGGCTTCTGATAGGTCTCACCCATCTGCGTGAAGATACTGCCCCACACCCGGTTGTTGGAGCCGAGCACACGGGCCACGAATTCCTTGCCGGCATCGGCCGAGGCAGAGCTTGGCTGACTGCCGGGTGATGGCAGGCTTGTGGGGTCGTCAGCCTGCGTCGTGCGGGTATCGGGCAGGGTGATCTGCGAATCCGCGCCACTGCCGGGCCCAGGCACGCTGCCGGGGTTCATCATCTGAATAAGGTCGATGCCAAGCATCTTCAGGACGAAGTAGATGATGATAAGGAACAGGATGGTCTTGACGCTGAACCCGCCGGACCGCCCGCCGCCCATGGGAATGTTGATGCGTCCACCGCGGCCACCGCCCGGAAAGCCGAAGCCGCCACGCTGGCCGCGCCGGTCCTCGATGCTGTCGTAATCGGGCTTTTCATTGTCGAGGCGCATGGAGGGCAGTCCCTATCGCGAGGAAGGCTTCACAGATTTTTCAGACGGAATTTGACGAGATCATAGACCAATTGCAAGCTCGGCGTGTTAAACGCCACCAGCTTTAAGCGCCTGAACCCAACCCCCTGGAGGACATCAGGTTCCGTTTGCCGATTGCCCGTCAGCGCCCCCCGCAATTGAAGGCTTTCGCCCTATCCGCTAAGACCGCCCCATGACTGACAGACTCATCATCGCGCTGGCCCAACTCAACCCAACGCTCGGCGCCATCAACGCCAACCTCGCCATGGCGCGCGCGGCGCGTGAAAAGGCCAGCAACGCAGACCTGATCCTGTTTCCGGAACTCTTCATCTGCGGTTACCCACCGGAAGATCTCGTCCTGCGTCCCTCCTTCGTGACGGCCTGCAAGGTGGCGGTGGAGGAGCTGGCGAAGGATACGGTAACCGGCCCCGCCGTGCTGATCGGCCTGCCGTGGCGCGAGGGCGACAGTCTCTACAATTCCATGGCGCTCCTCGCCAATGGCAAGATCGAGACGCTCCGCCACAAATTCGACCTGCCGAACTACGGCGTGTTCGACGAGAAGCGCGTGTTCAACGCAGGCCCAGCCCCCGGCCCCATCGCCTTCAATGGTGTCCGGATCGGCGTTCCCATCTGCGAGGATATCTGGACGGAAGAAACCTGCGAAACGCTGGCCGAGACGGGCGCTGAAATCCTGCTCTCGCCCAATGGCTCTCCCTTCGAGCGCAACAAGGATGACGTGCGGCTTGGCCATGTGGTGGCGCGCGTCACCGAAACGGGCCTTCCCATGGTCTATCTCAACCAGTTGGGCGGGCAGGATGAACTCGTCTTTGACGGTGCCTCCTTCGTGCTGAATGCCGACCGCACCATCGCCGTTCAGTTGCCGATGTTCGAGGAGAAGATCGCCCTCACCGAGTGGCTGCGCAAAGAGGATGGCTGGCGCTGCCTGCCGGGCGAGATCGCGCGCCTTCCGGAAAAGGAAGAGGAAACCTGGAAGGCCTGCGTACTGGGCCTTCGCGACTATGTTCTGAAGAACCGTTTCCCCGGCGTGGTGCTGGGACTTTCGGGCGGCATCGACAGCGCCGTCGTCGCCGCCATGGCGGTTGACGCGCTGGGGCCGGACAAGGTGCATTGTGTGATGCTGCCCTATGCCTACACCAGCCGCGAGAGCCTGACCGACGCCGAGGAATGTGCCAGGCTACTGGGCGTTCGCTATGACGTGGTGCCGATCAAGGAGCCGGTTGAAGGCTTCCTCTCGGCGTTGAAGCCGATGTTCGCGGAAACGTCATTCGGCATCACGGAGGAAAATCTTCAATCACGGTCGCGCGGCGTGGTCCTGATGGCGATTTCCAACAAGTTCGGTTCCATGGTGCTGACCACGGGAAACAAGTCCGAAATGTCGGTGGGCTATGCCACGCTCTATGGCGACATGAACGGCGGCTACAATCCGATCAAGGATGTCTACAAGACGGAGGTCTACCGCCTCGCCTCCTGGCGCAACACACAAGCTCATGTGATCCCCGAGCGCATCATCACACGCGCGCCGAGCGCGGAACTGCGCGAGAATCAGACAGACCAGGATTCGCTGCCGCCCTATGACGTGCTGGACACGATCCTCGAAGGCCTCGTGGAGCGTGAGCTTCCCGTAGCCGAGATCGTGGCCAAGACGGGCTATGAGGAAGCACTTGTGAAACGCATCCAGCACATGCTCTATGTAGCCGAATACAAGCGGCGTCAGGCAGCACCCGGCGTGAAGATCACGCGGCGCAACTTCGGGCGCGACCGCCGCTACCCCATCACCAACGGATTCCGGGACGGGCGCTGACCATGACCATCCTCCGCTTCGCACCCTCGCCCACCGGGCGCATCCACATTGGCAACGCGCGCACGGCGATCCTCAACTGGCTCTTTGCGCTGAAGTCCGGCGGCCAGTTCGTGCTGCGCTATGATGACACCGACACGGCACGCTCCACCCAGGACTTTGCCGATGGCATCGCCACAGATCTCGACTGGCTGGGCATCCGCCCGGCCCGCGTCGAGTGGCAATCAAAGCGTTTTGGGCGATATGACGAGGTGGCGGACCGGTTGCGCGCCGCAGGCCGCCTCTACCCCTGCTATGAAACAGCGGATGAGCTGGACCGCCGCCGCAAGCGCCAGATGGCGCGGGGTGCCCCACCCGTCTATGACCGCGCCGCGCTGAAGCTCACGGAAGAAGACAAGCTGAAGCTCGAGGCGGAAGGCCGGAAGCCCCACTGGCGCTTCAAGCTCGACGGCCGCATGATCGGATGGAATGATCTGATCCGCGGGCCACAGCACATTGACACGTCGTCGCTGTCAGATCCTGTGCTGGTGCGCGAGGATGGCACCTATCTCTACACGCTCCCCTCCGTCATCGATGACATCGACTTCGCGATCACCCACGTCATCCGTGGCGAAGACCATGTGGTGAACACCGCCGTGCAAATCGAGATCACCGAGGCCTTGGGCGGCAAGGCTCCGGCCTATGCCCACCACAGCCTGCTAACGGGGGCGGACGGCAAGGGCCTGTCGAAGCGGCTGGGTTCGCTTTCCATCGCTTCGATGCGCGAAGGAGGCCTTGAGCCGATGGCGGTCGTCAGCCACGCGGCGTTGCTCGGCACATCTGACAATATTCATCCGTGTCCAGATTATGCTGAACTTGTCGAAGGCTTCTCGCTCGACAAGCTGTCGCGCGCGCCGGCCCGCTTCGACGAGGCGGAACTGCTCCACCTCAATGCCAAGCTGCTGCATCATCTGCCGTGGCAGGCGGTGCAGCACCGGCTGCCGGGCGCCAGCGAAGCCTTCTGGCTGGCGGTGCGCGGCAACATCGAACGTCTCTCGGATGCAGCGCAGTGGCAGGCTGTGATCGATGGACCGGTGACGCCGGTGATCGCGGAGGACGACTTAGGATTTATCGCACAGGCGCGGGACCTGCTGCCCGAAGGCCCATGGGACACCGCCACATGGAAGACATGGACCGAGGCCGTGAAATCCGCCACGGGACGCAAGGGCAAGCCGCTGTTCATGCCGCTCCGCCTCGCACTCACCGGATTGGACCACGGACCGGAACTGGCGCAGCTTCTGCCGCTGATCGGCAGACCGCAAACTCTCGCGCGGCTTGGATGAGCAGTCAGTGAGCCAATGACCAGCATCTCCGTTGTCATCCCGACCCGAGGCCGGCCTCACTTTCTGAAACAGGCGGTTGAAAGCGTGCTGGCGCAGACGCACGCGCCATTGGAAATCATCGTTGTCGATGACGGCGAAGGCGCGTTCGCGGCAGTGGGCCACATGCATCCGTCGGTGAAGGTCGTAAGCAGCCGCCAGGGCGGCCCGGTGCGGGCCCGCAATGTGGGCGATGCTCATGCAACGGGCGATGTCATCGCCTGCCTCGATGATGATGACTGGCTGATCGACGACACCTATTTCGCCACGGCTGCCGCAGCCTTCGACCGCGGTGCCAGCTTCTGCTACGCCGATGGCATCATGGCCTTCGAGGACGGGCGTCCGAGCCTGCCCTTCGCCTTTCATGCCGACGGCGATACGCTCACCCGCGACAACACGATCCTCATCTCCGCCATCATGTACCGGCGCAGCCTGCATGACGAATTAGGGCCGTTCGATGAGACCTTGCCGTTCTACTCGGATTGGGATTGGCACCTTCGCGTGGCGCGCGCGGGCCATGAACTGACCCACATCCAAACGCCGGTAGTGGCGATTCGCGTGCACCGGCAAAACCTCTCGGGCGAATCACTCGAAGCGCGGCGGCGGGCCAATTTGCATGAGTTTTCCACAAAACACGGCCTGCCACCGATTCCACTCAAGAACCATCTGGACATTGCAACGCACGCCACGGGCCGGACGCAGGAGCCCTGATTTTCTCCTCCAAGATACTGTTTTAAAAAGATTTTATGCGCCGGTAGTTTCACCTCAATTTGCTGACGCAGGATTTCTCGGGGTTTTTCCGGCGACATGCTCAAAAAGCCGCGAAAAATATAGGTTTTCACGAATCAAAAGCTGCGTTAACGGTCCGGGTCAGCCAAACCTCAATCAAGGAGACAACAATGGCTGACGACAAGATCCAGACGATTGCCCTCTCGAAAATCGCCGCTGAACTGGCTGAAAAGCACGAGATGTCCAAGAAGGCTGCCGGCGAATTCCTCAGCAACTTCGTTGAACTCACCGTCAAGAACCTGAAGAAGGGCCACAAGGTGCGCGTCACCGGCCTCGGCATCTTCCAGGTGAAGAAGCGCCCCGCCCGCATGGGCCGCAACCCGGCCACCGGCGAGCAGATCAAGATCAAGGCCTCCAAGAAGCTTGCCTTCCGCCCGGCCAAGGAAGTCAAGGACGCGATCTAAGCGCATCCTGGTTCCGGTTTACGGCCCTGCCTCCCCCAAGGAGGCGGGGCTTTTTGTTTGCCCGGCGCGCCGATGAATTCTTTTC
>JBEIDW010000112.1:0-9568 GCA_040383265.1 Hyphomicrobiales bacterium
AGTAGCGCGTCAGGTAGACATGAAATTCACCCGAGCTTTGGGCATCTGTACGGGACTTCGAAATGCCACGTGATGCCGAACCGGAGAGTGAATCTACCGCACTATCTGGGTTAATTGGGCAATTTTCGCCCTGACTGGAAACAACGACACAAACGCCATGCCTGGCAACAGCTCCCGGCGGACAGTACAAGTTTGCAGCACCACGCGCCGGCATCGGAATATCACGCGGCGGAACACCGGCATGCCACATGAAAATCCCATCACATCATTCGCTTGCATTTCCCCTATAACAACAACTGGGCGCTTCAGGTTTCTTGCAAAACGGCCAATTAATTTCATGGTAATCGTCGGCTGCAGCTCCTTCGCCACCACTACAAACATTCATGTAACCACTGTGATAGCATTTCCAGACACCCGGCTCTGCCTGAGCGGTGGCCCCGCCCGCATTCAGAATCATTATGACTGCAGCGATCAAGAAGAACTTGAGTGAACTAATTGCTACCCAGATTTCGCGCCGGGAAAGATGCCCCTATCCCGCACTCTGCAGCGGAAGCACAAGTTTGGCGAGGAGGCCGGGGTGGTTGTCTTCCAGCACCAGCGCGCCCCTATGGAGCTTCATGACACCGGAGACGAGGCTCAGCCCCAGGCCGTTGCCGGGCTTTGAGCGGCTATGGTCAAGGCGGACGAAACGTTCGGTCACGCGGCCGCGGTCTTCTTCCGGGATGCCGATGCCATGGTCGCCCACCGCGATCACAACCTTGTCGCCCTCGATCATGCCGGTCACCGTAATCTCCGGCGTTTCACCCTCGCGCGCGCCGTATTTCAGGGCATTGTCGATGAGGTTGGTGAGCGCCTGCGCCAGCAGTTGACGGTCGCCCAGCACCACAAGGCCGGGGGACAGGGCACTGGTCAGCGTGCCGCCCTCTTCTTCCGCCATCGGCTCATAAAGCTCCACAACATCGGCGATCAGGGCCCCGGCGTCGATCGACGCCAGGCCGCTGCGTGATTGGCCGGCTTCCGCACGCGCAATGGAGAGCAGCGCATTGAAGGTGTCGAGCAGGCGGTCGGATTCGCTCACCGTACTCTCAAGCGCCTCGCGGTATTCGGCTTCCGAGCCTGCGCGCAGCGCTGCTTCCACGCGCGCCTTGATGCGGGTGAGCGGCGTCTTGAGGTCATGCGCCACGTTGCTGGACACTTCCTTCATCGCCGCCATCAGGCTTTCGATCTGGTCCAACATTTCGTTCAGCGCCTGCGCCAGCCGGTCAAGCTCATCGTTCAGGCCGGTAACGGGCATGCGGCCCGACATATTGCCCGCCATGATGGTGCGGCTCGCTTCGGTGATCGTCTCGACGCGCTTGAGAAAGTTGCGGCTCATCAGCAAACCGCCGCCAAGCCCCAGCACCAGCGCGATGGCGAGCGCATAATAGATCGTATGGCGGATAATGGCGGCGAATTGCCGAAGCGCCTCAACATCGCGCCCGACGACCAGTTCGAAGCCGCCAGACAGCGTTATGTAAAAGGCGCGCGCCATATGGCTTTCGCGGCCTGTCGGCTTCTGGACATCGAGGGGGAACTCGATCCAGCTGGCCTCTTCGCCCTCGGGCCGGGTGGGAAGGCTCGTCAGGTTGCCGGCAACGCGCTGCCCCGCAGAGTCAACCAGCAGATAGACGGCGCCGTTCTCGTCGTCGCTGCGCCGCTTGATCGTATCGATGATCCCGCGCACCCCGCGCAGCCTGTATTGGTCAGCCAGCGCATTGACTTCGGCCTGGATCGTCTCATCCGTCTGGCGTTCCAGCAGTACGGCCGTGTTCCAGTAGACGTAGCCAAGCAGCGCCCCCACCGAGATGACGAACAGCACAAGGTAGAGCGCCGCGAGGCGGAAGGTCGACGTCTGGAGGATCTTGAACCGGGCGTTCACGAATCACGGATCATGTAGCCCGCACCACGCACGGTCTGCAGGATGGGCTCATCATAGCCCTTGTCGATCTTGGCGCGGAGCCTCGAAATGTGCACGTCGATTACGTTGGTCTGCGGATCGAAATGATAGTCCCACACATTTTCGAGCAGCATGGTGCGGGTCACAATGTGGCCGGCATTGCGCACGAGATACTCAAGCAGCTTGAACTCACGCGGTTGCAGCACGATCGGCTTGCCGCCACGCGTCACGTTACGGGTGAGAAGGTCAATTTCAAGGTCGCAGGCCTTCAGCTTGGTCTCAAGCGGCGCCTGGGAGGCACGGTGGCCAAGGTTTTCGATCCGCGCCAGCAATTCGGAGAAGGCATAGGGCTTGCCGAGATAGTCATCGCCGCCGGCCCGCAGACCCTTCACCCGCTCATCCACATCGGCAAGCGCCGAAAGGATCAGCACCGGCGTCGTGATGTTATTCTCGCGCAACTTGCGGATGATGGTGAGGCCATCGATCTTCGGCAGCATGCGATCCACGATCAACACATCGTGAACGCCCTCGAGCGCAAGGCCCAGGCCTTCCTCACCGTCGGCGGCGTGGTCGGCCACATGGCCCGCCTCGGCAAGGCCCTTCACGAGCCAGCTTGCGGCTTCGCGGTCGTCTTCAATCACCAAAATGCGCATGGGCTGACGGGTCGACTTCGCTGTCCAGATTTGAGATTCGGGCTCTCTAACTTGCATGTTCCATCTCCGAGGCAAAGGGGGAAGCGCGGAGGCTGGCTCCGGTGGGGGTGGTCCAGCCTCGGCGCGAACAGGGCACGCGCGACCTTGGAGCGGGGGGGGTGGGGCGGTGTCCCGCGGGCCCTCTTTGCTTTGGCTCAGCCCTTGGACTTGGGCAGGGCCACGAAGCGCTGGCCGTCGTCGGTCTTGACCAACATCAACACGCGCTTCTTGTCATTGTCCTTGAGCGCGGCGCGCACGTCCGAGGGGGCATTCACCTCAGCGCCGGCAACTTCAAGAATGGTGTCGCCGGCCTTGAGGCCGCGCTCGGCGGCAGCGCTGCCGGGGGCGACTTCAGTGACCATGACACCGGGTCCATCCTGGGCGGGGGCCACCTTGATGCCGAGGTCGGCAAGGGACACGCTCTTCTCCGCCTCCTTGCCGGCGTCCTTGGATGCCATCTTCGGATCCGTCGGCATGGTGCCGATCTTCACCGAGATATCCATCGTCTTGCCATCGCGGATGACGGTGACGGGAACTTCAGCCCCGGGCTTCACCTGAGCAACCTTGCGCGAGAGATCACGCGAGTCGTTGATGTCCTTGCCATCGAAGTTCAGGATGGTGTCACCCTGCTTGATGCCAGCGGCGAGTGCAGGCGAGTCTTCCGTCACGTCGGCGACGATGGCGCCCTTCGCATCCTCAAGGCCCAGGCTTTCGGCGATGTCTTCGGTCACCGGCTGGATCTGCACCCCAAGCCAGCCACGCGTCACCTTGCCGTTTTCCTTCAGGCTGGTGATCACGCTCTGGGCGGACGAGGCAGGGATCGCGAAGCCAATGCCGACCGAGCCGCCCGAGGGCGAGTAGATCGCGGTGTTGATGCCCACCACTTCACCTTCAAGGTTGAAGGCCGGGCCACCGGAGTTGCCGTGGTTGATGGCGGCGTCGATCTGCAGGAAGTCATCATAAGGGCCAGCGCCGATGTCACGGCCACGCGCCGAGATGATGCCGGTCGTGACTGATCCGCCAAGACCGAAGGGATTGCCGACCGCCATCACATAATCGCCAACGCGCGGTTCATCCTCCGCGAACGAGACGTAGTCGAAAGCCTTGCCGTCACCCTTGATCTTGATGAGCGCCAAGTCGGTCTTGGGATCGGTGCCGATCACTTCAGCCTTGTACTCGGTCCCGTCCTTCATGGTCACCGACACCTCGTCAGCGTCCTTGACCACGTGGTTGTTGGTCACCGCGTAGCCGTCAGCCGAGATGATGAAACCCGAGCCCTGCGCCATGCCACTGCGCGGGCGCTGGCCCTGGTCGCCCTGGCCCGGCATGCCCTGGCCGCGGAACTGCTTGAAGAACTCGCCCAGCGGACCATCCGGCAGGCCTGGCATCTGCTTCTGGCCCTGATTGGCGCCATCTTCATCGCCGGTGGCCACCGCATTGGCGAATTTCACCTGCACGCTGACCACCGCCGGCATCACCCGGTCGACGAGATCGGCATAGCCCTTTGAGGTGTCAATTGCAGCGCCATTGAGCTGGCTCTGCGCGATGGCCGGGCCGGTTGGCATGATCGAGGCAGCACTAACAAAAGCCGTGGCGGCCAACAGGCCGGCGGCGAAAATCCCAAGTGCCTTGGGGGCAGTGCGGGGAGTAGCTGAGGACATTCCGAATCTCCATCGTGGGTTTGTTTCGATGGAGTGAAGGTAGGTTGCCGCGCCTTACAAAGACCTGTCCGCCGGGTGAAACTTCAGTAAGCTTCGCGGCAAACCGGAGGCTATTCCAAGGCCTTTCGCAGAGTTTCGCGTTCTGCATCGGAAAGCGGGCTTTCAGGCACGGATAGCGGCCGCCGCCGCCGCAGAATCAGCGCTGCTCCGGCAATCAGCAGAACCGCAAAAGGCGTCACCCAGAGGAGGATCGTATCGCTTTTGAAACGCGGGGTGAGCAGTACATAGTCTCCATAGCGGGCAACGACGAAATCCATCACCTCCCCGTCGCTCTTGCCCGAGAGCAACTGCTCGCGCACCAGCATGCGGAGGTCCTTTGCCAGCGGCGCATCCGAATCGTCGATCGACTGGTTCTGGCAAACAAGGCAGCGCAGCTCCGCCGAAATCCCACGCGCCCGCTGTTCAAGGGCGGGATCCTTCAACTGCTCGTCAGGCGACAACGCAAAGGCCGGGGAAAGCGAGGCCGCAAGGGCGAGACTGACGAGAAGCTTCCTCAGTCCGCCGCCACCATCCGGTCTGACTGAGCACGCTTCGGCGCACCAACCCGGTAGCGCCTGTCGCTCAGCGAGAACAATCCTGCCAGGAACATCAGCGTCGCACCCGCCCAGATGAAGTTGACGAAGGGATTGTAATAAAAGCGCATGGCCCGCGCGCCATCCGTGGTGGGATCGCCCATCACCACATAGACGTCACCCGTGAAGCTCTGCCACAGGCCCACTTCCGTAGTCGGCATGCCGGATGGCTTGAACTCCCGCTTCTCGGAGCGCAGCGTGGTGATTTCTTTGTCTCCCTCTTTCAGCAGGAAGCTGCCGACGCGGCCTGTGTAGTTAGGCCCGCTCAGCGGCGCTTCGCCGATGAAGGTCACTGTATATCTGCCGACGTCCGCCGACTCTCCAGGCTTCAGCGCCACGATCACTTCCACGCGCCACAGCGAAATCGCCACGATGCCCGCCAGCATGAGGCCAACCCCGCCATGGGCCAGCACCGTGCCGAACGACGAGCGCGGCAATCCGACAAGGCGATGCCAGCTTGATGACAGCGGCACCTTGAACAGAGAAATCCGCTGGGCCAGGTCGGACAGGGCGCCAAACACCAACCATGCAGCCACCGCCATGCCGAAGGGCGCAAGCCATGGCCCGCGCACGTTGAGGAAGAGAACGCCAAGGCCTACCGCCACGGCTAGCGCGAGCGCGATCCACAGGCGGCGCAATGCAGCTGCGATGTCTCCGCGCTTCCAGGCAAGGAAAGGTCCGATTGGAACCAGCAGCAGGAGCGGCAGCATGATCGGGCCGAAGGTCAGGTTGAAATAGGGCGGCCCCACGGAAATCTTATCGCCGTTCAGCGTTTCGAGCACCAGCGGGTAAAGCGTGCCCACGAACACCGCAAGGCAAGAAACGCACAGCAGCAGGTTGTTCATCACAAGGCTGCCCTCGCGGCTCACCGGGGCGAAGAGCCCCCCCGCCTTCAGAGATTGCGCTCGCCAGGCAAACAGCGACAGCGACCCACCGATGAAGATGCAGAGGATCAACAGGATGAAGGCACCGCGCTCCGGGTCCACCGCAAAGGCATGAACCGAGGTCAGAACGCCGGAGCGCACGAGGAATGCACCCATGAGCGACAGCGAGAAGGCGAGGATCGACAGCAGCACCGTCCAGATCTTCAGCGCATTGCGCTTTTCAAGGACGATGGCCGAATGCAGAAGGGCGGTGGCCACCAGCCATGGCATGAGGCTGGCATTTTCGACAGGGTCCCAGAACCACCAACCACCCCAGCCAAGTTCATAATAAGCCCACCATGAACCCATGGCGATGCCGACGGTCAGAAACATCCAGGCCGCAAGTGTCCACGGCCTCACCCAGCGCGCCCAGGCGGCATCGACACGGCCTTCAATCAGCGCCGCCACCGCAAAGGAGAAGGCGATCGATAGGCCCACATAGCCCGCATAGAGAAACGGCGGATGGAAGGCCAGGGCCGGGTCCTGCAGGATCGGGTTAAGACCGCTGCCTTCGACCGGTGGCGGGTTGACGCGCAGGAACGGGTTCGATGTCAACACGAGGAAGAGGAGGAACGCGAGGCCGATCGATCCCTGAATGGCCACGACGCGGGCGCGGAGTTCCAGCGGCAGGTTCCGGCCGAAAAGGGCAACGGCACTTCCATAGAGCGCCAGGATCAGCACCCAGAGCAGCATGGAGCCTTCATGGTTTCCCCACACGCCGCTGATCTTGTAAAGGAGCGGCTTCGCCGAATGCGAATTGGCCACGACATTCTGAACCGAGAAGTCCGAAACGACATACGAATAGGTCAGCGCGCAGAAAGACAGCAGCACAAGCGCGAACTGCAGCACCGCAGCGGAAATCCCCGCCCGCATCAAAACCACATCGCCACGCTGTGCGCCATAGAGTGGAATGAGGAACTGGTAGAGCGACACGCCAACGGCGAGGATCAGAGCAAAGTGACCGGTTTCGGCAATCATTCCCCTGCCCCCTTGCCAAGCTTCACGCCCTTTTCCTTCAGGCTTTCGGCTAATTCCCGGGGCATGTAGTTTTCATCATGCTTGGCAAGCACCGTATCGGCCACGAAGGTGCCATCCTGCTGAAGCTTGCCTTCGGTGACAACACCCTGCCCTTCCCGGAACAGGTCGGGAAGAATGCCATTATAGCTGACGGTGATCGCCTGAATCTGATCAGTCACGGAAAAGGTGGTGGTGGTCCCTTGCCCCTTCTTCACGCTGCCATCCTCCACCATGCCGCCAAGCCTGATGCGCTGGCCAGGCTTCACGCCGGCTTCGGTCAGGTCACTCGGCGTATGGAAAAAGGTGATCGTGTCGGACAGCGCGTAGAGGACCAGGCCTGCGGCCAGACCCAGCACGGCAAGTCCGCCGAGGATCATCGAAAGGCGCTTCTGCTTGCGGGTCATTGGATCTTCATTTCTCTTCCAAGGCTGGCAATCTGCGCCAGCGCGTCACCATTGCCGCTGAACTGGATCAAGGCCTTTTCATAGGCGGCCTTGGCCTTGTCCGCCTCCCCCAGAACAGCGCGGGCGCGGATCAGTTGCAGCCAGCCGTCAAGATCATCCGGGTTTGTGGTCAATTTCTGCTCAAGGCCATCCACCATGGAGCGGATCATCGCCTGCTGGTCATCCGCGCTCATGTTGGCGGCATCAGCCATCGTCTGGCTGTCGAGCGCGGGCGGCCTGCCACTCAGGCTGTCGATTTCCGCTGCGACCATCGGGCGCCACGGCGCGTCGGCGGGCGAGTCAGCCAGGAAGGACTGAAACGCGGCTTTTGCCTCCTCCGTCTTCCCCTCCTGCTTGAGCGCCAGCGCATCGAAGAAGCGGGCCTTGGGAAGCTTGGCGTCAAGCGCCAGCGCCTTGGTGAAGAGGTCATGCGCTGCGGCCGAAATCACGCCCTGCCCTTCCATCACGAGGGCTTCGCCATACTCCGCCAGGGTGGTTGCATCGGGCGGGGCAAGGCGTAGCATGTTACGGTAGGCTTCTGCCGCGTCGGCCCAGCGGTCAAGCCGCCGATAGGTTGGCGCCAGCACCTTCCAACCCTCAATGTCGTCCGGATTGTTCGCCAGGTGGTTTTCAACCTTGACGATGAGCGCCTCGAAGTCGCCGTTCTGTTCGGCATCCGCCATGCGCTCGGCCAGCGGAACATCCGGAAGCTCCGGGCTGCCGGCCTTGAGGTAGAGCGGCAGGGAAACGGCAGGAATCAGGAGGGCTGCCAGAATGGCAATGATTGAGGTGCTGAGCCCGGCCCGCTTACCCTCGCCCTGGTTCGGTCCGCTTGCCGCAATCAGGCGGCGCGAGATTTCGTTGCGGGCCGCTTCGGCCTCGGCCGCACCAATGGTGCCGCGCTCGGCATCGCGTTCGAGTTCAGCCAATTGGTCGCGGAAAACAGCCCGGTTATAGGAGTTACGGTCAGCCACCTCTCCAGTCGCGGAGCGGATAACCGCCGGGATGAGAAGAGCTGCCAGAACGGCGGCGGTCAGAGCTGCAAGAGCGATCCATAACATGATCTATGAGATATTCCCGTGGGCCTCATTAATGCAATTCATCCCGATCAAATTTTACATGCCGCATTGTCGCATGGCCGCCCTTGGGCGTCGGAAAACCCTTTATAGCGGGATGGGGGGTTTGTTAGAACTCCCCGTAGATACAAGGAATCCGCCCTCATGAAGCCGCGTTATTCTGTCTTTTCCCTGGCGCGAAACGCCATGAACTATCACAAGGACTGGGAACGGGCCTGGCGCTCGCCCAATCCCAAGAAGGAATATGACGCCGTCATCGTTGGCGCCGGCGGCCACGGCCTGGCCACCGCCTATTATCTCGCCAAGAACCACAAGATGACCAATATCGCGGTTGTCGAGAAGGGCTGGCTGGGGGGCGGCAATACCGGCCGCAACACCACCATCATCCGGTCCAACTACCTGCAGGACCCCTCGATTGCCATTTATGAGCTGGCGCGCTCGCTCTACGAGGACCTGTCGCAGGATCTGAACTACAATGTCATGTTCAGCCCGCGCGGCGTTCTCATGCTGTGCCAGACCCAGCATGAGTTGCGCGCCTTCCAGCGCACCGCGCACGCCAACCGCCTTGCCGGGCTCGACTGCCGCATGGTCACACCGGCGGAAGTGAAGGAAATCGTCCCGATCATCAATGACGATCCGAACTGCCGCTACCCCATCCTCGGCGCCTATTACCAGCCGCGCGGCGGCACGGGCCGCCATGACGCGGTGGCCTGGGGCTATGCCCGCGGCGCTGACTCGATGGGTGTCGATATCATCCAGAACTGTGAAGTCATCGGCATCCAGCGCGAGGGCTCGAAGGTTGTGGGTCTCGAAACCACCAGGGGCGTGATCAAGACAAAGAAGATCGGCGTCGTCACCGCCGGCCATGTCTCCACCATCATGGACATGGCGGGCGTGCGCATGCCGATCGAGAGCCAGTGCCTGCAGGCGCTCGTCTCCGAGCCGATCAAGCCGGTGATCGACTGCGTTGTCATGGCCAAAACCGTTCATGGCTACATGAGCCAGTCCGAACAGTGCGAACTCGTGATCGGCGGCGGCACCGACCCCTATAACAACTATTCGCAGCGAGGTTCCTTCCCGGCGCTCGAGCACACGGTCGCGGCTCTCGTCGAAACCTTCCCGATCACCTCCCGGCTTCGCATGCTCCGCTTGTGGGGCGGCATCGTGGACATGACGGGCGACCGCTCG
>JBEIDW010000113.1:0-9529 GCA_040383265.1 Hyphomicrobiales bacterium
CCTAAAATGGATGGCTACCGCGTTGGCGGCTGCATCGACAGCATCTTCACGGTCATAGAAGGAGAACTGGTCTATGCCGTTCAGCCAGGTTATCACGGCCTCTCCCTTGTACGCCCTGAGAAACGCACGAACGCCGTCGGGAATGGCGGCCGCCTCCGAATGGACGATGGCCAGAGGCTTGTCGAGAGCGGGGGCATGATTGGCCGGGAAATAGGTCAACCAGCTCTCCCAGCTGAGATTGTTCCATTTGTTGTCATAGGCGGGGATGGCGCCACGCGACGGTTCATAATAGTAACCACCGATCGGCATCAACACGCCTTCCGCGCCTGCGGGGCCGGCTGCCGGAATGACCACGCCGCCCGGCTGCTCTGCCGCAGCCGACGCGAGACCGCGCAGCATTTCAACACCGCTGGCGCCGCCATAGACCGCTTCGACGATCGTCTGGTTCTGTAGCCAAGGCGCAACAAGGCCGACGCGCTGAACCAGGGGATTGCCCGATACCGCATCGACCATGTAACCGGCCGAGGCGCAAATGCCGAGGCCGTTGATCCGCCCGGCGTCCACCTCCGGCGCCTGTGCCACGGCTGCGAAGGCGGATTTCAGGTCGCTGATCTTGGCCTGCGGGTCTTCCTTGAACTGGATGTTGCCGGGAAGATCACCGGATTTGCCCCAGCCGCGGAAGTCGAAAGTGAAGGCTGCAAAACCGCGCTCGACCATTTCTTCTGCGTATTCACGGGGCATCTGCTCCTCGACGCTGGTCCATGCTCCGGTCACAACGACGACGGGCAGCTTGGTTCCCGCCTGGAAGTCCGAAGGAAGGTAGAGCGTTCCCGAGAGGGTCGCACCCTCATTCTCAAAGGTGATTGTCCTGGTCTTCGTCTCAGCCATGGCGGCCGCCGAAAGCAGTAATGTGGTGGCCGAGAAGGCGATGGCAGAAAGGGCAGGCGTCTTCATGTCTCGTCTCCAGTATTGGGGCATGCGCCCGGTATTTACCGGTGCGAGCGTGACGGGTCTGGTTCCCTCAGGCAGCCTCAAATCCTGCTTTTCTCTGGGCGAATCCTGCGGAAATGGCTTCAGCTGTCCCGGAAAGCTCCTGGACTCATCCCGAACTGACGCCTGAAATGCTGCCCGAAGCGGCTGACGTCTTCGTAGCCCACCCGGTGGGCGATTTCGGCGATGCTCAGTTTCGTTGATTTCAGCAGCGCCTGGGCCGTCTCCAGCCGGGTTCTGATCACATATTGCAAGGGCGATACGCCGGTCGCCGCCTTGAACGATCTTGCGAAGTGGAAGGTGCTCATTCCAGCCTCCGCAGCCAGGCCCTCCAGCGATAAGTCCTCCCCGAGATGCGCGTGCACATGCTCAACCGCCCGCCGGAACCGGATGTCGTCAAGTGGTGTCTGCCCCGTGGGCGGAGGGTCGAGTGTTGCCACCAATTGCATCGCCAACGCTCTTGACATGGTCTCGCGATACATCCGGCCGCCAGCGCTGAAGTTCTCCGCAGACAAGACCAACTGCACGAGAAGCGGATCAAGTGCACCCACCCTGCGAAATACGGCCCCTTTCGCTGCGCCCGCATCACGGAGCAGCGTATCGTCGATACTAACCGTCACAAGTGAAAGTTGTTCATCGTATTCGCATATTCCTTCTGTACCCGCTGAAAATACCCAGCCTTGCTTTTGGGACAGGGGAATGAAGTTGGAATGGGCACTGCCGCAGTGATCCTGCCGTCTTTGGAGGGGATCTGGCGTAGAACTCACCCGGAGAGGTTCACTTCCGTTCGCCGTCTCGGCTTCTGAGCCGACATAATTTCTCCGAGCGCCATGTTGGGGCGCTCATGGTCGTAATGTCAGCGCTGGAGCGATCTTTTCCTTTCGCGGCCTGCCTTGATCTTTAATGGTATATCAGTAAAGAGTTACCCCTCTGGCCGAAGCCATCAATGTCCAATGCACTGGTGTTGCTGAGGTTGTTTCGCCACGCATACGGCTCCGCCCTTGCGTACACTTGCAAGCTGAGGGATCTCTCGCATGACCACACGCCGGCAACTGCTCAACGGAGCAGCCACACTCGCTGCCTACGCCAGCACAGCCCGGCTGGTGGGCGGCCCGGGCTTCGCCGCTACGCCGGACCTAGGCCCCGCGGCACTGACATCGGGCGCGCGTGAGGCTGCGCTGCTCGACGCCCTGCCCGGCAAGAAGCCGTTGATCAAGCGGTCCTATCGCCCGCCCAATTACGAATCGCCTATGGAAGTTTTCGAAAAGGCTTTCACGCCCAATGACGAGTTCTTCGTGCGCTGGCATCTCTCTAACATTCCCGAGGTGGATGCTGCAGAGTGGCGGCTGAAGATCGGCGGCGATGGCGCTACCACGCCCTTCGAGCTCTCGCTGGCACAACTCGCGACGGATTTCGAGCAGGTCGAACTCGCTGCGCTTTGTCAGTGCGCCGGTAATCGCCGCGGTCTTTCCGACCCTCACGTAATGGGCGTCCAGTGGGGCTACGGCGCCATGGGCAATGCCAAGTGGAAGGGCGTGCGGCTGAAGGACATTCTCGCCAGGGCCGGCCTCAAGCCGGACGCGATCGAGATCGCCTTCAATGGTGGCGAGTCCGGCGTGGTCGAGGAAACCCCCGACTTCGTCAAGTCCATTCCTACCTGGAAGGCACTGGACGAGAACACGATGATCGCTACACACATGAACGGCGAGCCACTACCGCATTGGAACGGGTATCCGGCCCGTCTCATCGTTCCTGGCTGGACGGCAACCTACTGGACTAAGCAGGTCACTGAAGTCAACGCCCTCACCAAGCCGCAAGGCGGCTACTGGATGGCGAAGGCCTATCGCGTGCCACTCGGCACCTTCTCCTTCACCGACCGCTTCATCACGCAGGAGACAGACAAGAACACGCCTATCACCGAGATGGTCGTGAACTCGCTGATCACCAGCCCCGGCGAGGGGCAGGCCGTTGCCGTCGGAAAGTCCGTGGACGTGCGCGGCATCGCCTGGGACGGGGGACATGGCATTACGGAGGTGGATGTCTCAACCGATGGTGGGAAGAATTGGCGCCCGGCAGTACTTGGCGAGGATCTTGGCCGCTTCTCCTGGCGACAATGGTCGCTGTCCTTCACGCCGACAGACCCCGGCAGTTACGCCGTCATGGCGCGGGCCACCAACGCCGAGGGCGTGAGCCAGGTCTCGAAACTCATTTTCAGCCCGTCCGGCTATCATAACAACGTCATCCAGACTGTGAACGTGGAGGCAGCACGATGAAGTCAAGCATCACATTTACCTTGTCTGGCGCTTGTCTCCTCATGGCCTTGAGTTCAGATGTTGTCCGCGCCGACGAATCTACAATCGTCCTGAAGCCCGGCGATGGTCTAGACGTTGTCGAAGGCAACTGTGCGGCCTGCCACAGCCTCGACTTCATCCAGATGAACTCTCCGATCCAGGACGAGAAGGGCTGGACAGAGACCGTGGGCAAGATGGTGCATGTCATGGGCGCACCCATCACCGAGGATGACCAGAAGCAAATCATCACCTATCTCTCGACAAACTACAGTAAGTGAGCCGGCGTGGCTTTGACTTATGTCGTGCAGTCCTTTGTGAGATAATTTGAGACGTTTGAATGAGTGATTGAAGAGATGAACTGGCGCATCTAATTTTCGTGTTTTGCGGCGTTAGACCACAGGTCATAACGTAGCCTCGGATCAAGTCTTCGAGCGTTATAGCCAATTTAGGATCACAGCGACTTCGGTTGCTGGCGGCATCCAGGCAGAGGTGGGAACTTTCTGGCGCGTCGATGGTGCCAAGCCGGATCCGTACGCCTCGAATCTCAATGGTGTCGCCGGCGATGACTGTTGCAGTGCCTTGGATAGCAGTAGCGTTCGCGACATCAGGAGAATACTTGGCGATGCCATTCCATCGGAAACGGCTGCATCACCTTTGCTCTGGTCAATCCAGCAGGCTGAGTTCCAGCCAGTATCGCCTCCACGAATTCCGGCGCCAGCAAGGTCATCCGCAGCAACCGACTGACATAGGATGGATTGATGTTCTCGGCGTCAGCGATTTCCTCGATGGTCTGATATTTAGAGGAATGCAAGGTCCATACTGGACGTCTCGGTGCATCACTTGTATCAGGACGTGTTACCAGTCGCTCAGTCGGCGTAGACGCCGGCTTTGTCGATGACGGCCTTCCAGCGCGGAATTTCCGACTCGAGTTTGGACTGCAACGCGGCTGGTGTAGCATCCGTTGCGGAAGATGGCGCGGTGCCGAGTTTGGCAAAATTGGCGGCCACATCTGGGTCGGCCAGCGCCTTCTGCAGCGAGGCTGCAAGACGCTCGTTTACGGCGGCGGGCGTTCCCTTTGGTGTATAGATGCCATGCCAGACCGAGACATTAAAGTCCGCAAGGCCGCTCTCCATTGCGGTGGGAAGATCGGGGAGAATCTTGAGACGGTCGGGCATCGTCACGGCATATGCCTTGATGGTGCCGGCCTTGATCTGCTCCGTCGTGTTAGTTGTCTGGTCGCACATGATATCGACCTGGCCGCCGAGCAGATCGGTCATCGCCGGGCCGGTGCCCTTGTAGGGAACGGTCGTCAGCTGCGCTTCGATGGCGCTCATGAGCATCATGCCGCAAAGATGCGAGGCCCCACCGATTCCGGCATCGGCCATGGTGATGGTCGCCGCATTGGCTTTCAGATGGTCCACCAAGGCCTTGAAATCAGTGGGTGCGAAGTCCTTGCGGGCGACGATGGTCATCGGCACATCGGTGACGAGGCCCACATACTCGAAGGCTTTGAGAGGTTCATAGGCGAGCTCGCGGTAAAGCGTGGCGCTGGTTGCCATGCCGATGTTATGCAGCAGCACAGTGTATCCATCGGCTTCCGCCGTTGCCACCTTGCCCGCACCTAGCGTTCCGCTGGCACCGCCGACATTTTCGACCATGATTTTTTGGCCTAGGTCGGCCGACATTTTCTCGGCGATCAGGCGCGCGACGGTATCCGTCGGTCCGCCCGCCGAGAACGGCACGACCATGTTGATCTGCCGTTCGGGATAGGATTGGGCGAAGGCCCCTGAGACCGCGAGAACCGTGCCGACCGCGAGGCTGAGAATCGTTTTACAAATTTCCATTTTCTCCTCCCTGAGCTGAATGGCGAGGCATTGTCCGCATTGCAGGCTCTTGAAAGACCGCCACGGTCAGGGTCGGGTAAATGACCGTGTCCTGTTTTGACAATGGAGATGTGAGAGACCACAACACAAGGTTATTCCCGTCACCCGGTGCTATCGATCTGCATCAGGAGATAATTTCCCTGCCGAAATTGAAGATGCCTGAGGGATTTCGTCATGCGTGCAAGCAGCCTGAGTGAAAGATTGTCTTCGATGTTTTGAGGTTCGGCGTCTGCCAACCGCGCCACCATCTCCTCCGCGTTGCGTTCGCTGGGGGCCGTCATCATCTCGACCTCGACTTCACCCCTCACTTCGGCCAGCCGCATCATCAGCCGGCCGCGGGCCAGCCTGTTCGCCGTCTGGCTTTCCTCCTCCTCGCAGAGAAAGAGGACGGCCTCCTCGACGGCCAGCATCAGCCGGTTCTCAGCCGTTTCATCCCATCCGATCTGGGTGGCGAAGACCTTAACCCGCTCCCGGAGGATCGAGATCGAGCGCGGATCGAGCGGCACCGCCACCTTGTTCTGCGCGCCCCTGCGCCAGAAGATGAGCATCATCAACAGAATGGCCGTCAGCCCGCCAATGGTCGTGCCATTGGAGAACACCGTCTGAAGCCATGAGGGTAGCAGGCCGTTCATGAGGCCGCCGGACTGGGCGCTGAAACCCACCCAGAAGCTGAGGCAGACGGCGAGACCTGTTTCGAAACCCATGCCGCCTTCGGTAACGAGCCTGACGCCATGTCCGAAGATCAGCACGACAAGGATCAGGATGTAGGCACCTGCCACTTGCGCGGGGATTGCCGCAACGGCAGCACCGATCTTCGGCGAAAATGCCAGGAGTACGAGGAAGAGACCACCCCATGCACCCACGCGGCGCGATGCAACGCCAGTGATCTCGCCTACGGCAATGGATGTCGAGAAGACGGTATTCGGGACTGTGCCGAGTAACCCGGCGAACATGCTGCCGACGCCATCCGCATTGATCGCACCCTGGACGGAGCGAAAGTCGATCGGGCGGGGTCTTCTGTAGGCCGTTCGCTGCACCGAAATGGCGTCTGCATAGGTTTCCATGCAGGCGACGAGGCTGATCAGAATGAATGCCGGAATGAGGCTTAGGAATTGTGCATCCAGGCTTATTGAGAGGCCGGGCCAGGAACGGGACGGGAGGCCGATCCACGGTGCGGCCAAAACCGGTCCGTAGTGGATATGCCCGAGAACCGCGCCGACGCCTGTCCCCACCAAAACACCCAAAAGGGCCGCCCAAAGGCGCGCCATCCCCGTCGTGAAGAGAAGGATGAGCACGATGGTAAGCAACGTGGCCAGAAACACCAGGCCATGTTCGTGCGAAAGGTCTGCCTCCGTTCCGGTGCGTTCCAGCATTTTCCAGATCACCGGCCCTACACTGAGGGCCATGAGCATGAGGACTGTTCCGCCCACGGCCGGTGTCAGCACCTTGCGCAGGAGCGGAAGCCATCGCGTGAATGCGAAGGTGCCAAGCGCCCCGATTGCGCCAAGAACACCAAGCTCGGCAATCCCGCCCCCTTGCAGCGCGGCCACGGCCACGGCGGCGAAGGCCACGTTGGAACCTACGAAGAGCGTATATCCGCCGCCAACCGGGCCCTTTCTCAGAAGTTGCAACCATGTCGAAACGCCGGCAGCGAGCAGGGCCCCGAAGACCAGCCACGACGTGTCCTGCTCGCTCAAGCCAGCCCCGCGTGCGATCACCAACGGGGTGATCATAATACCTGTCAGCACAAGTATGACGGTTTGGGCTGCCATGCCCGCCGCCAGCAGATGCGGGGCTCTCTCGTCCGGCTCATACCGAACATGACGCTTCGCCTCGTTCTCGTCCACCGCCATCTCCGCCTCCGCGCCGTCTAACCGGACTGTCAGCCGACATCCACCAGATGAGCTGCCGATCAAGATCAAGTTTTGCGCAAATCTGCTGCGACCGCAAGATCGGTCAATGGTAATAAGCAACATCGACGGTTCGCCATGACTTCAATGTTTGCTCATTGCTGGCCGATACCGTCGATTTCGCCATGATCGTGCCTTGATCAAGACGCACCTCTCTCTTGGTTGAGATGGAACGTATGCCAACCGTTGCGGTCCCGCCGCCAAATCCGGTAGGAATTCGACCAGCTCTGAATGTAGATCGCAGCGTGCAGCGGGCGATCCTGCCCCATTCCGGAGCAGCAGATGGAAAAGGGAAAGGTGTTCACGCAGGCTGAGCCTGCGCAGTTCACCGGGACAGAAAACTGGTACGAGCACTCCCTAGCAATGCCCGTCCACTACACGGATGGCATGCTGCTCGTGGCCGAGAGGGCCGGGGCCTATTGGCATATCGACGCGGTCGCTCTAGCGCAGCGTGAAGAGGCGGCACTGGCAAGCGAGGAGTTCTTGGTCTGGTCGCTGATCGTGGAGGGATCATCCGCACTGCTACGATGCGAGGCAGGGATTGATCGGCGGCTGGTGGAGAGGCGGATCGAATACCCGGACTTCCCGGAGCCCGGGATCAAGTTCTACGCCGCGGGTGGCGTGATCATGCTGGCGGGAGTGAATTGAGCAACTAATCCTGAGTAACTCAGGAAAGGCCCCATGAGAGTGAATGACCTCCTTGAATGGCCGGGACAGACTGAATGCTACCCCTCGTGGGCTAGGATCAATTTTCTTCTGATGACGCCGTGATCTGGATATCAGATTGAGGGCATGGGCAAGCTCCAGGTCTACGATCTGCCGACCCGCATCTTAGCTGCGCTGAGCGAGCGGTGGCACCGCATTCGCAATGGCAGCGAAAAATAAACCCATCAGGCGTTTGGGTGCGTGATTGAAGAGATGAACTGGCGCATCTGAGTTTCGTGTTTTGCGGCGTTGGGCCATAGATGATAACGGAGCCTCCGATCAAGTCTTCGAGCGTAATGGCTAATTTCTGATCGCAGTGATTTCGGTTGCTGGCGACATCCAGGCAGAGGTGGGAACTTGCTGGCGCGTCGATGGCGCCAAGCCGGATCCGTACGCCTCGAATATCAATGGTGTCGCCGGTGATGACTGTTGCAGTGCCTTGGATTGCAGTAGCGTTCGCGACATCATGAGAATACTTGGCGCTGCCATTCCATCGGAAACGGCTTCATCACCTTCGCCCTAGTCACTCCAGCAGGCTGAGTGCCAGCCAGTATCGCCTCCACGATCTCCGGCGCCAGCAGCGTCATGCGCAGCAGGCGGCTGACATAAGACGGGTTGATGTTCTCGGCGTCAGCGATATCCTCGAGAGTCTGGTAGTCACCCTCCCGCAGCATCTTTTGCCAGCGGAAGCCCCGCGCCAATGCCTTCAGCAGGGCGCTGTCGGGCCGGGAACGTGTCGGAGGCGATGCTGGCGTTCCATCGGGCGTCAGGATCAGTTTCCGCCCGCCGCGCTTGCGGATGGTGAATGGCACTGTGACGATAACAGTCTGGTCGTTCATGCCGCCGCCTTTCGGCTCTTGCCAGCGATCATGCCAACCTCAGCCACCATCTGTGCCAACCCCTTGTCACGGAACCTTAGCCTCAACCCGTCAGAGCCTATCTCCACGCGGTCGATCAGCAGTCGGAGGATGCGCGCCTGCTCGGCGGGGAAGAGCTCGGACCAGAGCGGATCAAGTGCCGCCAGTGCAGCGCTCACCTCGCTTTCGGCTAGTCCTTCACATTCCGGCTGGGCTGCGCGCCACGTGGCCACGACCACCTCCGGCGCGCGCAGCATGCCGCGAATCTGGCCAACAACGGCAGCCTCGATCTCCGCTGCTGGCACACGCGCCACCTCGCATTTGCCAGCGCCATGTTTCAGGATCGTCTGGCTGACATAGTAGCGGTAGAGGCGATCACCCTTGCGCGTGTGGGTCGGGGAAAAGGCGGCGCCATCTGGCCCGTAGAGAAGACCCTTCAGAAGTGCAGGCGTCTCGCTTCGTGTGTTGGCAGCGCGTAGGCGGGGGCTTTGCTGGAGGATGGACTGCACGTTGTCCCATGTCTTTTGGTCGATCAGGCGCTCATGCTCGCCAGCATATCCCGTCCCCTTGTGGACGGACTGGCCGATATAGGCGCGGTTGTTGAGCATGCGGTAGAGGAAGTTCTTGCTCATGGCGTTGCCGCGTGGCGTCCGGATGCCTTTTCTTACAACCTCCCGCGCAAGCGCCGTAGCCGAGCCGATTTCGAGGAAGCGGGAGAAGATCCACCGGACATTTCGGGCTTCCTCCTCGTCGATCACCAGCTTCCGGTCCTTCGGCTTGTAGCCGTAGGGCGGAGTGCCGCCCATGAATATGCCTTTCATCCGGCTCGCGCGGACCTTGTCCCGGATGCGCTCGGCCGTCACCTCGCGCTCGAACTGGGCGAAGGACAGGAG
>JBEIDW010000114.1:0-9513 GCA_040383265.1 Hyphomicrobiales bacterium
GCAAGCGCGCAATAATCAAGGCCGGGGCAGGCGATGATATCACCCGCGAGGCCATAGTTGGCGGCGGCGAGATCAGCCTTGCCCAGCTCCTGCCAGATGGTGAACACGTCATCCAGCTTGACATGCGGCAGCACGATGTTCTGGGCATGGCTGACCCGCAATTCATCGAAGCTGTAGCGCTCGCCGAGATCGGCCATCAGCCGCATCTGCGCGGACGTCGCGTCCCCCGGAATGCCGCCGTCGGGCTTGAGCGAAATGTTGACGATCGCATAGCCGTCGACGCGGTGAGGGCCAAGGTTGTTCTTGGCCCAGCGGGCGAAGTCCGGGTTGGTGCGCCTCGCCTCCTCGAACGCGGCTGACCAGCGCGGCAGCCTTTCGAATTCGGGTGGAGCAAAATAGGCGGCGATGCGCGACAGTTCGCGCTCTTCCACTTCCGTTGAGGGATGCGGGCGCTTGGCGTATTCGGCTTCGACTTCTTCCTTGAACTTGTCCGCGCCGATTTCGTGCACAAGGATCTTGATGCGCGCCTTGTATTTATTGTCACGCCGTCCATAGAGATTGTAGACGCGCATGATGGCTTCGAGATAGCCAATCAGTTCATGCTGCGGCAGGAAATCCCTGACGGTGACACCCACCATCGGCGTGCGGCCAAGGCCACCGCCGACAATCACTTCCCAGCCGATCTCGTCCTTGTCATTCTTGTGGAGGCGCAGGCCGATGTCATGCACCTTCACCGCGGCGCGGTCATTGGGCGCGCCCGTGACCGCGATCTTGAACTTGCGCGGCAGGAAGGAGAACTCCGGGTGCAGGGATGACCATTGGCGGACCAACTCGCCCACCGGCCGTGGATCGGCGATTTCATCGGCCGCTGCACCTGCCCAATGGTCGGTCGTCACGTTGCGGATGCAGTTGCCCGATGTCTGGATGGCGTGCATCTCCACGTCGGCAAGCGCGTCCAGGATGTCGGCGGCGTCTTCCAGCTTGATCCAGTTGTACTGGATGTTCTGGCGCGTGGTGAAATGGCCGTAGCCCTTGTCCCACTTGTCGGCAATGAAGGCCAGCTGCCGCATCTGGCGGCCAGAGAGCGTTCCATAAGGAATGGCCACCCGTAGCATGTAGGCGTGAAGCTGCAGGTAGAGGCCGTTCATCAGACGCAACGGGCGAAATTCATCTTCCGTCAGTTCGCCCGACAAGCGGCGGTCAGCCTGGTTTCGGAACTGATTGGTCCGATCACGGACGAATTGGTGGTCAAATTCATCATAACGGTACATGGATTACACTCCTTCGGGGGCGGCAAATCCTGCGCCCTTGCCTTCGGCCTGTTTGCCGAGATCAATTCTGACGGTAGGTCCGAGCGCGCGCATGCGCTCGCGGATATGGGCTGCGCGCACCCGGCCATCGATGCGTTCGGCCTCGATGAGATAGGAACCGGTCACCAGCGTCTTCTTCTCGTCGTCCTTGGCGCGGGCTTCGAGCGCTGCCGCCGCCTCGGGTTCCAGTGCCAGCACGGCATCGTCGATCGTTTCGCTCCAATCCCCATTGCGCGTCATGAAGACGGCGATGCCGTCCCGCAGGCGGTTGGCGGTGATGAGCTGTCCTTTTTCAGGCGTTGTCATGATGCTGCTCTCAGAAGTTCGCCGCGGGTCTCTTCGCGGGCAGGGAAGGGGATGATATCGGCAGGCTTGGCGACTGAAACGGCCGGAACGGTTTCGAAGGCAATGCCTTCCGCCGCGACGGACACGGTTTCCTCCAGCGAGGATTCCTGTACTGCGAGACGGACGACACGTTTGCCCGCACCAGCCTCGGCAATGAGAAGGTCGGTCGCGCCGTCATAGAGTTCGCCCTTTACCGGCAGGCGTACCGCATCTCGCCGCGCCATTTCGAGGATGGAGAGTGGTACGGCATGATCATGCACGATCACATCCGCTTCCTGCAGCTTGCGCTGCGCCTTGATGGTGAGAAGCTCGGGATCATCAGTTGCAATGCTGACGAAGGAGACGCGGCCTATGGGCGGCTGCGCTTCGCCAATAAACAGGTTCTCGACCCCAGCGAGGTAATTGCAGGAGTCGCCCGCGACGAAGGCATCGCGCACATCGCCGAAGAAAAAGCGGGACCAGAACGAGCGGCGGCGGTTGCCCGGCGGAATGGCGGCGGCGACGCGCTCGCGAAGCTCTGAGGCGGCCCGGGCAAGATCACCCAGCGCCTGCGGCAGCATCGCATCGATCCGGGCACGGAGGCCTTGACCAAGGATCGGGGCCGTACCCTCGGTGCCGATGGCGATCACCACCGGGTCGCGGTCCACGATGGAGGGGATGATGAAGGTGGAGATGTCCGGGTTGTCCACGGCGTTGACCGGAATTCCCAGCGCCTGGGCATCCGCCGCAACACGTGCGTTCAAGTCGGCATCGGCGGAATAGACGAGCGCCGCGCCTTCGAGCAGGCCGGGCTGATAATGACGCGACATCCAGTTCACCCGGCGCTCGGCGGCCAGCTCCTCGTGGATCTCAGGCGCGATGACGTTGATGCAGGCACCGGTTTTCAGCAGCAGGCGGATCTTGCGCAGGGCTTCCTCACCGCCGCCCACGACGGTGACGTTACGGTTCTCGAGATCGATGAAGATGGGAAAATAGCGCATGGCGTGTGCTCCCTTCAGTTTCCGTTCGCTGTTTCAAACGTTCGGTCTTCCGTACGACAATTCCTGAAATGCGCGAATTCGTTTGATTTAAGTGGCGAAGGCGCGCTATCAAGGCGAACGGAAAACACCGAATGCCGGTGATGTTCGTTTTAACGAACAATAGTTCTAAGTACAGGACGACGAAATGTCAACGCGTCGCGGCAGGAAAGTTTCGCAATCTCCGGAGTTTGATCCGACACCGAGCCTCGGCAAGACGATCCAGCGCCTGCGCAAGGCCTACAACATGTCCCTGGGGGATTTGTCGGAACAGTCGGGCGTTGCCAAGTCGATCATCTCCCAGATTGAGCGGAATGAAACAAACCCAACCTTGTCAACGGTTTACAGGCTTTCACGGGCGCTGGACACGACCATTGACGAGGTGCTTCGCACCGAGGGCGCGCCGGTTTTCCTGGAGCACCAGTCAAGATCGGGCGTCCCGATCCTTGAGAGCCAGGATGGGCTGTGCCGCCTGGCCATTGCCGGGCCGCTGAACCTCGTTGAGCAGGTGCAGTGGTACGATTTCCGCGCAAAGCCCAAGGGCGTTCTCGAATCCGATCCGCATCCGCCGGGCACGGTGGAGCATCTTTACATGCTGGCGGGCGAAATCGAGGTGACATCGGGCGACGAAACCAGGCGCATCAAGGTGGGCGAGACGCTGCGTTTCCGGGGTGACCTGCCGCACAGGATCGTCAATGTGGGCGAGGGCGAGGCCCATGCCACGATGATCCTGGTGGTTCGGCAGCTCAATGCCGGACATTTGCAGCAGGGCGGCTGACCTTCACGCCAGCGCGACGGCGCCGTCTGACAAGCGCTGGATGCGGCCGGCGAGGGCGAGTTCCAGCAGGAGAGCGGAGAGCGTGCCGGCATCGTAGCCGCTCTCCCGGGCCAGATCATCGAAATCGACCGGGCTGTGAGAGAGCAGGTCCAGAACCGTGCGGCTGTCCGCCTCCTCGGCATCGCGCGCGGGGGGTGGTGGCGGCTCCGGCTCGAAGAAGCTCAGTTGCTGGGTCCGGCGTTCGGCCCCCAGGGCCTCCAGAACATCGCGGGCCGACATCAGCAGCGTTGCGCCATCGCGGATCAGTTTATTGGTGCCTTCGCAGCGTGGGTCCATCGGCGAACCCGGTGCGGCGAACACATCGCGGCCCTGTTCGGCGGCGAAACGCGCGGTGATCAACGAGCCCGAGCGCACAGCCGCCTCAATGACCAGCAACGCGCGCGACAGGCCGGAGATGATACGGTTGCGGCGCGGGAAGAAATCGGCCCGCGGCACGGTGCCCGGAACGCGCTCCGACACGATGATGCCGCGCTCTGCGATGGCCGCGTGTAGCGCCTCATTCTCCGGCGGATAGATGATGTCGAGGCCGCCCGCGACAACCGCGATCGTTCCAGTGTCGAGCGCCGCCTCATGCGCTGCGGTGTCAATGCCGCGGGCGAGGCCGGAGATGATCATATGGCCTTCGCCGCCGATCTCCCGCGCCAGCTGGCGGGTGAATTTGCGGGCAATGGCCGATGCGTTGCGGGAGCCCACCATTGCGACGCCGCTGCGGGACAGGAGGCTGGCATCGCCCTTGATACAGAGGATCGGCGGTGCGCCGTCCGTCTCGTTCAGCAGTGACGGGTAGTCCGGTTCGCAACTGGCGATGAAGCGCGCGCCGATGGCTTTGGCATTCGCAAGATCCCGCTCTGCCTGTTCGCTGCCATAAAGGCGCGGGCTGCGGCCAAGGCCGCCCTTCTTCGCCAACTCCGGAAGAGCGCGCAGCGCTTCCCCGGCAGAGCCAAAGCGGCGGAGCAATGTGCGGAAGGTGGCAGGCCCGACATTCTCGCTCATGGAGAGCCGCAGCCAGTCGCGGCGGGCTTCTTCGCTGAGCGGGGCGGGCATCATGCCGCCTTGGACTTCCCGATGCGCGGCTCCTCACCTTTCAGGATGCGCGTGATATTTGCGCGGTGGGTGATGAACACGGCAACGGCCATGATGGCAACCGGCAGCACAAGATCCGGCCGGCCCACGGCGTAAGCCGCGATGGGTGAGACCACGCAGGCCGTGAGCGCCGAGAGCGAGGAGATGCGGAACAGGACCGCCATGACGATCCATACCGCAATGAAGATCAATCCCAGCGGCCAGAACAGGCCGAAGAGCACGCCGATGCTGGTGGCGACCCCCTTGCCGCCCTTGAAGCCCAGCCACATGGGAAAGAGATGGCCGAAGAAGGCAGCGAGGCCAGCGAGAATTCCGGCCTGCGGCCCATACAGATACGCCATGAGCAGGGCAGGGATCGTGCCCTTGATCGCATCCAGAAGCAGGGTGAGGGCCGCGACCTTCTTGTTGCCGGTTCGCAGCACATTGGTAGCGCCGATGTTGCCGGACCCGATGGAGCGGATGTCACCAAGGCCCGCGGTCTTCGTCAGAATGAGGCCAAAGGGAATGGTGCCGCATAGATAGCCGAACACCAGCGAAACGATCATTTCAAGGGGCGAAAGACCCATCATGCGTTCCTAACTCTTTTTCGCGATCAGCGGCGAGCGTAGGCGTAAACGCTCTGGCCCGCAACGATGGTTTCCACACAACGGCCTTCAAGCGTCCGGTATTCGAAGGGCGAATTTTTGGCGCGTGAGCGCAAGCCGTCAAGCTCGACCTGCCAGGACATGTTCAGATCAACGAGCGCGAAGTCGGCCGGTGCTCCCGGCGCGAGGCGTCCGGTTTCAAGCCCCAGAAGTTTCGCAGGTGTCGCGGACATGGCATCGATGAGGCGGCTCAGCGGCACGCCTTCATTGTGATGCAGGCTGAGTGCCGCGGACAGAATGGTCTCAAGCCCGATGACGCCGAAGGCCGCTTCCGCGAAGGGAAGCCGCTTGGTGTCAGCGCTCTGCGGGTCATGGCCGGACACGATCACATCAATGGTGCCGTCCTGGACGGCCTCCACGAGCGCGCGCCGGTCGTCTTCCGAGCGGAGCGGCGGGGAGAGTTTGAAGAAGGTTCGGTAGGCTCCGATGTCGTTCTCGTTCAGCACAAGGTGGTGAACGGAGACACCGCAGGTGACGGGAAGCTCCCTCGCCTTGGCGGCGCGTATCACCTCCACCGCGTGTTGGCTTGAAATCTGAGAGGCATGATAGCGTGCACCCGTCATTTCGACCAAGCGCAGGTCACGCTCCAGCATGATGACCTCGCTCATCGCCGGATTGCCGGACAGGCCGAGCCGGCTGGCGGTCTCGCCCGCGTTCATCACGCCCGTGGAGAGGGTCGGTTCCTCCACATGCTGCACGACCAGCATGCCGAAATCCTTGGCATAGGTCAGCGCACGGCGGAACACGTTGGCGTTGGCGACGGCCTTGGTGCCTTCAGTGATGGCAACCGCGCCTGCATCCTTCAGGAGGCCGATCTCCGTCATCATCTCGCCGTTGAGGCCCTTGGTGATGGCCGCCATGGGGGCGACGCGCACCAAGGCGGTATCGCGGGCGCGCAGCAGGATGAAATCAACGATTGCCGCGTCATCAATCACCGGCTGGGTGTTGGGCATGACGATCATGGTGGTGACGCCGCCGGCCGCTGCCGCCTGAGAGGCGCTGGCCAATGTTTCGCGATATTCCGCGCCCGGTTCGCCGGTGAAGACGCGCATGTCCACGAGGCCCGGAATGAGGGTGAGGCCGGTGCAGTCGACCACAGTTGTACCGGGGCCAGCGCTTTCGCGCGTCACCTTTGGGCCAACAGCCAGGATCCACCCATCCTCGATCAGAATGCCGCCTTTGCTGCTGATGCCTTCGGCGGGGGCCACGATGTTGGCGTTGATGAAGGCCCGGCGGCCCGCCTGGTGCTTTGCAGCGGTCATGACGGGCCTCCCACGACGAGATTGCGCGAGAGGGCGTCAAGCACCGCCATGCGCACGGCGACGCCCATTTCCACCTGCTCGCGGATCACCGACTGCGCGCCATCCGCCACGTCGGAGTCTATCTCGATGCCGCGGTTCATCGGGCCGGGGTGCATCACCATCGCATCCGGCTTTGCAAGTTTCAGCGTCTCCGCATTGAGACCGAAGAAGCGGTAATACTCGCGGATCGATGGCACGAAGGCGCCTGTCATGCGCTCCAGCTGGAGGCGCAGCATCATGACGACATCCACGCCCTTTAATCCCGTCTCCATGCTGCGGTGAACCTCGACGCCGAAATTGGCGACACCGGAGGGCAGCAGCGTTGACGGGGCAACGGCCCGCACATGCGCACCCAGCTTGTTGAGGAGGTGGATGTTGGAGCGCGCCACGCGCGAGTGCAGCACATCTCCACAGATCGCAACAGTGAGGCCTTCGAAGTTCTGCTTGTGGCGGCGGATGGTGAGCGCATCGAGCAGTGCCTGGGTGGGGTGCTCATGCTGGCCATCGCCCGCGTTGATGACGGCGCAGGACACTTTCTGCGCCAGAAGCTCGACAGCCCCTGATGACTGGTGGCGCACCACGAGGAAGTCAGGCTGCATGGCGTTGATGGTCATCGCCGTATCGAGCAGCGTTTCACCCTTGGAAACGGCGGAATTGGCGACTGCCATGTTCATGACATCCGCCCCCAGCCGCTTGCCCGCGATCTCGAAGGAGGACTGGGTGCGCGTCGAAGCCTCGAAGAACAGGTTGACCTGGGTACGGCCCTGCAGCACCGGCTGGCGCTTGTCCGTCTGACGGCTGACACCGACATAGTGCTCGGCCAGATCGAGAATGCGGTGGGCCTCAAGCGATGAAATATCGTCAATTGCCAGCAGATGCTGGCACTTGATGAGCGGCGGGCGCGGAATGTTTGTCATTAAAGCCGGGTGTGTAAGGCGTTCGGGCTTGCGCTGCAAGTGGCATCTCCGGGCTTTTCACAGGCCTCAGTTTGTGACACCGGCGAGCGACAGGACCAAGGGTATGGTCAGGGCGGAGACGATGACTTGCAGTGTCAGGATATTGGCCACCATTCCCGCATCTCCGCCCATGCGGCGGGCCAGTACATAGGAGCCGGAGCCGGTCGGCACAGCTGCGCAGAGGAGGGCAATCGTGAAGGCTTCCCCCTTGACCCCCATCAGAAGAAGTGCGCCGGCCATCAGCGCGGGCATGGCGAGCAGTTTCAGGGCGGTGGCCGTGGCGACAGGCAACCAGCCGGTGACGACCTCCCCCAGCCGGAGGCCTGCGCCCACGGTGAGAAGTGCAAGACCCAGTGCGCCTCGCCCGATCATGTCCAGCACCTGCAGCGCCATGGGGGGAAGGTCCAGCCCTGTCACTTGCCACGCAACACCGCCCAGTGAGGAGAAAACGAAGGGATTTTTCAGAATGGCGAGGAATAGCTGCTTTGGCGCAATGTAGGTTTCGTGCGCAAAACGCGCCATGATGATAACGCAGAGGATGTTGAGCAGCGGCGTCATCACGGCTGCACTCACCGCGCCGAGCGACAGTGCCGCAGGGCCGAACTGCAATGGGATGATGGCGAAGGCGATAAATGTATGCCAGCGGGCCGCGCCCTGAACCACGCTGGTGAACTGCGGACCGTTAACCCCGAGGAGCGCCATGACCGGGCGGTGAAAGAGGACCAGAAGCCCGATCATCCCGCAAACGGCGATGACCATGGCGGCTGCCATCTGGAGCACGGGAACGGTGGAGAAATCCGCCGCTGCGATCTCCTTGAAGATGATGCAGGGGAAGAGAACATAATAGCAAATCTGGTCCAGCCCGTACCATTGCTGCTCTCTGATGACCTCCGCCCGCTTCAGCGCGAACCCTACGAGGATAACGATGAAGACCGGCAGCAGGGCCAGGAAGACACCTGTCATCTGAGTGAATCCAGTGCGGCCTGTAGAATCCACGCGGCGGCCAGCTTGTCGATGACCTGATCCCGCTTGGCACGGGAGGCATCCGCCTGAATCAGCATACGCTCCACTGCCGCCGTCGACAGCCTCTCGTCCCAGTACACGATGGGAACCGGAGAGAGCCTTGCAAAGTTACGGGCGAAGGCGCGGGTGGACTGGCAACGGGCCCCCTCCGTTCCATCCATGTTGACGGGCAGGCCCAGCACGATGACGCCGATAGTCTCTGCCGCGATGATTGCCAGCAGCCGTTCGGCATCCGCCGTGAACTTCTTGCGCGCGATGGTTTCGATCGGGGTGGCGATCATCCGCGTCCGGTCGCTGGTGGCGATGCCGATGGTCTTGGTGCCGAGGTCCAGCCCCATGAGCCGCTTATCGGCTGGAAGGGTAGAAAGGGCGTCGCGGAGCGTTAGATCAGGAGCGGCCATGAGGCTTCACCTAGCCCATCCGAGGCCTGGCGCAAACCGTCAACTTGCCATTTCAGTCCCTTAGGTGAATCATAAGTCAGACCCCAAGGAGCTCCATCATGAAAATCACCTTTCACGGCCATTCGGCCTTGCGCATCGAAACAGGCACGTCGGTGATCATGGTGGACCCGTTCTTCACCGGTAATCCGGCCGCGAAGGTTCCATGGCAGGAGGCCGCGAAGGGGTGCACTCATCTGCTGCTCACTCACGGCCACTCCGACCATGTGGGTGACTCGCTCGACATTCTGAAGGCCACCGGAGCCACGCTGGTAGCAAATTTCGAAATCTGCTCCTGGCTCAATGCCAAGGGGGTTGAGAACTACAGTCCCGGCAACCACGGCGGCCGCATCAGCTTTGATGATTTCGACGTGATCTTCACCAATGCGTGGCACTCTTCAGGGGATATCGTGGCGGGTACCCCTTTCTATCTCGGCAACCCGGCGGGCTTCATCATCGAGCCAAGGCACGAGACGGGCAATACCGTTTATATTGCGTGCGATACAGGGATTTTTTCCTACAGGAATATTATCAATGATTTTTACAAGCCGGTGATCGGC
>JBEIDW010000115.1:0-9196 GCA_040383265.1 Hyphomicrobiales bacterium
GGATGATGTGTCGCTGGAAGAATGCCTGCGCCAGTCGCGTGTCTCCGGCTTCACGGGCATGGAGAAGGGCCGCCGCTTCCCCGAAACCGCCGCCGAAATGCTGCCGATCCTGAAGAGGGCGGATGTCACGCTGTGTGGCGGTTGGTTCTCCGGCACCATCGTCAATGAATCGATTGAGGCCAACAAGCAGCGCATCCAGCCCATGATCGACTTGTTCAAGGCGGTCAATGCGCCCTGCATCGTCTATGGCGAAGTGGGCCGCTCCATTCAGGGCGACCAGTCGAAGCCGCTTGCCACGAAACCGAAGCTCTCGGATGCCGAGATGAAGGACTATGGGGCGAAGATGTCGGAGTTTGCCCGGTGGGTGGAAGCCCAGGGCATGCCGCTCGTCTATCATCACCATATGGCTGCAGTGGTCGAGACGGAGGCGGAACTTGACATGTTCATGGCCAACTCGACGATCTCGCTGCTGTTCGATGCGGGGCATCTGGCTTTCGCGGGCGGCGATGTCCTCCGCGCCATCGACAAGCACCACCAGCGCATCAAGCATGTTCACACCAAGGATGTGCGCATGGATGTGATCAACAAACTCGACCGCTCGAAGGAGAGCTTCCTTGATGCCGTGATCAAGGGGGCTTTCACCGTTCCGGGCGATGGCTCGCTCGATTTCGAGGCGATCGTGAAGAAACTTGCAGGCTATGGCTATGAAGGCTGGTTCGTAGTCGAGGCCGAGCAGGACCCGAAGAAGGCTCCGCCGCTCAGGATGGCTGAACTTGGCCACAAGGAGTTGATGCGCGTGATGACGGCTGCCGGTTATGAGGTCGTAGCGTGACGCGAGACCTCGGCATCGGCATCATCGGCACGGGCTTCATGGGCAAGGCACACGCCTTCGCCTACCGCGCCGCACTTGCCGCCTTTCCGGACATTCCCGTTCCGCGCCTTGAAATGATCGCCGATGTGGACGTGGTATCTGCCGCCAAGGCCGCCCATCAATATGGCTTCGCGCACTCTTCGGGCAACTGGCGCGATCTGGTGAACGATCCGCGTATCGATGTGGTCTCGATCACCACGCCCAACACGCTGCACAAGGAGATGGCGCTTGCCGCCATTGCCGCAGGCAAGCATGTGCATTGCGAGAAGCCGCTGTCGCCTGCGCTCAGGGACTCCCTTGTAATGGTGGAGGCCGCCGAGAAGGCGGGTGTCGTGACGCAGGTGGGGTTCAATTACATCAAGAACCCGCTTCTCAAGCTGGCACGCGACATGGTGGCGGCGGGCGAGTTGGGTGAAATCACCGGCTTTCGTGGCATTCACGCCGAAGATTACATGCATGATCCCGAGAGCCCTTATAGTTGGCGGATCGACCCCATCGGCGGGCCAGGCGTGATCGCGGACCTCGGCTCCCACATCATCGGCATGGCGCGCTTCCTGCTCGGGCCGATTGCCGAGGTGAGTGCCGATGTGCGCACCGTTGTCAAAAGCCGCCCCGTGGCGCGGGGTGCCACTCAGCGCAAGGATGTGCTGGTCGATGACGTTGCGCGTATCCTTGTCAATTTTGGGCGCGGTTGCGGCGGCACGATTGAGGCAAACTGGATCGCCACGGGCCGCAAGATGCAGCTGGGCTTTGAACTGACAGGCGAGAAGGGCTCCCTCGTGTTCACGCAGGAGCGGCTCAATGAGCTGATGTTCTACAAGGCCGGCGGCGATCCCCGGACATCGGGTTATGTGAAGATCGAGGCCGGCCCGCAGCACCCGCCCTATGGCCAGTTCTGCGTGGCGGGCGGCCATGAGCTTGGCTTCAATGACCTGAAGACCATCGAGATCGGCGAATTCCTGCGCGCCGTCGGCGAAGGCCGGGCGTCAACGCCGGACTTTCGCGAGGCCTATGAGATCCAGAAGGTTGTCGATGCTGCGATTGCCTCTTCGTCATCGCGGCAGTGGACGAAAATCGCCTGAGCGATTTGGCTATGCCAGCCTGAGATGATGCGCCACCGGTCAGGCCGGTGGCGTTTTGCTTATGTCGCTGCCGCCAGCGCAGCCTTGACCATCACCCTGTAAGGGCGGCTGCGGTTGTTGATCTGGTTGATGGTGCCGCTGATAATCATGTCCTGTTTCGGCCAGTGATAGACAAAGGCACCGGATATGCCAGAATGGCCGATGAAGTCCATGCCAGTGCGGAATGGTGGCAGGAACCATGGCAGCCGGAAACGCAATACGCCAAGCCCGGCCTCCAGCGGGAAGAACACCCGCCGCCAGTCAACCATTGCAGTGAGAAATGACGCATCGAATAGCCGGCCATCGATGAAGGCGCGGGCGAAGATCGCAAGCTCCCGCGCCGTCGAGATCGCCCCGCCATCGCCCGGCATGGCGGCGATTGCCCGCGGAATGTCGAGGATCGCCGCCCCCATGCGCAGGGGTAGCGTGGCATCTCCCGGTTTGAAGAAGCGTGTCTGGGTGAGGCCAAGAGGTGCTGTGACCAGTTCTCGCAAGGCGTCATCAGGTGATTGCCGGCGCACCCGCGCCACCACCTCTGTCAGCAGGTAGAAGTTGGTGTCTGAATAAAGCGCGCGGCCCGCCGTACCCGGCGCAAAGGCGGGCGACATGTCATCGCGCACCCAGCGGATGACATCCTCAAGCCCAAAGGACGTATCTTGCCCGGCAAACAATTGTGTGGCGAGGCGCGTGCCGTCCCGGCGCTTGCCCTCGAAATAATCGGGAAGCCCCGATGTGTGGGTGAGCAGGTGGCGGATGGTGATGCGGCCTGTCACATCATCGCGCGCCCAGACATGAAGCCTGTCAATCTCGCCGGGGAAAAAGTTGATGACCGGATCGTCGAGGCGGATCAGCCCATCACCCGCCAGCCGGAAGATCATGGCCGTGACCAGCAGCTTCGAGGTGGACGCGATGAGGAACGGTGTATCTGCCGTGACGCGAGCGCCTCGCCATGTGCCGCGTGAGACCGTCATGGTGCGGCCACCCTGCATCACGCACAGGGCCGCTTCATGGCAACCCGCCTTGCCGACATCCGCCGCGATCAAGCGGTTCAACTCATCCTGTGCTGCCATCGAACATCCTCCGCAAAGGGGGAGTTCATCGGCGGGGCTTTCAGCCGTCAAGCACGGCAAACAATTGCAGCGGCTGCGGCAAATTACTCAGGCCGCAACGCCCGTCCCGATGGGGCAGGAAATGCCGGTGCCGCCCAAGCCGCAATAGCCGTTGGGGTTCTTCGCCAGATATTGCTGGTGATAGGCTTCCGCAAAGTAAAAGGGTCCGGCCTCGGCAATCTCGGTGGTGATGGGGCCATAGCCCCTTGCCATCAGCGCCTGCTCATAGGAGGCCTTGGCGGCCAGCGCCCCATCGCGCTGGGCAGGGCTCGTCCAATAGATGGCCGAGCGGTATTGCGAGCCGACATCATTCCCCTGGCGCAGGCCCTGCGTCGGGTCATGGGCCTCGAAGAACAGCTTGAGGAGGTTCGTGTAGGAGACCTGTGCCGGATCGAACACCACCAGCACCGATTCTGTGTGTCCGGTGAGGCCCGAGCAGACTTCCTCGTAAGATGGGTTCGGGCTGAAGCCCCCTGCATTCCCGACGGCCGTGACCCATACGCCTGGTTGCTGCCAGAACTTCCGCTCCGCCCCCCAATAGCAGCCGAGCGCGAAAATGGCAGTTTCGGAGCCCGCCGGGTAGGGGCCCTTCAGCGGATTGCCGTTCACATGATGCCGTTCAGCCGTAGGAATTGCGTCAGACCGGCCCGCAAGCGCCTCAGTGGCTGAGATCATACGGGCCTTCGAGCGGGCGAAGAACATGGAAAACCTCCAGTTTTTGGGTCTTTCATCATATAGGGTCACAATCTTTCCACGGCCACTCAACAATGCTTGATTTCGGAACTTTCCCGGCTATATACGGGCGCACCTCAAGGAAGGGTGGCCGAGTGGTTTAAGGCGCACGCCTGGAACGCGTGTTTACGTGAAAGCGTAACGAGGGTTCGAATCCCTCCTCTTCCGCCACTAAACCCTTATAAATATCTGATTTTAATGACTTATTTGTATTAGGCAGTGAGTGTGTCCTGCCATCTGTCCTGCCGTCGATCGATCTGTCCTGCCCTCCGCACATGCGGGTGCCTTCGGTCTAGAATTCAAGGCGAAGGGCGTGGCGGGCTTTGGCCATGCGCAAGACGGCGTTTTCGTTGATCCCCGCTGAAATTCGCAGCTACACGCCCCTGTTCAAGGGCAGGCGCTTCTGCGTCCTCCAGAATGACCCCGCCCGGCCATACGGCATCCACACCGACGGGCAATACGATCAGGCGCTCGTCTACGAAAGCCAGATCGATGCGGTGATTGCGAACGGCTATTGAGCCGAAGACGACACCATCCAAGGCTGCCCCTTCTAGGGGCGGGGCATCTCGTTCGCCAGCGCCGATCCGGCTGGCATGGTAGCCGCGGTCAAGGACATTGACCGCATGATGGAACGATAACGGTCAGTGTGATGAAGTCTGAGGTCTGCCTGTCGATCTGTCTCGCGGCCAGTGTGCTCACCACTCACGCGCAGCCCGCGCTGCGCCCTCATGGCCCTCAGGTGTCTTCGAACTGGTCCGATAGGACGCCGAGGCATCGGCAACGCCCCCTCCAATAGAGCTTCTTGCATTGGCACTTGGTGTTATTGGCTAAAACCCCAAGACGCGCGCGCATACTGGTATAAATATTCTCGCCTCCATGGAAGTGTACATCAACCTCGGCTTCCCATCGAAGACCACCGCGCCTTCATCGCCCGGGAGATCGCCGCCCGGCCTTCCGCGGTCCTCGGCCCGGTGCTCAACCCGCCATGGAAACGGCACCTGCCCTTTCGAAAGAGTTGCGTGCACTGACAGGGCGTACCGCGCCGTGTTTTTGCACCACAGACCGACTTGACCTTTGGTTGGACGAAGAAGTCTTCGAAAAGCATGGGGGTATCATAGCAATTCGCAGCCACAAACGCACCCCGCCCACTTGTTGCCCAATCGACAGAAAACTAGGGGAGGTGATGGAGCGGGCCACGACATGCAGCTTGGGAAGCTGCCGTTCTACCACTGAACTACGCCCGCGACAGTTGAGAGTTTGGTGGAGCGGGGCCGAGGCGGCAAGGGGGTGGTGAACGGTTGCCTTCGTCAGGCCTTACTCTCAAGCCTGAACGCAGCGAACAGCAGGACCACCGCGTAGACACCCACGATCATCGCCGTTACCGCGGCACTCGCCGCATAGAGGTTGATTGCTCCAAAGTCGGGTCCGATCAGCGGCAGCAGCGTGGGGTAGGCCAGGGTGAACAGCAGGGCCGCGGCGATGCCACCAACATAGCCAACTAGGGCATCTGCCTTGCCCTCGGCCAGTGCCATCAGCATGGTGCCAGGGCAATAACCAAGAATAGCGACGCCAGCGCCGAACAAAACACCACCTACGCAGACGCCGAAGACGTAGAACGGCTTCACATTGATGGTCGCTCCTCCCAACAAGTACACGATGAAGAAGCCTATGCTTGAGATGGCGATGGCGAAGAACAGTATCTGCACCACGTCATGGTTCTTAAGCAATGCCGCAGAGGCGATAGTGTCGAAGCTGTTGAGCCGCGCATACTGGGCGATCAGTGCGAACAGTATACCGACGATGAATGCGAGGATCATTGCGAGGCTCCATAGAAGTGGCGTGCGGTGACCACGGCCGAGATCATCACGAAGACGGCAAAAACTAGGCTGCTGACGGCGAGTTCCATGCCGCCTGATAAGATGTGGCCACTGGTGCATCCATCGGCGAGTCGTGCCCCGAAGATCAACAGGAAACCACCAATGAAGGCCCAGACCAGACGTTTTGCGGCCGAAGGCCCCTTGAGTTTCGCCCACAGCGGCGGCACTGAGGAGAACTTGAAGTGACCGAACATTAGTGCCCCGACGACGGCCCCAAGGAAGGCGCCTACTAGGAACCAGAACTCCCACGATCCTGCGATGTCGATCTGCCGAAAGTAGATCGATGACTGCAGCCCGAAGAACTGGCCCGCCGCGTAAGGGTAGGAAGTCGATGCACCGATCGGCCTATCGGCCAGGTAGATGCTGGTGACCGCGACGTTCATCAGGCCGATAAGCGCGCCGATCGAGATCTTGAGGGAGAGCTTCATGAGATGGTTCCGTCGCTTGGGATGCAGCCCCCTGACAGAATAGTCAGGGAGCGTGGCTATGATAGACTACTTCGAAAGATCCTGCACGGCTTCAACGGAAGAAGGAGCAGTGATATGTGGTTGTTCTCTATAGAGAGAGAAACCTCTTCACTCCCCCCTGAAGGAGTAGGGGATGCCTATCATTCCTAGCGGAGCAGGAGGTAGTATCTCCATGTGAAATATCTATAGCAAGAAGTCCTAGACATGCAGCTTGGGAAGCTGCCTTTCTACCACTGAACTACGCCCGCGATGCTGAAGAGATTAATGGACCGGGGCCGGAGCGGCAAGGGGGTAGCCGTGGCATCGCTGTGCGTGATCTCGCTGGTGCCGTTCCTGAGCTTGTAGCGGCCGATCGATGTCTGGTCATGGGCCTTAAGATTCGCTTCCTCCAGGGCGAGGTAGAGCGCGAAGAGGAAGCCCAGCACGACGGGCAGCACGGACGCTGAACCGCCCTTGTGAAAGGCCTCGGGGATCATGGCGTGGCTGACCATGGCGAGAATGGCGCCCGCCGCGACCGCCTGTATGATGACGGCGAAGATCGAATCTGTATCGCTGATGTAGGCGTTGCCAAGCATGGCCGAGATGATTCCGGCGATGATGACGATGGACCACATGCCGTAGATCTTCGCCGAAGAGAAACCGGCACGGCGGAGCAGCGTGGCACTGGCGGCAGACTCAGGGATGCCGCCGAGGAACATGCCCACCATGAGGGTGGCCGACATGCTTTCAAAGCCGGCGAACTTGGCGCCAATCACCAGGCAGCCCGGGATCGCGTCCAGAATGTTGCCGAAGATGATGGCGAGGCCGACACCGGGACCCGCGGCCGCGGGTTCGTCATGCTTCGGTTCGGCCTTGTGAGCGAGGCTGGTGCGGTAGGCGCTGGCCCAGGCGGAGGAATCGAGATGCGCCTTCTTCAGGTTGGCAAGCGAACGCTCGCGCGCCATGTCGTGCACCTTGGCGCGGAAGGTGGAATCAAGCTCCAGGAGGCGCTGGAAACTTTGCGCGTCGATCACCAGGAGCTTGGTCTCGCGGAGCGCCTTGACCGTAGCATTGCGGAGCCGATTACCGAGCAGTGCCATCTCGCCAAAGGCCTCGCCCTCGCTCAGGGTAGCAATGACATGGCCGTTCGGGTCCGTCAACAGCACCTCGCCCTCGGCGATGATGTAGAGTGCGTCACCGGGCTCGCCCAGTTGGAAGACAGCTTCACCACTGTCGCAGCTACGAAGGAAAGCTGTGTCGACGATGGTTTCGAGTTCTGCGGCGCTGCGGTGGCTGAACAGCGGCGAGCGCGACAGGGGCAGGATCCTCTCATCCGCCGCCATGCGGCTGTTCTTGGCGTTGAACAGCATCTGCGGCAGGCGGATGGCGGCCCCCTTGGATTCGAGGAACACCGAGGCCGTGTAATAGAGGGCAGCTCCAGCGCCGAAGCCCATCGCCATGTTGAACCAGGAGGCGCGGATGCCGAAGCCGTGCTTCACCAGTGCTTCCGCCCCCTCGAAGGAGAGTTCGATCGCAAGCGCGGCGATGAGGGAGGCAGCGGCGAAGGCGAGGATGGAAGACAGAACCTTTTCCGGGATCGCGTAATTGAGACCGAGATAGGCCCCCACGAAAACCGAGATGGTGGTGAGAAGGCCGACGAGGCCGACGGTCATGAGTTCGAGAGTCAAGGACACCTGCCGCCTCACCTGTCCGGCGGCTCAGATGTCAACGGAGACACCGAGTTCAACGCAGCGCGTGGGATCGAGCTTGAGCGTTGTCAAAATCCGCTGGTCCAGCTTGTGAAGCATGGCGTAGGGCCATCTGATGGCCAGTGGCAGGCTGGCCCTCTTTTTGAGGCGCAGATTCTCTCGGACGGAATAATAGACGAGGTCCTCTTCCTTGTTCCACCAGCCGCACTGCTGTCCAAGCTTTACCAGAGGTTCAAGCGACAATGGTTCCCAGAACCCGAACGTCATGTAAACGAGCTTAACATTATGGGGATACTCATGCACAACGATCCTGTCCTTCTCCTCCACCCGCGGAACACTTGAGGACAGGAACTCCACGATGACTGTGGGCTGGTAAAGTATGGACGTCAGCTGCACCTGTTGCAGCAGTGCGAGAGGCGTTGCCCTCACCTCAGCCGGGAACGGCAGGTGCTGTAAGAACACGGCAGGTCGCTGCTGCAGGTGAAGGTTGGACCTGAGGCCGGTGATTTCGGCAAAATCGAAGACGGGAATGTCGATCCGCTGCGCGCGGCGCATCAGCAGGCGGTCTCCGACCATCCAGGCCACCATGAGCCATGCGACGGTAAGCGCGACGATGAGCGTGAAGAAGTGGCTCGCTGGAAGCTTGGTGATCGTTGCGGCAAAAAATAGAATGTCGAGGGGTAGCGCGAAAAAGACGAAGGCAACAACCTTCCACACAGACCATTTCCACACCACCAGAATGACGGCGGTGAAGGCGAGCGTGGTCAGCAGCATGGTCGCCGACACTGCAAAGCCATAGGATGAGGCGAGCGCCGAGGATGAGCCGAAGGCCAGGACGAGCATGACCGTTCCCGCAAGCAGAAGGTGGTTGACGAAGGGCACATAAATTTGGCCCCGCACGGTTGCTGAAGTCTGCAGTACCTTGATGCGCGGAAGGTATCCTTGGCAGATGGCCTGGTTGACGATAGAGAACATGCCGGAGATCACCGCCTGGCCGGCGATGATGCTGGCCAGCGTTGCCAAGATCACCAGTGGGATAAGCAAGGAGGAAGGCACGATGGCGAAGAAGGCATTGGCTTCGGTTGGTCTGTTTTCGAGAAGCCAGGCCGACTGCCCGAAGTAACTCAGCAGCAGTGCGATCATCGGCACACCGTACCATGCGAATGCAATTGGCTTGCGCCCAAAATGCCCCATGTCTAGGTAGATTGCCTCAGCCCCAGTGGCGGCGAGAAGGACGGAGCCGAACAGCCCCAAGAGCTGGTGATCCACCCCCACTGAAGTGGTCCGACTTGAAGTATGTCTTATGGCATCAAGGAGGATCAGAACATGCC
>JBEIDW010000116.1:0-8858 GCA_040383265.1 Hyphomicrobiales bacterium
AGGACTCGAACCTACGACCCGCTGATTAAGAGTCAGCTGCTCTACCACCTGAGCTAATCGCCCGCCCCAAAGGACGATCGGCTCCGCAATTCCGGAGCCGACGGGCCGCTTACTACATCGCCTTCCGCAGCTTGTCCATAGTCTTTTCTTCGTCAGATATAGTGCGGCCGCAGACGGCGGCCAATGAAATTCGCGGTCAAGCACAGGGCCATCGTCGCGGAGACAAGAACGATCATCTGCTGCAAACGCCAGTCATCCGAGTAGCCAGCCCAGCCCTGCGAGCGCGTCTGTACAATACCAAAGGCAGCCATCGCGGCAAAGCAGCCGACATAGAACAGACTGAAGCGGAGATAGCCAATGAGCAGAAACGCCAAGGCGAACAAAATTCCCCCCGGTGTTACCACCAGGGCATAAAGTGCGTCACAGAAAGCTGACAGCCAAGACGCCAGCGGGTAAGGCAAGTTCAGCGTATGCAAGAAGAACTGTCGCAGCATGTGGGCGCCTCGACTCGCCGCTCAACCCGTCTCCACCTAGAGTTCGTATATCATTTTGGTGATTTCTTCAATCACAGAGCGCTGCCGTGAAGCCGGCCCATTTGACTGAAGGAGCCAAAGGCCGCCCTTCTCCCGGCGGCCAAAGCTATGGGGAAACCATGGTGGGCGATGTAGGACTCGAACCTACGACCCGCTGATTAAGAGTCAGCTGCTCTACCACCTGAGCTAATCGCCCGTCCCAAAGGACGCTCGGCCCCGAAAACCGGGGCCGATGGAGGGCTTAAACACGCCCCTGCGTGATTTGTCTACTGTCTCTTGAGCGCCCGGTTCACGCCCGAGAGAACGGCCTTCAGGGAGGCGACGACGATGTTCTTGTCGATGCCGACACCATACAGGCTGGGGCCATCGGCCAGCCGCAGCTCAACATAGGCAACCGCCGAGGCGTTGGCCCCCATGCCCATGGCATGCTCACGATAGTCCGCCACATCGAAGGTGAGGCCCGACTCTTTCCGGATCGCATCAACGAAACCATCAACCGGCCCATTGCCATGGCCGAGTATGGTCTTGAGGTTGCCGTCCACCGTCACCTTGGCGATCACATCCTGCTGGGTATGGTCGGAACTGGCGCTGTGGGAAACAAAGCCATAGCGGCCATTGCCCTCCAGATATTCCTGTTCGAAAGCGCCCCACAGCCTGTCCGCCGGAAGTTCCACGCCCTCCCCGTCCGCAATGGACTGTACCACCTTCGAGAACTCGATCTGCAAGCGCCGCGGCAGTTCAATGCCATGCTCCTTCTCGAGAATATAGGCAATGCCACCCTTGCCGGACTGCGAGTTGATGCGGATCACAGCCTCGTAGGAACGGCCAAGGTCATGCGGGTCGATCGGCAGATACGGCACTTCCCACAAGGGCGAGTTCGATGCCGCCATGGCCTTGAAACCCTTGTTGATTGCATCCTGATGCGAGCCAGAAAAGGCCGTGAACACCAGTTCGCCCGCATAAGGGTGCCGCGGATGAATGGGCAGCTGGTTGCAATATTCGGCCATGCGCACAAGGTCATTGATGTTGGAGCAGTCCAGCCCAGGATCAACACCCTGGCTGTACATGTTCATCGCCAGCGTGACGATATCGACGTTGCCGGTGCGCTCGCCATTGCCGAACAACGTGCCCTCCACACGGTCAGCCCCGGCCAGCAGGCCCAGTTCCGTGGCTGCCACGGCGCAGCCGCGGTCATTGTGCGGGTGGAGCGAAATCAACACGCTGTCACGCTTCTTGATGTTGCGGCAGAACCACTCGATCTGGTCGGCATGAACATTGGGCGTCGACATTTCGACAGTGGCCGGAAGGTTCAGGATCAGTTTCTTTTCCGGCGTCGGCTGGTAGCAGTCGATCACCGCTTCGCAGATATCCCTCGCGAATTCCATCTCCGTGCCGGTGAAGCTCTCAGGCGAATACTCATGGCGGATCACATCCTCCATGCCATATTCCTTCTCGAGCTGGCGGATGAGCGTTGCGCCCTTCACCGCTATGTCGATGATACCGGGCTTGTCCAGCCTGAACACCACGCGGCGCTGAAGTTCAGACGTTGAATTATAGAGGTGAACGATGGCGCTCTTCACACCCTTCAGCGCCTCGAAGGTGCGCCGGATCAGTTCCTCGCGCGACTGGGTAAGCACCTGGATGGTCACCCCATCCGGGATCTTGTTGTTGTCGATCAGGAAGCGGACGAAGTCGAAATCCGTCTGCGACGCGGAGGGAAAGCCGACCTCGATTTCCTTGAAGCCCATCTTCAGCAGCGCATCGAACATCCGCATCTTGCGGTCATGGCCCATCGGCTCGATGAGCGACTGGTTGCCGTCGCGCAGGTCGACCGAACACCACACCGGCGGGTGCGTGATGGTACGGTTTGGCCACTGGCGATCGGCAAGGTTCACAGGCGGAAACGGGCGGTATTTTTCGCGGGGAGACGTCATCATGGCGGGGTATCTTTCCGAAGGCCTGGCTTAGCTGGTTCGTTTTGGTATCAGCCCCCCGAGAGCCAAGGCTTATGCCCGGCCGGCCCTCAGGGGCAGCTAAGAAGGAGGCGGCCAAGCGCGAGCGGCAGCGAAAAGGCTGCTGGTCTGAACAGGGTGTTCCGCGCATTGGACATGGGGTTCATATAGAGCAGCTCCCCGCAGCATGCAACCATGCCCTCAGACCGCTGCTGGAACGCCAGGCCCGCCCCCTCTTCCCGCCCTCCGGTGTTTCCCGCAACGTCCGGGCGGATCGCTTCTTCTAGAACCGGTAGTCGAGGCCGATGGCGATGTTCAGCGTGTAGAGATCCGCACCGCCCGAGTCATAGTTGGATCGGACCGAGAAGCCCGTGTCGGTTTCCGTGTAGGTGGTTTCGCCGCGCATCTCGAGGAATTTGTCGAAAGCGACGGATGCGAAGAGATCGGCCTTCTCGCTCACCGCATAGCCAGCCTTGCCATTGAGGGCGAGATAGGGCGCCGGTTTCAGATGGTAGATGAAATTGACGTTCCGCAACCAGTGGTCATCATCGGCTTCCGCGCCGCTCAGGGTCATGCCGAGCCTGCCTTCGAGGGCCAGCGACCAGCGCTCATGGGAGCCGGCATAGCCGAGGCCGCCATAAAGGGCCGGCAGCGACTGACGGTAGGAAATCACCTTGAGGTCGTCATTGATGCAGCCCCGCATGTCCCAGTACTCGTAATCATAGCAGCCGCCATAGGCCGACCATTTGACATCGGTGTATTTGAAGCCCCCCAGCACCGAGACGCGGTTGAACCCCGTCTCGAGCAGCAGGAGGGAGACACCCGCATCCAGCGTGTAGTAGTGATCAAGTTCCGTATCGTCGTGCCAGGAATGCATGTTAGGCTTGTCCGGCTCAGGGTTTCCGAGCCAGTCATAATTGTCCATGGTGTTGTCGGCAGCGAGCCCGATTGATGCATTGCCATAGAAGGTGAGCCAATCCTTCGCGTGAAATGCCACACCGCCATTCAACACCAGCGCATGCTGCATGTCCCAGACCAACTTGCTGAGTTTACCGTCATTCCGCCGGTAAACGCGCTCATTTGCTACGCCGTTCAAGTGGCCTAGGCTGGCCGACAGGGTGATGAAGCTGCGTGCCACCGTACTGCCCCCGGCATCGGCGGCCTGGGCCGGAACGGTCATCAACCCCGCAAACAGCAAACATGCCATTGCTCTTTTCACGTCAGTGACCTTTCCACGGGACATTCGTGATCCGCCTCACGTCACATTCTGCCTCACCTTCAGATAACCCTCAGAACTTTCCAACGGCATTGATGAAGAACCCGTGATCATCGGCCGTCAGGTCAGCCAGATCATCAGAATAGTGGCCGAAGTTGTAACCAACACCCACTTCGAAATTCTCGCCCATCTGGCGGTAGATGGCTGCCACAAGCCCGAATTCGGCGCTCTCGCTGGCGTCCTCCCATAGGCTGCGGCCCTCAATCAGCAAATCCCACTGCTTGATGACGTGGAAATCCGCCCGCCACGGTTATGCTAAAGCTGGCCGTACCGCTGGAAGGAATGGTGGAGGTTGTCGGATTGGCGGCGTTCACCACCCAATCAACCGCATGCGCCGGGCGAGCCGCCAGGCCTTGCGCCAAGGCAAACGCGAGGACGAAAGCCAGCGCAGGCATCATCGCGACGAACGCCCGCATCAACCAAGTGCACCACCTGGCTGCAACACCCATCCCGGGGCGACTCTGTGTTGCTTCCCTTGGGAAGCCCCGCAATCTCACCATCCACTCCAGTGGGATTTTGGCAAAGCCGATCCCGTGGCCCGGAAAGAGGTTTTCCGGGCATATCTAAATCTTTGATTTTACTCACTTTAGATGACGAACTGACGGAACGCGGCCCAACTGTGCCTATCGTCAATCGTAGAGGGATTCCCTAAGGTAAACCTATGGAACATCATTCCCCTTGGTGTCACTTTTAACATTTCGGCAATTTATGTCAACGTCAGATTGTTTTTGTGACAATTTTGAGCGCCTACCTACTCGCTAAATGCGTGAATTATTTTCATTTTTTATTAACTTCCGGGGTATGCGGCGGCCGGCGCGCCGGTTATAAGAACGCACGAGCGCATCGGTTGGAACCCAAATGAAAAGCCTTATCCTTGCTTCAGGCCTGCTGATCATCCTCGCCGGACAGGCGCACGCAGGCTGTCCGGAAGCTCTGAAAGATCTCGCTGGTGCACTGAACGCGGCCGAAATCCCGCCGGAGCCAAAGGCACAGCTTCAGGACATGCAGCAACAGGCAGACAAGCTCTGCTCCGCCGGACATGAGGAAGAGGCGGCAGACGTGATCGCCGAAGCCTTCGCGCTGCTCGCGGCCGAGGCCAAATAGGCCCGGATCAGGTCTCGAAAGCCAGCACGGCAAAAATGATGCAGGCGAGCGCCGACATCCACACGCCGGAGACGAAGAGTTCAATGCGCGGATAGAGCGACTGGTCGCCAGTGCGCATCATCCGGCCCGCCGTCATGCGGGCGAGGCCATGGCTGACGGTCAGCGCCACCACGAAGATCATCTTGACGATGAACCAGCTGTTCGGCTCATCGGCGGGCGGCAAGCTGAAGAACAGGCCGATGCCGGTAATCCAGATGGCGAGGATCACCACATCCGCAATCCGCGCCAGTATCCGGCGCAGGAAGGCCAGCGCTTCACGCCGCTCGCCACTCTCCCCGGCCGCAATGCGGATATTGATGTAATTGGCGATGCTCATGCCCGTTCCCGTGGCAATGGCGATCAGATGGGCGATGAGCAAAATCGTCTTCATCGGTGCGAAATTCTCCCGTCTTCAGGTCGCCTGTCGATATCCCCGGCTCAGAGTTCTAGCACACCCGACATGATTTGCACGGCCTGTCCTGCAACCCGCACTGCCACCAGCTTCGCAGCTGCAACATCAGCTTCGAGCCACAGGTCGGAGGGACGTCCCATCTCATAACCCTGCTCCAGCGTCCATCGGTGGGTGCCATCCGTCAGCTTCTCGGCCTTGAGCAACTGTGCCGCCAGCAAGGCCGTGGCGGAGCCCGTGGCGGGGTCTTCCGGAATGCCGTCACCCGGCGCGTACATGCGGCCGCGGAAGCTCGTGTCGCGGCCATCGCCGCCGCGCGTGTAGAGATAGGCGTTGCCGATGCCCATGCCGCCCAACTTGGCCGACCAATGAGGCTCGATCACCCTTGCCTTCGCCAGTGCTTCCCGGCTGTTCAGAGGCACATAGAAAAAGCGTGGGCCGCCCTCGTACAGCCCCAACCAGTGGCCGTCGAAACCGATGTCGGAGACCGACAGCGCCAATGAGCGCGCCACCTCATCGACCTTCGGCAGGGGCAGATCAACGGCAAACGGCACGACGGGCGCCGTGAACTGGGCGCGCGGCACGTCCCCGATGCGGGACACCTTCACCGGCACGAGGCCCGCCACCTCTTCGAGCGTGATGGTCGTCTCGAAGGAACAGACCGGCTTATACTTCTTCTGTGCCAGATGAATGGCGCACCCCACCGTGGGGTGGCCGGCGAAGGGAATCTCTGCCGTTGGAAAGAAAATCCGGACGCTGGCCGTATGCGCGGGGTCCTGCGGCTTGCGCACGAAGATCGTCTCCGAGAGGTTGAACTCCCGCGCGATGGTTTGCATTTGCGCATCACTCAGCGCGTCCGCCTCCTCGACGATGGCCAGCGGGTTACCGCCAAAGCGGCGGTTGGTGAACACATCATAAGTATGGAATGTCAGTTTCATGTCAGCAGCGCATCATAAATGAGTTTGAGGGAGATGACGAACAGCGCCACCTCGACGAGGCGGTAGAATATCTTCTCCGGCAGGATCGACGTTGCCTTGTAGCCGATCAGCGCGCCCGCGATGGCGACCGGCGAAAGAAGCGCCGCCACTTGCAGGTTTCCAGGGTTGAACTGCCCCAGCGCCCAGTAAGGCACGAGCTTCACGATATTGATGACTGCGAAGACAATGGTGCTGGTGCCGGCAAACATCATCTTGGGCAGCTTCTGCGGCAACACATAGGTCTGGTAGGGCGGCCCGCCCGTATGGGAAACGAAACTGGTGAAGCCCGCGATACTGCCCCAGAACAAGCCGCGCGGGACATCTGCGGGTTTCGGCGGCGCGCCCGTCTTGCGGAAGACAACCGTCGCGCAATAGTAGAGGCCCACCAGCCCGACCAGCAGTGTCACGATCCATTCGGGGGTGATCTTCGCCGTAGCCCAGCCAACGCCTACGCCGAAGACCATGGCGGGCAGCAGGATCAAGAGGTTTCGCGGGCTATATTCCTTGCGGTAGGCCCACAGGCCCACCATGTCGCTCACGATGTAGACGGGCAGCAGCAGCGCAGCCGCGGCAACCGGCGGCATGACCAGCGCCAGCAGCGGAACACCCAGCACGCCAACCATCGGCAGGCCGCCCTTCGACGCGCCGACCATGAAGGCCGAGGCGGCAGCCACCGCGAAGAAGGCGATACTCCACTCCATCAGTTCGCGGCGTCGTCCGGCGGCAATTCCAGCGCGCGGTGGTCCTGCTTCAGGAAACGGCAGAGCATGTCCACCACGAAGCCATGGTCCTGGCGCTGCGGAATGCCCGAAACAGTCACCGCGCCCACGATGCCCGTGCCCTTGATGTGGATCGGGAAGCCGCCGCCTGCTGCAGCATGGTCCATCGGGTCAACCCCGCGCGATGCGTCAAACGGCTTGCCCTGCAACGCACTCTCGCGCCCCACCCGGTAGGAAGATCGCTGGAAGCGGTACACGCTGTTCACCTTGCGCCGCACCCACTCTCCATTGTCCGGGCCTGTGCCGGGAAGGGCCGTGAAGAACAGCGGCCGATTGCCGATGCGGATGTCGATCACCAGCGGCAGCTTGCGCGCCGCTGCCTCCTCCCGCATCAGGCTGCCCAGCGCCCAGGCATCCGCCTCGCTGAAATGATCAAACCGCAGCGCTTCTTCCTGCCGCGCAATCTGTGCAATATCTTGTTCGAGGCTCATTTGGTCCCTCCCCGTATGACCGCCACCCCGGCGTAGGCCGGGGTCCAGCTTCTGCTGGCCTTCGTCAAAATGACGCCCATTCGAATATCATTAAGCAGAAGGGCGGCTCCATGGGAACCGCCCTTCTCTCTTCCGGCCTATGCGGAAAAACTAGTTGCGGGTCTTGTCGACCAGCTTGTTCTTGGCGATCCACGGCATCATGGCGCGGAGCTTGGCGCCCACTTCCTCGATGTTGTGGCTGTCGTTCATGCGGCGGATGCCCTTGAAGCGGGCCGCGCCGGCGCGATATTCCTGCATCCACTCGGAGGTGAACTTGCCGGTCTGGATGTCCGTCAGAACGCGCTTCATCTCCTTCTTCGTCTCATCGGTGATGATGCGCGGCCCGGTGACGTATTCGCCCCACTCGGCGGTGTTCGAGATCGAGTAGTTCATGTTGGCAATGCCGCCTTCATAGATCAGGTCGACGATCAGCTTCACCTCGTGCAGGCACTCGAAATAGGCCATCTCGGGCGCGTAGCCAGCTTCCACCAGCGTTTCGTAGCCGGCGCGGATCAGCTCCACCAGGCCGCCGCACAGCACGGCCTGCTCGCCGAACAGGTCGGTCTCGCACTCCTCGCGGAAGCTGGTCTCGATCACGCCCGAGCGGCCGCCGCCGATGGCCGAGGCGTAGGCCAGGCCGAAGTCCAGGGCGTTGCCGGTGGGGTTCTGGTGGATGGCGATCAGGCAGGGCACGCCGCCGCCCTTCTCGTACTCGCCGCGCACGGTGTGGCCGGGGCCCTTGGGCGCGACCATCAGCACATCAATACTGGCCTTGGGCTCAATCAGCTTGAAATGCACATTCAGGCCGTGGGCGAACAAAAGCGCTGCCCCATCGCGGATATTTGGCGCAATCTCGTGCTCATAAATGCCGCGCTGCAATTCGTCCGGTGCCAGGATCATCAGCACGTCGGCCCAGGCGGCTGCCTCGGCAACAGTGAGCACCTTCAGGCCCTCAGCTTCGGCCTTCTTGGCCGAGGCCGAACCGGGTCGCAGGGCTACGGCGACATTCTTGTGGCCGCAATCGCGCAGGTTCAGGGCGTGGGCGTGGCCTTGGCTGCCATAGCCTACGATCGCCACCTTCTTGTCGAGGATACGGCCAAGGTCGGCGTCGCGATCGTAATAAACGCGCATGGCAGTCGCTCCTTGGGCCTCCGCCTTCGGCGGATCGGTTTTCCGTGTGGTGGGGGTGCGCTTAAGCGGCACGGTGGTTCTGGTCAAGCGGTAAGACGGGCGAAGCGGAACGGGCTTCCCTTCAAGGGCTTGCGGGAAGCACGAAGGGAACGACCGACACCGCCAGAAGGATGGCCATGACGATGTTG
>JBEIDW010000117.1:0-8744 GCA_040383265.1 Hyphomicrobiales bacterium
ACCTTCACCCTGACATCGAGCTTGCCATTGACCCCACCACGGAGTTCGCTGACTTCCGGTCAGGCGATGCGGATGTCGGTATCCGCTATGGCGCGGGCCAGTGGCCCGATGTCGATGCCGTGAAATTGACAGATGCGATGATCTTTCCGGTTTGCGCGCCGAAACTCATCCGTGAACGAGGAAGCATCACGCCGGCTGATCTCTCTGATTACAACTTGTTGCATGAATCGCGGAAGCAGTGGTGGGCCGACTGGCTCGCCGCGGCGGGCGTTACCGGCGTTGAGGACTGGCGTGGCACGTTGTTCCAGAACCACCTCGCCATCGAAGCGGCGGAAGCAGGACAGGGCTTTGCCTTGGGCGATCAGCTGCTGTGCACGGATGCCCTTACTGAAGGCTGGCTGGTCCGCCCCTTTAACTTCGACATCAAGGACCATTGGCATTACTGGATCGTGCGCGGCAAGGGCCAGAAGGAGAGGCCGCCGGTGCGTGCCTTCCGTGAGTGGCTGATGGGCGAGACGGCCGAGACCAATAAAAGATATGCACAACTGACCGGCCAGAAGCCCGCGACCGTTGCGGCAAAAGCGGGTTCGGCCTAGCGTCCGCCGTTCACTCTGCTTTGGAAGAATCCTATGGCCCGCCAGAAATACGACTGCATGAAATGCCCCGGCTATTGCTGCTCCTACCCGGTGATCGAGGTGAAGGACCGGGATGCGGAGCGCATCGCCAAGCATTTCGACATTCCGCTGAAGGAGGCGGAGAAGAAGTTCTTCAAGTCGGCGCACGGCTACAAGCGCATCTTCCGCCGCAAGAAGGATGAGCACTTCGGCAAGATCTGTATGTTCTTCGACACCGAAAACCGCCGCTGTGGCATTTACGCCGCCCGCCCTTCCACCTGCCGCGTTTTTCCGGGCGAAGGCCGTTGCGGCTACTACGACTTCCTGTCCTTCGAGCGCGCCGGACAGGAAGATGAGACCTTCATTTCAACGACGGATCACTCCGAGAACTGACAGCTACCGCCTGTTTCGCCAGCCGTTCGAAGCGCCAGGCAAGCAGCGTGGCGGTGAAGGCCAGGCCAATGGATAAGCCCCACCATAAGCCTGGCGCACCCCAACCCCAGGTGAAACCGAAGACGTAGCCACTGCCCAGGCCGATGATCCAGTAGCCCACACTGGCGATTACCAGCGGCACGGTTGCATCCTTGAGGCCGCGCAGCACATGCGATGCGAGCACTTGCAGCCCGTCGAACACTTGAAACACAGCAGCGATGATCAGCAGTGTCGCCACCAGCGCCAGGATCTCGGTGTATTGCGGATCCGAGGGATCAAGGAACACGCGGGTGACGAATTCAGGCGCGAAGACCGGGATGAACATCAGCACCGCCGGAATGGCCACCCCGATTGCCATGCCGAGATTTCCCGCCTGCCGGGCTGCTGGCGGGTCGCCAGCGCCAGCGAAATAGGCGACGCGCACCATGGCGCCTTCCGACATGCCGAGCGAAATGACGAAGGGAATGGCGATCCAACCCATCACGATCTGGTAGGAGGCCAGTTCCACCGCACCCATGATGCCCGAGAACAGAGACGTTGCGGCAAACAGGCCTGATTCAAGAGCCACGATCCCCGCGACAGGAAAACCAAGGCGGATGAGCGGGCCATAGGCCCTGGGGCCACCAATCTTGCCACGGTGCAATGGCAGCCGCATCTGGCGCACCAGCCACACGGTGTAAGCGCCAAGACACAGGCACTTGAACCACATGGAAATGGCCCAGGCGATGCCTGCCCCGGCAATGCCAAGACGCGGCAAACCGAAGTCGCCATGTACGAGGCCCTGCATGAGAAAATAATTCAGCACGACGGTGACCACGGTGATTGCCAGCACGAAGCCGGTCCGCATCATGGCAGCCGCAAAGCTCCGCAGAACTCCGAACCACACAATCGGCAGAACCGCGAAGGCAAAGCCCTGATAATAAGGTTTGGCCATCGCGACCACGTCCGGGTCCTGCCCGAAGGCAAGAAGCAGTGAACCAAGGTTGAGCACGACCAGCGTGACGATCATCGAAAGTATGGCCGCCAGGATCAGTCCGCGGATCAGTTCGGGCACGATGTCCTCGCGCCGCAGCGCGCCGCGTGCTTCCGACACCAGCACGCCAACAACCGAAAAGAACCCCATCAGCACGATGCACATCTGATAGCCGATATCGGTCGAAAGACCCGCCGCGGCGAGTTCCATCGCGCCCAGCCGCCCCACCACCATCTTGGCGGTGATGATCATCATGACATCTGCCAGATACGCAAAGATCAGCGGCAGCGCGATGATGAGCAGCGCCTTGATCTCAAGCAACCTTCCGGGTTTCACCTCAGTTCACTCCTGCCTGCGCCTGAACATATTCACGGATGTCGGCGAGAAAAACCTCTGCGAATTGCTGCAATTTCGATTCACCAACGCCATGAAGCTCGCCGAAATCCCAGCGCGTCAGCGGGCGTTTCGCCGCCATGTCGATCAGTGTCCGGTCCGAGAAGATCACATAGGCCGGAACATTTCGCTGCTTGGCCAGCTTGGCGCGGCGTGACTTGAGCCGCTGCAGAAGTTCTTCCGAAACACCGGTCCTGTCGGGAGCTGGCACGGTTTTCCGGTTGGCCTTACTCCCCGTGCGCGCCGGATCCTGCCGGTAGCGGAACGCGCCTTCGCCGCGGGTCAGGGCGATTCCCTTCGGTGCAACCGAGAGGCCGCCGAATCCTGCCACATCGAGCGCAAGATAACCGCCACCCACCATCTGCCTGATGATGGACTGCCAGAGTTGGCGCGGATGCTCCCTGCCAATACCGAAGCAGGCTTTGGCCGTATGGGCCAACTGTTCGGCCTTTTCATTCGTCTTGCCGCAAAGAAGATCCGCGATATGCGCCGCGCCAAAACGCTCACCCGTGGATGTCACCGCGTCAATCACCCACTGCGCTTCGCGCGTTCCATCCACCAGGTGCACGGAATCAAGGCAGGCATCGCAATTGCCGCAAGGCTCTGACTCCTCGCCGAAATACAGCAGCAGATTCTGGCGGCGGCATTCAGGCGCCTCGCAATAGGCGACAAGCGCATCAAGACGCTTGTGCTCCCGCCGTCTGCGCTCGTCACCACCATCTTCCTGGTCGATGAAGCGGCGGCGCATCTGAATGTCGGCAAGTCCGAACACCATTTTTGCGTCAGCCGGGTTTCCATCACGCCCGGCCCGTCCGATCTCCTGATAGTAGGCATCAAGCGAGGACGGCAGATCGGCATGGAAGACAAAGCGTACATCTGGCTTGTCGATCCCCATGCCAAAGGCGATGGTGGCACAGACGATGACGCCGCGCTCGGTCATGAACAGGCTCTGCGCGTCAGAGCGCTCTTCCGCACTCATACCTGCATGGTAGGCGATGGCGCGAAATCCCTTGGAGACGAGGAAACCCGCCCACTCCTCTGTCGATTTCCGTGACAGCGCATAAACGATTCCCGATTGCCCGGACCGGCCGTCCAGAAAGTCGAGAAGTTGCTGCTTGGCGCTGGCCTTGGGCGCGACAGCCAGCTGGATGTTCGGCCGGTCGAAACCTGAGACGTAAAGCTCCGCTTCGCCACCAAACAGCTTGGCCAGAATGTCCCGCCGCGTGGACTCATCCGCCGTTGCGGTGAAAGCGCCAATGGGAACCCCCGGGAACGCCTCGCGCAGCTTCTGCAACGTGTCATATTCCGGGCGGAAGGAAGGGCCCCACTGCGAGATGCAATGCGCCTCATCGATGGCAACAAGTTGAACGTCCAGCCGCGAGAGGGCCGCGATCATCCGCTCCGTCATCAGCCGTTCGGGCGAAAGGTAAAGCAACCTAACGTCTCCCGCCGCCACCTTGCGCCAGATGGCGATGTTCTCATCCCGCCCCGCCGCGGAATTGATCGTCTCTGCCGCGACGCCCGCAAGTTTCAGGGCCGCCACCTGGTCCTGCATGAGCGCCACAAGCGGAGACACCACGATGGTAAGACCGCCCCTTGCGAGCGCGGGAACCTGAAAGCAAAGAGACTTGCCGGCGCCCGTCGGCATGACGGCCAAGACGTGACGCCCGGCGATAAGCGTGCCGACAATGGCCTCCTGCGAGGGCCGAAAGCTCTCGAAGCCAAAGGTCTTGCGCAGAATGTCGTGCGTGTTCAAACCGAACTCCCAGCGAGGGAGGAAGATGTAGCCGTTCGCGGGCGATTCGTGGCATTCCCATTGGCCGGTATCTGCACCCGAACCAAAAAGCTGCGGGGTCCGTATGACACCACGGGAAGCGTCCTTGCGGGCGTTCTCTTTTTGATCTAGTCGAGAGCCCATGCCAGAGCAAAAGAAAGTCCTCTCCATTCAGGGTGCGCGGGAGCACAACCTGAAGAATGTGTCCCTCGAACTGCCGCGGGACAAGCTGATCGTCTTCACCGGGCTTTCGGGCTCCGGCAAATCGTCGTTGGCCTTCGACACGATCTATGCCGAGGGCCAGCGCCGCTACGTCGAGTCGCTCTCGGCCTATGCCCGGCAATTCCTCGAAATGATGCAGAAGCCCGATGTCGACCAGATCGACGGCCTTTCCCCCGCCATCTCCATCGAGCAGAAAACGACGAGCCGAAACCCGCGTTCCACGGTCGGAACCGTCACCGAAATTTATGATTATATGCGGCTGCTCTTCGCCCGCATCGGCGTTGCGTATTCGCCAGCCACCGGCCTTCCCATCGAAAGCCAGACGGTGACGCAGATGGTGGACCGGGTGATGGCACTGGAAGAAGGCACGCGGCTGTACCTCCTCGCGCCCATCGTGCGCGGCCGCAAGGGCGAATACCGCAAGGAACTCGCCGATCTTCAGAAGAAGGGCTTCACCCGTGTGAAGGTCGATGGTCAGTTCCATGAGATCGACAGTGTTCCTGCACTCGACAAGAAGTTCAAGCACGACATCGACGTGGTGGTGGACCGCATCGTCGTGCGGCCCGACATCGCCACACGCCTTGCCGATAGTTTCGAAACTGCCCTCAAACTGGCGGATGGCCTTGCCGTTGCTGAATACGCCGACAAGCCGCTGCCTGCCTCTGCCACCTCCGAGGAAGGCGCCAACAAATCGAAGAACGAGACGCATGAGCGGCTGCTGTTCTCCGAACGGTTTGCCTGCCCCGTCTCCGGCTTCACCATCGATGAAATCGAGCCGCGGCTGTTCTCCTTCAACAACCCGTTCGGCGCCTGTCCCAAATGCGATGGGCTTGGGACCGAGCTTCACTTCGAGCCAGAGCTTGTGGTGCCGGATAGCTCGCTCTCCATGAAGGACGGCGCAATCGTGCCCTGGGCACGCACTGGCAATACCTCTCCTTATTACAACCAGACACTTGAGGCGATTGCCAAGCACTACAAGGTTTCGATGAACGCGCCGTGGAAGGAACTTCCCAAGAAGGTTCGCGATGCTGTGCTGTTTGGCACGGGTGAGGAAGAGGTCACCATCACCTATGATGATGGAATCCGGTCCTACAAGACCAAGAAACCGTTCGAAGGCGTCATCGGCAATATCGAGCGGCGCTGGCGCGAAACGGATTCCGAGTGGATGCGGGAGGAACTTTCCAAGTATCAGTCGGATCACCCTTGCAGCGAGTGCAATGGCTACCGCTTGAAGCCTCAGGCGCTGGCGGTAAAGATTGACCGCAAGCATATCGGCGAAATCTCGGCCATGGCGATCCGCGAGGCGAACCACTGGTTCGACAGCTTGCCTGCCAAGCTGAAAGCCAAGGACCAGGAAATCGCCGCCCGCATCCTCAAGGAAATCCGCGACCGGCTTAAGTTTCTCGTCGATGTGGGGCTGGATTATCTCAACCTCTCGCGCACCTCCGGCACACTTTCGGGTGGTGAGAGCCAGCGTATCCGCCTTGCCTCCCAGATCGGCTCCGGCCTCACCGGCGTACTCTATGTTTTGGATGAGCCATCCATCGGCCTGCACCAGCGCGACAATGCGCGGTTGCTCGATACGCTCGTCCATTTGCGTGATCTTGGCAACACGGTGATCGTGGTTGAGCATGACGAGGATGCCATCCGCCTTGCGGACTATGTGGTGGACATTGGCCCCGGTGCTGGCGTCCATGGCGGCGAGGTGGTGGCGCAGGGCACGCCTGACCAGATCATGGCGAACCCAAAATCATTGACCGGCCAGTACCTCACCGGCGCGCAGGCCGTCCCGGTTCCCGCCCGCCGCCGCAAGTGGGACAAGGGACGCTCCATCCGCGTGAAGGGTGCTCGGGCCAATAACCTGAAAAATGTTTCGGCGGAAATTCCGCTGGGTGTGTTCACCTGTGTCACAGGCGTCTCGGGTGGCGGAAAATCCACGTTGCTGATTGACACAGTCTATCGCGCCGCCGCGCGGAAGCTCATGGGGACGCGCGAGGCGCCCGCAGTCCATGACCGCATCGAAGGCCTGGAGCTTCTCGACAAGATCATCGACATCGACCAGAGCCCCATCGGCCGCACGCCCCGCTCCAATCCGGCGACCTATACTGGGGCCTTCACCCCGATCCGGGATTGGTTCGCCGGTTTACCCGAAGCAAAGGCCCGCGGTTACGAGCCAGGGCGTTTCTCCTTCAACGTGAAGGGCGGACGCTGCGAAACCTGTCAGGGCGACGGTGTCATCAAGATCGAGATGCACTTCCTGCCGGATGTCTACGTGACCTGCGATGCATGCCACGGCCACCGCTACAATCGCGAGACGCTTGAAATCAAGTTCAAGGATAAATCCATCGCGGACGTTTTGGACATGACAGTCACGGAAGCTGCCGAGTTCTTCCGTGCCGTGCCGAGTGTCCGGGACAAGATGGAGACGCTGGAGCGCGTTGGCCTTGGCTACATCAAAGTGGGCCAGCAGGCGACGACGCTGTCAGGAGGCGAGGCACAACGTGTGAAACTTGCCAAGGAGCTCTCGCGGCGCGCCACTGGCCGCACGCTCTACCTGCTCGATGAGCCGACGACGGGGCTTCATTTCCATGACGTGAAGAAGCTGCTCGAAGTACTCCATGAACTTGTTGATCAGGGCAACAGCGTGGTCGTCATCGAGCACAATCTCGAAGTCATCAAGACAGCGGACTGGATCATAGACCTCGGGCCCGAAGGCGGCGATGGCGGCGGCGAGATCGTGGTGGCCGGCACGCCCGAGGAGGTGGTGCGCGAGAAGCGGAGCTATACCGGTCACTTCCTGAAGGACGTGTTGAAGCGCGCCAAGAAGCAGGCGGCAGAGTAGTACCCCTCACCTCATCATGCCTGGGCTTTGACCCCGGGCATGATGAGACATCAAAGAATACGAGGGTCAAGACCTTGCGTGAATATCCGCCTCAGAAATCCTGAACGTCCACCACGCCTGCGATCGCCTTGATGGCCCCTTTGACCTGTGGCGTGACGGTGAACTTGTTGCCGAGCGAGACGTGTACCTCGCGGCCATGGTCCAGCATCACGATCAACCGGACCGGGGCGCGGCCGCCATTGGTCAGACGGGCCGCGATCGACTCCAGAGGCTTTGAATCGCGTACGAAGATCTCAAGCCCCGTCACCAGCTGGGCGGCGGCCTTGTCCAGCATCTCGACACCCTGAAGGCGGAGCTTCACTTCCTCGCCCTCGACATCCGCTTCCACCCGCGCGATTACAGCGTTGCCGGGCTCGAGAAGATCTCGGCAAGCCGCCAGCGTGTCCGAGAAGCAGATGGTTTCAAACTGGCCCGTGGGGTCTGAGAAGCCCACGAAGGCAAATTTGTTGCCAGATTTGGAGCGCCGTTCCTGGCGGTGGGTTATTGTCCCCGCCAGTTTTGCAGCCCGCGCGCCTTTGGTCAGCGCCTTTTCATGGAAAGCGGTCCAGGTATCAACCGAGAGCTTCTGCAGGGGCTTCATGTAATCATCGAGCGGGTGTCCCGAGAGATAGAAACCTACGGCTTTAAACTCCTGCGCCAGCCGGTCCATCGGCAACCACGCGTCGCGGCGCGGAAGGACAAGATCATCCGAGGAACTGGACATTCCGCCGAACAGATCATTCTGGCCTGCCTGAGCGGCACTCGCGGCGCGGTTGGCCATGGCGAGAATCGATTCAATCGCATCAAACACCTGAGCCCGGTTGGTGTTCAAACAATCAAACGCACCTGCCTTCACAAGGCTTTCCATCGCCCGCTTGTTGATGAGTCGCGCATCGATGCGCTTGGCGAAGTCACCCAGAGAACGGAAAGGCCCACCCTCCTCCCGCACCCGCACCAGATGCTCGATGGCACCCGCGCCAACGTTTTTGAGGGCCGCCAGTGAATAAAGCACCGCACCGTCAACGACGGCGAAGTCGACACCGCTGGCATTGACCGATGGAGGGATGACCTTCACCCCCACCCGCTGCGCCTCGCGCTTGAACAGCATGAGCTTGTCAGTATTGCCCATGTCGAGAGTCATCGAAGCGGCAAGGAACTCGACCGGATAGTTCGCTTTCAGATAGGCGGTTTGATAAGAGACCACCGCATAGGCCGCAGCGTGGGACTTGTTGAAACCATAGCCGACAAATTTCTGCACCAGTTCGAAGATGGTGTCGGCCTGCGTGGCGTCCACGTTCTGCTTGACGGCGCCGGAGACGAAACGCTCCTTCTGCGCGTCCATCTCGGCCTTGATCTTCTTGCCCATGGCGCGGCGCAGCAAGTCAGCCTCACCCAGTGAATAGCCCGACAGCACCTGGGCGATCTGCATCACCTGTTCCTGATAGACCATGATGC
>JBEIDW010000118.1:0-8647 GCA_040383265.1 Hyphomicrobiales bacterium
CGCACAAGACGGAGTCCGTAAACCGCAAATTCGTATTGGGCGAAAACCGCCTTCCGAAGAGCTGGTACAACATCGCGGCCGACCTTCCGGCCATGCCGCCTCCGCCACTTCACCCCGGCACGATGCAGCCCGTCGGGCCGGATGACCTCGCCCCTCTCTTCCCCATGGAACTCATCATGCAGGAGGTGAGTGCTGAACGTGAGATCGACATCCCCGAGCCGGTGCGCGACATCTACCGCATGTGGCGGCCCACACCGCTGTTCCGCGCCTATGGCCTGGAAAAGGCCCTCGGAACCACGGCAAAGATTTACTACAAGTATGAGGGCGTGAGCCCCGCAGGTTCCCACAAGCCCAACACAGCCGTGCCACAGGCCTTTTACAACAAGGAAGCCGGCGTGCGGAAACTCGTCACCGAAACGGGTGCGGGCCAGTGGGGCTCTTCCCTCTCCTTCGCCGGTGCTCTCTTCGACATCGACGTCAAGGTCTACATGGTGAAGATCTCCTACAATCAGAAGCCCTATCGCCGGGCGCTGATGGAGGTTTATGGCGGCAAGTGCGTGGCCAGCCCCTCGCTCGAAACCAATGCCGGCCGCCAGATCCTCGCCGCCAATCCGGACTCGAACGGCAGCTTGGGAATAGCCATTTCGGAAGCCGTCGAAGTGGCTGCCATGAACCCGGATACGAAATATGCACTGGGCAGCGTGCTGAACCATGTGCTGCTGCACCAGACGGTGATCGGCATCGAAGCCATCGAGCAAATGGAGGAAGCCGGCGCGCAGCCGGACATTATCGTGGGCTGCACTGGCGGCGGCTCCAACTTCGCGGGCCTCACCTTCCCCTTCATCGGCCAGCAACTGCGCGGCGGCAAGAAGGTGAAGGTCATCGCGGCGGAACCTGCCGCCTGCCCGTCCCTCACCCGCGGCAAATATGCCTATGACTTCGGCGACACCTCTCACATGACGCCGCTGGTCAAGATGCACACGCTCGGCTCCACATTCATGCCGCCCGGCTTCCACGCGGGTGGCCTGCGCTATCACGGCATGGCGCCGATGGTGTCTCACCTGAAGGAACTGGGGCTGATCGAGGCGGAGGCCTATACGCAGAACGCCTGCTTCGAGGCAGGCGTGCTGTTCGCCCGCACTGAAGGCATCCTGCCTGCACCGGAAGCCAACCACGCCGTGCGCGGCGCCATCAACGCCGCCATCAAGGCCAAGGAAGACGGCACCTCGCCCGTCATCCTCTTTGGCCTCTGCGGCCATGGCCACTTCGACATGCAGGCCTATATGGATTACCAGTCCGGCAAGCTCGAAGACCGCATGTATGACCAGGCGGCTTTGGACAATTCCCTCGCCGAACTGCCGAAGATCGCGGCCGAGTGAGCGGATACACCTGCCAGCGGGTGGAGATTGCGCGGCTGAAGCCGACCGAGATGGTCGACGCCGCGCATGTCCGCGCGCTCAGCGATGACATGCGGCGGGACGGCGTTCAGCGCCGCCCCGTTCTTGTCGAGCGCAAAACACTCGCCATTCTGGACGGGCACCACCGTTACCATGCGGCAAGGGCTCTGGGCCTCGCCTTCATCAATGCCGTGGTGATCGACTACGAAGACGCCCGCCTGACGCTCGCCTCATGGACGGACCAGCGCTTCACCCGCGAGGATGTATGTGCTGCAGCGGAAAGCGGAAAGCTGTTGCCTGCAAAATCAACGCGGCACATTCTCAGCCCGCCGCTTCCCGATTTGCCGCGCGCTCTTTCAGAATTGACAGGCTAGTCACTCGCAAAAGCCAGCATCACTCGGGCGAAGGCCGGGAAGGATCACGTCCCGCCCGCTACTCCTTCAGCTTCAGTGCGATGAAGCGCATCTCGCCCTGTTTTCCGCCCTTTGCAACAAGCAGAAGCAGCGATGTCTTCTTGGCCTTCCGAGCGTCTTCCACGCGGGCCGAGATATCGGCGGCACCCTGAACCTCCTGCTCGCCGGCCTCGGTGACCACATCACCCGGCTCCAAGCGCTTGTCAGCCGCAGGGCCTTCCTTCGCCACTTCTGTAATGACAGCGCCCTTCAGGTCCTTGTCGATCCCGTACTGTGTGCGCAGCTCATCCGTCATGGAGGACACCGTCATGCCAAGCAGTGTCACCACGGCGGGCGCCGCCTTGTTCTTCTCAGCACCCTTGGCCGAGTCAGCAAGCTTCTCGCCATCCTCCAGGCGGCCCACCTCCGCGGTCAGCGACAATTCCTCGCCCTTGCGCAGAACCTTCACCGGCACCTTGCCGCCGATGGGCGTCTCCGCCACGATCTTCGGCAGGTCGCGCATGGACGTGATGGCGCGGCCATTGAATTCGATGATCACATCCCCCGGCTGAATTCCGGCTGCTTCGGCAGGGCCCGTCGGCGTTACATCGGCCACCAGTGCGCCGCGCGGGCTGTCGAGGTTCAGCGACTCCGCGATATCGTCTGTCACCGACTGGATCTTGACGCCAAGCCAGCCGCGCCGTGTTTCGCCATACTGGATGAGTTGGCTGATGACGTTCTTCACCGTGTTGGAGGGCACCGAGAAGCCGATACCGACCGACCCGCCGGACGGCGAGAAGATCGCGGTATTGATGCCCATCACCTCTCCCTTGAGGTTGAACAGCGGCCCGCCGGAATTGCCCTTGTTGATGGCCGCATCCGTCTGGATGAAGTCATCATAAGGCCCCGCATTGATATCACGGTTGCGGGCCGACACGATGCCCAGCGATACCGATCCGCCGAGCCCGAAGGGATTACCGATGGCCAGCACCCATTCGCCCACGCGCAGCGTATCACTGTCACCGAAGGAGACAATCGGCAGAGGCTTCTCAGGCTTCACACGGATCACGGCAACGTCAGTTTTCGGATCGCGGCCCACGAGTTCAGCCTTCAGGATTGTGTCATCCTGAAAACGCACCTCGATCACTTCCGCCCCTTCCACCACGTGATTGTTGGTCACGATGATGCCGGAGGGATCAATCACGAAGCCCGAGCCCATCGACGTCATCTTCTGTTGCTGCTGCGGACCCTGGCCGTCGCCACCGGGCTGACGCTTCAGGAACTCGTCGAAGAAGTCCTTGAAGGGGTTCGCCTCATCGCTGGGGCCGTCATTGGGCGAAGGCTGGTTCTGCTCCAGTCCGGGCGCACCATCAGACGACGCGCCACCACCTGCCTCAATGGTGATCTCGACCACCGCCGGAAGCAGACGGTCTGCCAGGTCGGCAACGGAGGGCAATTCCTGAATCAGGACCCCGCCCGCGGGTTGCGTCCCGCCCGCCGCAGTGGATTGGGCAATGGCAGGCCCTGAGGCCAGCACGCTAAGTGCAGCGGCCAGCGCAACGGCCTGTACACCGTTCATCTTGTTGGTCATTTTCACCCCTCCCGGTGGGATATTCAATAGAACGCGCCACGCACCAGCCAGACAACCACCACACCGATCCCCATGGCAATCATGCCACCTATACGTAACTGGTCATCGGTTAGATTTTGCATGGCCGCCATCATGGCCCGGAGCCTTGCCGGAACCAAGGCATAAAGAAGGCCCTCGATCACGAAAACGAGACCGAGGGCCATCAATAGTTCAGGAATCATTGTGCGGGGGGAACGACTGCCGCCGGCACGGGTGCCCCCGGCTTAGACCCGCCGAAGTATTTGAAGAACTCCGAATCCGGGTTCAGCACCATGGTTGTTCCCTGCGTGCCGAGGCTTTTCGCGTAAGCCTGCATGGAACGGTAGAAGCTGAAGAATTCGGGGTCCTGCTGGAAGGCTTCGGCGAACACGCGGTTACGCTCGGCATCACCCTGACCGCGGATGATCTCCGCCTCTTTCCGGGCCAAAGCCAGCTTTTCCGTCGTGGTACGGTCGGTTTCGGCCTTCATGCGGGTCTTGGTCGCCTCACCCTGTGAGCGGATGTCCTGCGCCAAGGCTTTGCGCTCTGATTCCATGCGCCGGTAGGTCTGCTCCAGAACGTTCTCCGAAAGATCGGTACGGCGCACACGCACGTCCACGATCTCGATGCCGAGCGTGTCGGCCTCCTCGCGCAATTGATCGCGGATTTCGCGCATCATCACGGCACGGTCGGAGGTAAGAGCCGCATCGAAGGAGCGGCGGCCATAGGTCTGGCGAAGCGCCGCATCGAGGCGGGCCGCCACGCGGGTCTCGGCCTGCAGCAGGTCAGCGCCCAGCGTTTCGCGGAACAGGCGCGGATCCTTGATGCGGGCCAGCGTGATGGCATCGACGATATAGACCTGCGATGCCACGTCCTGCACCGGGCGGTCGTTGTTCTCCCAAATCAGGATGCGGTCATCCACCAGCGTCACCGTATCGGCGAAGGGCAGCTTGAAATACAGGCCAGGCTTCTCGACGACGCGGTTGATGTCGCCGAAGCGCAGCACGAGTGCGTTGTGCTTTTCATCCACCACGAAATACGACATGTAGAAAAGCACCGCGGCAGCGGCGGCAATCACACCCAGAACGGTCTTGGTCATGCTGTTCATGTGACGTGTTCCCGCTATTGGTTCGACTGGTTGGTCTGGCGGCGCTGCAGCTCCGGCAACGGCAGGTAGGGAACAACACCCTGCCCGCCCGCGCCCTGCTCAACGATCACCTTGTTGGTCTGGCCCAGCACCTGTTCCATGGTTTCAAGGAAGAGCCGCTCGCGCGTCACGTCCTTGGCATTCTTGTACTGGTCATACACCGAGAGGAAGCGCGCCGCTTCACCTTCAGCCTGCGCAACCGTGCTGGCCTTGTAGGCACTGGCATCTTCGATCAATTTCGCGGCCTCACCGTCTGCCAGGCGGAGCTGCTGGTTGCGGTACTGTTCGGCCTCGTTGATCAGCTGCTGCTGGTTCTGCCCGGCGCGGACCACTTCGGCGAAGGCGTCGGCCACTTCGCGCGGCGGCTGCACGTCGCCGAGGTTGACGGAGGTGATCATGACACCCGCCTTGTAGTCCTCGAGAAGCTTCTGGGTGATTTCCATCACCTGCGCTTCCACCGTGTTCTTGCCCGTGGTCAGAATGGCCTGGGCACGCGTCTGGCCCACCACCTCGCGCATGGCGCTCTGTGACACGGCGCGGATCACCCGCTCCTGGTCAGCAACGTCAAAGAGGAACTCCCGCGGATCGCTGATGCGCCAGAACACCGAAAACGGAACGCTGATGATGTTCTTGTCAGAGGTCAGCATCTGACCCTCCGAACCGTCGTTTCCGATGTTGATCTGACGGACAGCGCCAACACGCGGCTTGTCCATCGTCTCCATCGGCCACAGCGCGAAGTGAAGACCTGGCTCGGCGATGCGGTTGAATGTGCCAAAGCGCAGCACCACGCCGCGCTCGTCCGGCTGAACCTGGTAAACTGAATTGTACACCACGAAAAGTGCAACCAGCACGATCGGGATGAGCCAGCCGAACCGGGAACCCTGCGGCATCACCTGCTTCAGCTTATCCTGGCTCTTGCGGATCAACTCATCAAGATCAGGAGGATTGGGACCCCGGCCACCCGGACTGGGCCGGCGCGGACCACCGCCCTGTCCCCATGGGCCCTGCCCCCAGGGCCCCTGATTTCCGCCACCGCCTTCAGAATTCCACGGCATTCATTCACCCTTGTTGATTGGTGTGGTGATACGCAATTTCACGTGGATATAGGTAGGCCGCACGGGAATGTCCATGCCGCCGGAGCGGCTTACAATTTTGTCATTTTCGCTGGCGGTCCAGAATTCGCAGGATGAAGGCGGCGCTGTGCTTCTCGCCTTTGGGGTGAATTTCGCGTGAAACCTCCCGCCATTCCGCCGGATCAACAGACGGGAAATAGGTATCACCTTCAACCGCAAGATCGACTTCGGTCAGGTAAAGCCTGTCCACCAGCGGCCAGAACTGACGGTAGATTTCTCCGCCACCGATAACCGCCACCTCGGCTGCATCTGGCACCATCAGAAGCGCGGCCGCAGGGCTGTCGGCAATGTCCGCCCCCTCCGCCACATAGCCCTTCTGCTGGGTGATGACGATATTCCGCCGCCCCGGCAGGGGCTTTCGCGGCAGGCTCTCCCAGGTCTTGCGGCCCATCACAACGGGCTTTCCCATGGTGATTTCCTTGAACCGTTTCAGATCGGAAGAGATGTGCCAGGGCAATCCGCCCTCCCGCCCGATCACGCCATTTTGCGCCACCGCGACCACGAATGAAATCATGATGCAATCCTTTCAAGCGCCGCGCCGGAGAGCCGGCACAGGCAATTGCCATCCTCGATTTCCGCCCCGGCAGCGGTATAGACGCGGCGGGCGTTCTCGTTCCATGCCATCATCAACCACGTGACGGACGGAAGGCCCCGTGACACCGCGAAGCGGGCGACGGCCTTCAGCAACGCCGTGCCAACCCCCCGGCCCCGGAACTGAGGCAGAACCGAAAGATCTTCGAGGTAGAGCGTCTCCCGGCCACGGAACGTCGAATAGCTCCGCTGCCAGATGGCACAACCTGCGGGCTCGTCCTTCCAGAACCCAATCAGTGCGCCATTGATGGCGTGGGCATCCGAGAGAAACCGCTCATAATCTTCCGGCAAAGCCGTAAAATCGGTCTCATGGCCATGGTTATGGGCCAGTTCGCGCACCATGGCATGCAGAATTGCGCCATCCCCCGCACTGGCGTCACGGATCGAAATACTCACCGTGCCAGTTCCTTGAGTTCCGGGCCGGAGACCCGATACACCGTCCACTCATCCATTGGCTTCGCCCCCAGCGACGTATAGACGGCGATCGACGGTTCGTTCCAGTCCAGCACCCACCATTGCAGGCGCGGCAAGCCTTCTGCCACGCAGCGCCGTGCAAGATGCCGGAGCAGCGCCTTGCCAATGCCCTTGCCGCGATACTCGGTCTCCACGAACAGGTCCTCAAGGTAGATCCCCTCCTTTCCGGCGAAGGTCGAGAAATTATAGAACCACAGCGCGAAACCGGCCGGATGGCCATTCCACAGGGCAATATCGCAGCAGCAACGCGGAGATGGGCCGAACAGCGCGGTCTGCATGTCGGCCTCGGTGGCCTCCACCTCGTGCAGCAGCTTTTCATAATCCGCCAGCTTGCGGATGAAGCCCAGCACGAGACCTTCCTCGCCCGGCCGCGCCGCGCGGATCTCCAGCGTCATGCCTGCCCTCCTGCCTGCGAGAAAATCAGCAGCGCATAAAATCCGTTCCACATGCCATGGAGGATGATCGGTACCCACAAGCTGCCGAACCGATACATCATCCAGCCGAAGGCCAAGCCCATCATGGAGATCAGTGCGATAGATAGCCATGGCTCCGTCACATGCAGCAACGACCAGATAACGGCGGTAAGAAGCGTGGCCCCCAAAACACCGAGCTTGGTTCTGGAGAGCGCGGAGAACAGCTGGCCGCGGAAAATCAACTCTTCCGCCAGCGGCGCGCCGATGGCAACCGAAGGAAACACCAGGAAGAACATCGTCGGATTTCGGGCGATGTCGAACATCGCCTCTTTCACCAGCCCGGCAGATCCTGTCTTGGGGGATTCGCCATTGGGTCCCGGCGTATATTGCGCAAGGTCGATGCCAAGCACGAGCACAACAGCGAGGATCGAAAGATACATCGCCATCATGAAGCCGAGCATCAGCACGATCCAGCCAAGCAGGGTGATGCGCGGCCACCGGAGGTTCAGCACCTCAACCGGATTGTAGCCACCACGTTCAGCCAGCCACCACGCGGCAGCCACAACGATGAGCGAGGCCGGAAAAATCACGACAAGGCTCGCCTTCACGGCGTCGCGCGGGGTTGGCGTTTCCGAACCGACAAGAACCTGGAGAACGCCATAGGACAGCGCCGCCTGCAAACCCTGGTGCAGCAGCAGCAGTCCCACCGCCGCAGCGATCGCATACCACAGGCCCTGCGGGTTCACCGGCCGGTACATCCGGCGCCACAGTCCGCCCGATAAATCCTCGCCCAGCAGACTCATACGGCAACGGGTGCAGGGATATGCGGGTGGCAGCGATATCCCTCAATCTCGAAATCCTCAAAGCGGAAGTCGGCGATCTCCTTTACCTCACGCTTGATGACAAGGCGCGGCAGAGGGAAAGGGTCACGCGTCAGCTGCTCATCCGCCTGTGCCAGATGGTTGAGGTAGAGATGCGCGTCGCCCAGCGTATGGATAAACTCGCCTGGCTTGAGGCCTGTCACATGCGCGATCATGTGGGTGAGGATCGCATAGGACGCGATGTTGAACGGAACACCGAGGAAGATATCGGCCGAGCGCTGGTAGAGCTGGCAGGAAAGCTTGCCATCCGCCACATAGAACTGGAACAGGCAGTGGCAGGGTGGCAGCGCCATCCTGTCAACATCCGCCGGGTTCCAGGCGGTGACGATCAGCCTGCGGGAATCAGGGCTCTTGCGAATGCGGGCGATGACATCGGCAAGTTGATCAATGGTGGATCCGTCCCGCGCCGGCCAGGAGCGCCACTGGGCGCCATAGACGGGCCCAAGATCGCCATTGGCATCGGCCCACTCGTCCCAGATCGTGACCTTGTTGTCGCGCAGGTAGGCGATGTCGGCGTCGCCCTTCAGGAACCACAGGAGCTCGTGGATGATCGAGCGCAGGTGCAGCTTCTTGGTGGTCACCAGCGGGAAGCCCTCCGCCAGGTTGAAGC
>JBEIDW010000119.1:0-8599 GCA_040383265.1 Hyphomicrobiales bacterium
CCACCTTATTCCGTTCAAGGATATTCAACCTCAGCCCAAGGACGTTCGACGAGCAATTGAGATAAAATACCAACTGCCAAAGGCGCAATACAACAAGATGGGCAAGAAGAGTAATTCCAAGTCTGGACAGCTCGCGCTCAGTAATGATGCAATTAAATTGATAAAGACGGTGTGTGAACCCGAATATGACTTCCTGAGGACCGAGTTTGGTTCCAGCTTCATCGACCGAATTTGACTATCTCCTTCATCGCCCAATCGATAAAGCCGCAAGCCGCAAGGACAATACGTGAAACACTTCTTTTCCATGGTTCTCTTTTTGTTGATGCTGAACCCCGCTTTTGCCGCAGACGATATAATTGGCATTTCCGGTAATCATTTCACGCGCAATGGCGTAACTTGGGCGGCCAAAGGCGTTACCATTGTCGGCAGAGTTGCGCCCCGCCCCCTACTGAAGGGTGATTACGTAAAAGCCCATGACATGTATGATGCCACACTGCTGAGGCAAATCCGTTCATTTGGCGCGGATACGATACGCTTTCAGGTCAGCGAGGCAAGCCTGGATCCACGTTCGCCAAACTATGACGCGAATTACAAGGATGAGGTTCTGGACGCCGTTACCTTGGCGTCAGACATGGGTTTTGTCGTCATCATCTCCATGCAATGGCATGGCCCGGCAGGCGGCCCAGGCGCTGCGGGCTTGCCATCAGCACGCACAAAGCGCGCGTGGAAGGCAATTGCGCCGACTTACGCCAGCATGACGAACGTCATGTTCGAAGTGTTCAACGAACCTAGTCCGAAGAATGACACGGCGCAAAACTGGAAACGCTGGCAGCAGGCCATGCAGGACCTCGTCAATACGATTCGGCAGTCTGCCGGCAACGTTCTGTTGCTGGATGGCCTTCGGTCGGCTCATTTACTGACTTCGGTCCCTGACATTGTCGACCCACTCAACAAAACTGGCTATGCCGTCCATCCTTATTTTGAGAAATACAACCGGACGCTAGCCCAGTGGCAGAACAACTGGGGCTCCTTCGCGACAACCCATCCAGTCATGGTAACTGAATTCAATGCGGCCTCCAACCGGCCCAGCCAATGCTTTCCCGAATTGCCGGTCAGGACCCAGCAGCTGCTTAACTATCTCAAGGGCAAGCAGATGGGAATGACACTCTGGGCATTTGATCTTCCAAATGTTCAGACCAATGGCGTTCTCACAAGCTTCAATAACTTCAAATGTGGCGGCAAGACCCTTAACGCCGCAGCAGAAATGGTGTCTGACTTTTACAAACCGAAGAACTAATCATCTACCTGATGAACTGCAACGGCGCCAACCGCCCAGCACCGTCACGGCATATCGTCGGAATGGTGCACGATTAACGCTGTCTGATCACGGCCTGTCAGTTACCGCACGTTTCACCCGGCTTTGACACGACAACCACCAGTGAATAAGCTGGCAGATCAATGGCGCCGCTGTTTTGAACGAGGCCCGTCTCTGTAATGGATGACTGCAAAGTCTCGCTGGATTTTGCCTCCTGCGACGGCGTGAGGACATGCCCGGCGACACTGCAATTTCCAACCTCTTTTCGCCAGTCATACTGCGCAGGTTTCGCACGCCAGTTGATCAGCACAGCCGCCTTCTGACCGTTGGGGGCCGCATACAGGCTTGATTGGACACCCTTAGCGGTTTTTTGCTTACCCGTCACTTTCCACCCGGCAATTGGCGCGAGCAATTGCATGATCCTGCCCGGTACATTCAAGGTCACGTCAGGCTTGTTCAGAAATCCTTGGTCCTTCGGCCCGATCAACGGCCAGAAGGTTGCAAAGCGGACGCCATGGTCGGCCTGATCTGCAAGGGCATCCGCGACGAACAAGGCATGTCCAATTGAACCATGATTCAAAGGACCTTCCCGCGAAGCGCTTCTGCTACCAATGTTCCATTCGGTGAGATGAATCGGGATTTCCCGGCCTAACACGGACTTCAGCTTGGCCCGTGCGCTGCCAAGCATGTCGTCGTATGTTGACCCCTTCCGCTCAAGCCCGCGAGGCTGGGGAACGACATAGCGATGAATCACGACGTAGTCGATGTCACCTCCTGCGCCTGCAAGCGCGCCATTCCACCAGCCTTCCTTATCTCCGGTTGCAACCAGATCAGTCTTAGCCGGCAAAACGAGCCCGAGCTCAATGCTGGAGTCGACATTCTTGAGCCGCTGCCGGAATTCCGCATAGTACTGGCCATATTGCCGGGAGGTCATGGGAGCCTGCGATTGAGGCTTCTTTCCATACACCTCGTTACCGAGTTCCCAGTACCGGATGCCATAGCCTTTCTCCTTGTTGGCGTAACGCACCCAGCTCTCAGCCTCCGCGATTCCATCCTGCAACTGACCAACAGCCAACCAGTGGCGAAGATTGAGTACGATGGAGGGCTGCGCTCCCAGGCATGTCGTGACGCTCATGAACTCATCAAAATCTAGATCTTCTGGGCTGGCAGCATGGTTGAAGGGAAACCAGTCCTGGCGCGCCGTTTGTTTCTTGCTCCAAAGGTAGTTATCCCCGATTGTGCCGCCCGGAAACCGGGTCGAATGCACGGGAACAGACAACAGCGACTCCATGAAAGCTGGCTGGCGGCGCATGCTGTCCGTCGCCTGGTTGAAGAGCAAATGCGTTCCAAACAACATGGGCGAGACGGTGCCTGGTGTGTAGTCCGCGCGCGTTGACGTTGATGCACAAGTGTCTGCCATGGCCCCGGCAGATAAAGCCAGTTGAACCGCGGCGGCTATCAAGATGGAACGAAGCAACATCATGTGAACTCTCCGGAGAGGCCTGATCAATAAAGCAGAGGTGGTTGTCCTGATTGTTCCTTCATCGGTTAATTATGGCGATTTTCCTAGCTTTCCTTGCGTCACACCCACTGAAAAGCGAGCTATGGTCTGCTCGATTCGCACGCCAGCTCGTAGTGTGCCGCCAGGTTCCACATAACTTTGATGACTGCCCCCTGCCACTAGAGAAGGAACGCGGTTGAGCAGGTCTTCAACCAGCAGCAATCTGCCCAAGATACTGGGCCTTTGCGAGCCACTCTCTACGAATTTCAGGCGAAGATTTCCGGACGGGACCAAAATGTGTGGCGCGTGTGGACCTGATGCCGCAAAAACCCAGGGTTCGCTGTGCCATGATCCTATCGCCTGCCGCGCCATAAACCCATCTGTAAAAGACGGGAGGCGTATCCATCGTCACCAGCAGTTCAGCGGTGCGGCCCATGAGCAGGCGGTCCCATCCCAATCCCTTGGCGTGATACTTGAAAGCAAATCCTGGCATCAGCACGCGTTCAAGGAGAACGCGGAGTTGGCCCGGCGACGCACCCCACCAGTTCGGGTAGACCAGGGCAATGTGATCGGCCCAGCGGAGGTTTTCCTGCACCCGTTCAAGATCAGGTTCCAGGCTTATGTGATCAAAATCAACCGGTGTTCCATAGTTGAATTGAAGGTCGCCAATACGAATCGACCGGATGTCAGCCCCCGCAGCGGCAGCTCCAGCAAGGTAAGCATCCGATAGAGACCCGCAGAGCGAAGCGGACCTTGGGTGCCCGAGGATGCTGAGGACTTTCCTCGACATGAAAACCTTTGTTCATAAAAATTTTCAACGATCTTCTACCGGACACTTGCATCAAGAACAATAACCAAATGAACCCCCCAGCGATCACGCCTCAGCCCGGATTGCCACGTGTGACATGGCGGCCCGGAGGGCGGCGGGTTTTACGGGTTTGCGCAGCACGTGGACGTCATGCGCAAGAGCGAGGTCGGCGACGGCCGGCGTGCGGTCTGCGGTGATCAGAAGCGCGGGGATGTGCCGCCGGGCTCTGGTTCGCAAAGTGCGGATCACCGAAATCCCGTCCTCGTTGTTGAGGTGGTAGTCGGCGAGGATCATGTCGATCTTGCCACCGGCTTCGTTGAGTTTCGCCAGCGCCTCCTCCAGTCCGGCGGCGGTGTGGACGATGTTGCCCCAGCCCGACAGCAGAAGTTCCATCCCTTCGAGGATGGGCTGCTCGTTGTCGATCACCAGGACGCGCACGGCCGCCGCAAGGGCGGGCGGCTGCACCTTGCGCTGTTTCACGGCAGGCGCAGGCTTGATTGGCTCCGCGATCGGCACGTCCACTGCGAAGATGGAGCCCTTGCCCGGCGTCGAGCGCACATGCACCGGCGTTTCCAGAACCTTTGCCATGCGTTCCACGATCGACAGTCCAAGCCCCAGCCCGGAGGTGCCATCGCCGTCGGCGTGCAGGCGCTGGAACTCCTGGAAGATCACGTCGAACTTGGATTCAGGAATGCCGGGGCCGGTATCATGCACCTCGATCCGCAGCATATCGCCGCGCCGCCGGCACCCCATCAGAACGCGGCCTTCCCGGGTGTACTTGATGGCGTTGGAAACGAAGTTCTGCAGCACGCGCCGCAGCAGCTTGCGATCCGAGTTGAGCGTCAGGCTGCAGGGCATGAAAATGAACTTCAGCCCCTTCTTGCGCGCGGCCGGCCCGAACTCCAGCGCCAGCGGCTGGAGAATTTCCTCGATACGGAACGGCGCCGCGTCCGCTCGCATGGCGCCGGCATCGAGCCGCGAAATATCGAGCAGCGCGGAGAGAATCTCCTCCACCGCCTCCAGCGAGGAATCGACATTGCGTACGAGTTCGCTATCCTTGCTGCGCTTCATCCGCTCGACCAGCGTTGACGTGAAGAGTCGCGCTGCATTGAGCGGCTGCAGGATGTCGTGGCTCGCCGACGCGATGAAGCGCGTTTTCGACTGGTTCGCCGCATCAGCCTGTGATTTGGCCTCCGCCAGTTCTTCATTCAGCCGCGTGAGTTCGGCAGTGCGCTCTTTTACCCGGCGCTCAAGCGATTCGTTGACGCGTTGCAACTCCTCCGCCGCGAGCACGCTCTCGGTTGCGTCAATGACGGTGACAACCACGCCGCCATCGGGCATGGGGCTTGAGCGGAACTCAAAAACGTGTCCGGTATCAATGCGGCGTTCGCGGAACACCTCCTGCGTGAGGGCAATCCTGCGCACCCTGTCATCGAGCGCCGCAACACCGCCCGCCGTGCGTTCAAGGAATGCCCCCAGCACTTCCGGCAGCGGCGTTCCCACACGATTGAGATCATTCCCAAGCCCCAGGAACTCCTGCAGCGTATTGTTCCAGCAGATCAGTGTCATGCCAGGCTCAAATACGGCAAGACCCTGATCAACGTTGTCGATGGCGGACTGAAGAAGGTCGCGGTTGTGCTGAATGGCGGCGGAAGCGTCATCCAGCAGCTTCATCGCGCCGCGGGCATGAACTGAGTGGCGCTCCAGCATCAGGGCGATGACGAGCCGGGCGGAGGCAACGCCGACGGCGCTGGCCAGAAGATGTTCGGCAAAACGGATGAGGCGCACGTCCGCCTCGCCGCCGCGCACGCCGATCTGGCCCTGCTGGGCGCGGAAGCCATCAAACGCCGCCCGCGCCCGGTCCGGCCCGATGTAGCGCGCAACCGTATCCTCGAGCCGGTCTGCTGTGACGGCAGTGCGCCACAGCTTGAAGCCCGTTCCGCTGCCAGGCTGCAGGTCACGGGTTACGAAGCTTGACGCCTGCACCCGCTCGATAGGGGTGGGCGCTCGCGTCAGGGAGCCCGCAATATATGCGGTCACGTTAGCCACGAGGCTCCAGATGACGCCATGCGTCAGGCTGTTGAATTCCATCGCGAACAGCATGCGGGCACGCAGGACCCCGATGCCGAACGGCCCCTGCTCCAGAAACCCGCTGCCAATCCAGCCCGCATCGGCGAAGGAGGGAAGCAACAGCGTATAAACCCAGACGATGAAGCCCGCCGTGATGCCCCACATGGCGCCGCGCGCCGTGGCCCGCTTCCACACCAGCCCACCAAAAAAGGCCGGGGCGAACTGCGCCACGGCGGCGAAGGACAAAAGTCCCACCTGCGCGAGCGCCGCGGAAGTGCCGATCATCTGGTAATAGGCGTAGGAGAGCGCCAGCACGACAATGATGGCAATTCGCCGGACGAGGATCAGCGTCTCGCCCATGTCCCGGTGAACGGTGGCGCGCTCCACCTGGCGGCGGAGCAGCAACGGTACGATCAGATTGTTGCACACCATGATGGAGAGCGCGATGCACTCCACGATCACCATGGCGGTCGAGGCGGAAAGCCCGCCGAGGAAGGCGATGAGCGCGATGCCGGGATTGCCGGCATGAACCGGAAGCGCCAGGACGAAGGTGTCTCCGTCGGAGCCCGCCGGCAGCAGCAGCAGGCCCGCAACTGCGATCGGGATCACAAAGAGGTTGATAGCGACAAGATAGGCCGGAAACAGCCAGGCGGCGCGGCGGATCTCGCCGCGACTGGTGTTTTCCACCGCCGCCACGTGGAACTGCCGCGGCAGAAGGACGACCGCAAAGGCAGCCAGAAGGGTGAGCGTCAGCCACTGCCCTCCATCGAGACTGCCCGAAAACAGGGCCCGAACGGCTGGCTCTGCCGTGGCCCGTTCAAGAAAGGCTCCGGCCCCGCCCATCATCCCGAACACGACGAATGCGCCTACGGCCAGGAAGGCGAGCAGCTTGACCATCGATTCGACGGCAATCGCCAGGATCATGCCGTCCTGGTGCTCTGTCGTATCGATATGGCGCGTGCCGAACAGGATGGCGAAGATACCCATGGTGACGACGACGAGGATCGACAACTCGTCAAGGCCGGCCGTGGCTGGCAGGATGTTGCGCGTCCATCCGGGTTCAGTCATCAGCACCTGGAGGGCGACGGAAACGGCCTTGAGCTGGATTGAGATATAGGGAACGATGCCGATGACCGCGATGATGGTCACCAGCGCGCCCAGCGCTTCGCTCTTACCGTAGCGGGCCGAAAGAAAATCGGCGATCGAGGCGATGTTGTGCCGTTTTGTCAGGCCGGCAATCAGTTGCAACAGCTTCCATCCGAGCACGAACACCAGGATCGGCCCGAGGTAAATGGGAAGGAAGTCGAGCCCGGAGCGAGAGGCGATGCCGACGCTGCCGAAATAGGTCCATGACGTGCAGTACACGCCCAGCGAGAGGGCGTAGATCAACGGCCGCCCGGCCCGCACGTTCCACCGCTCAGCCATGCGATCGCCGTAGGTCGCCACCGCGAACAGCGCGCCAAGGTAAAGAAGACCCGCCGCCAGTATGGTGAATTCGCCGATCATGCCGGCCGCATGATCGGCGGGAAGCGCCAGCAAATCAAGCCCGCACGGCCAAACCGCCTCCCCGCCCCGATCTTCGCTGAACTATTCGAACTGGGAGGGCTGCGATTGATCCAAGTCAATGCCCCGGCAACCCCCCGAACGCATTCGTGGGCAATGACTATTTTCAGAAAGGGGGTCTCCCATGGGGGCTGATACAATCGTACAGAAGGGATCGCCCTCGGACGGCGGTTCAATGGTGGTCATGGGCCTCTGGGCTCTGCTTGCCGTGTTCGCCATCTCGATGGGTGCCAAGGCGGAGGATACCCCCTTCGCCATCCATATGTTCATCTTCGCCGCCGCGGCGATTATTGCCTTGATCTTCAAGGCGCGCAGTTTCGGCAAGCCGGCCTCCGACACCTCGGGCTATATGGATGATGTCATCCGCTGGGGTGCCATCATCACCATCTTCTGGGGTATCGTCGGCTTCCTCGTCGGCGTGATCATCGCGCTGCAGATGGCCTATCCGGCCTGGAACCCGGACCTTGAATGGTTCAACTTCGGCAGGCTCCGCCCGCTGCACACCTCCGCCGTGATCTTCGCCTTCGGCGGCAACGCGCTGATCGCAACGTCCTTCTATGTGGTCCAGCGCACCAACCGCACGCGCCTTGCGCTCGGCAACCTCGCCTGGTTTGTGTTCTGGGGCTACCAGCTATTCATCGTGCTGGCCGCCACGGGTTACTTGCTCGGCGTCACCGAAGGCCGCGAATATGCTGAGCCCGAAGGGTATGTTGACCTGTGGCTCACGGTTGTCTGGGTTGCCTACTTCCTGGTGTTCTTCGTCACCCTGCTGAAGCGCAAGGAACCCCACATCTACGTGGCCAACTGGTTCTACCTCGCCTTCATCGTGACGATCGCCATGCTGCACATCGTCAACAACCTGTCGATCCCGGTGTCGTTCTTTGGCTCGAAGAGCTACTCCTTGTTCTCGGGCGTGCAGGATGCGCTGACCCAGTGGTGGTACGGCCATAACGCGGTGGGCTTCTTCCTCACGGCCGGCTTCCTCGGCATGATGTACTTCTTCATCCCGAAGCGCGCCAACCGTCCGGTCTACTCCTACCGCCTGTCGATCGTGCACTTCTGGTCGCTGATCTTCCTCTATATCTGGGCCGGTCCGCACCACCTCCACTACACCGCTCTGCCCGACTGGGCGCAGACCCTTGGCATGGTGTTCTCGATCATGCTGTGGATGCCCTCCTGGGGCGGCATGATCAACGGCCTGATGACGCTCTCGGGCGCCTGGGACAAGCTCCGCACGGATCCCGTGCTGCGCATGATGGTGATCTCGGTCGCCTTCTACGGCATGTCGACCTTCGAGGGCCCGATGATGTCCATCAAGGCGGTCAACTCGCTCTCTCACTAC
>JBEIDW010000120.1:0-8561 GCA_040383265.1 Hyphomicrobiales bacterium
CCGTGGCCGCGCTGGAGGAGGAGGACTTTGAAGGTTTCTTTGCCATGGCCCTCCCGTTAGCCGAGGGCTCAGCCGCCTTCAAGCGCCTTGACCACGATGGCCGTTACATCGGCTGTAGCGTGTTTCGTCAGGTCCTTGTTGATTTCCATCACCGTCGCCTGCTTGAGCTGCGCCGAGGCCGCCTTGCGGTAAACCCCCAGCGCGACTGGTGGTGCGACCACGATCATTTCGGTGAATTCGCCAGCCTTCAGGTCGGCGTCCATATCGGCGGCGATCTGCGTGATGAAACGGTTCTCCGCTTGCTGGTGCAGGTCTGTCTGCTCGATGCTGGAGCGCGCACCCTGCGCACTGTTGACGCGGGGCGGCTTGTCCACGCCCTGTTCGCGGGTGGGCGGATTGTCCTGATGATAGGCCTTGAATACCTCGAGTTGGGGCTTCCCGGCCTGGCCGGCGTTGCGGAACACGGTGGCACGGCCACCATCGGTGACGAGCAGGCGGACATTCTGATTCAGGCGTTTCATGTTGAATCTCCTTGATCAGTTGCAACATTACAGCGGCCTGGAGGTTCCCGCCTTGCGGCGGATCAAAAATGGCGGCACCTTGGTGGCCATGAGGGGGAGCGCATGCGAAGGCTGGTGACATTCGAGAACCGCAGGCAAGCGGTGGCAAGTCCGGCGGTGTTCTATGGCCGGGTCACGCGCAATGCGCTGTTGGCGCTCGGTGTAGTGGCCGTGTCGCTGCTCATTGGTTCACTGGGCTATATGCATTTTGAAGGGATGGGGCTGGTGGATGCCTTCACCAATGCCGCCATGATCCTGTACGGCATGGGGCCGCTCAATCCGCTCATCACCGACGCTGGCAAGATTTTCGCTGCGATCTATGCCATTGCTTCAGGCTTCCTGCTGCTGGGCCTGTCGGGCCTGATGCTGGCCCCGGTGTTCCACCGCATCCTGCACCGGTTCCATGTCGATGAGGTGGACCTTGAGGACACCGATCCGGAGCCCCCGCGCGCCCGCTAATCCTGGTCAAGGATCAATGCCGGCGGATAGGCCTCTGCCAACGCACGCCGCGCGGCGTGAGCCGAGTCCAGTGCCGATGCATTGATGACTGCCAACCGGAAGCCGCCCGGCGGCATGGCGTGGTCTTCAGGGGGCTTTGCCTCATGGAAGGTCACCTGCAGGCTCGAGACCTGCGGCATGGCCCGGACCTTCGCCTGAAGCGCTGCGGGCGGATGAACAAAGCGGCGGCCGTGGCGTGCGAAGAGGGGAACGGAGTAGCCGTCTCTCCGCTCGTCGTCCGCGAAGTTCCAGCGGCCCGTTTCATAGAGCCGCACGAGTGCGTCCACCCAGCCCGGGCCGTAAAGGTCGCACCACTGATCGGCAAAGCGCAGATGCGCCTCAATGATCGTGCCGCCAATCGTCTCGAAATTCATCATGCCGGTGTAACCTGCCAAATGGTGTTCAACCCAAGCCGCGAGGCGGTTCTCGAGGTCCGGCAATGTGCCTGCATGAATAGTCCAGTGGCGGAACATGCCGTCCACCCACGGAACGCCGGTCGCATGGCGGCTCCAGCGGATGTGGCCATCCTCCACGGCGCAGTCGGTCGAGACGTGATCGCCCGTCAGAAGCGGCATCCACATGTGGCCGGGCTGGTAGCCATGCTCCATCTCGGCCGCAGATGCGATGACACGGCTGCCGATTCCCATGCCGCGGAGATTGATGATCGGCTTCGAGAACACCGGAAAGGCTGGTGGCGTTACCCCATGCGGGCCAGCGGCAAGTCCCTGGGACTCCGCCACGCGCAGCTTGTCGTAGATCCAGCGGTGGTCAGGGTGGAGCAGCCAGCAGTCCGGATCATCCGTCGGGATGACGATATGCTCCGCACACGGAACATCTTGGAAGTACTGAAGCCGCCACGGGTCACGCTCAAGAACGGGCATGGCCGGAGAATAGCACGCGGCGGCTTAACAGCAATGGCGCTACTGGATTTCCCAGGTGATGTTGACGTCCATCGCCAGCGTCTGCTCGCCAGCGGCCACCGGAACGGGACGGGCGGAATCCGCCATCGGCGCGGCCGCGGTGCGCAGCATCGGCACGGGCGGCTGGTAGCTGACCCCTTCGCTGATCGAAAGAACGGGGCCGAGCGTCACGCCAAGTGTTTCAGCATAGAGCTTCGCCTTGCGGGTTGCATCGGCGGCGGCCAGCTTGCGGGCCTCGTCCAGACCTTCCGTCGGCGTTGATACATCGAAGCTGATGCCGTTGATCTGGTTCGAGCCGGCCTTCACCACCGTGTCCAGCAAGGCGCCGAGGCTGTCGATCTGGCGGACTGTCACCGTTACGGTGTTGGAAACGTCATAGCCCACAAGAACAGGCGGCTGCTTGCCATCATTATAATCATAGCGCGGCTGGATCATGAAGTTGGAGGTCTGCATATCCTTCTCGGCAATCCCCGCGCCTTTCAGCGCAGCGAACAGCGAGGTCATGGCCGTGGTGTTGGCGGCCAATGCTTCGGCAGCCGTGGCGCCCTGCGTCATGACGCCTGTCATCACCGTGGCCATGTCAGGTGTGGCTTTCACTTCGCCGTGGCCGGAGAGGGAAATGGTCCGGGGCATCTTGATCTCATCGGCTAAGGAGGGGGTTGCGGTGGCGAGAAAAGCGGCAAGGGCGGAAGCGGCGAGTGAAAAACGTAGCATGTGGTTCTCCTTCAAGTGGAAAACGGATGTGCGCGGAATGCGGCGCGAGTTGGGCGTCAGCGGAACGGCGGTTCGTCAAAACTGCGGAGTTTGCGTGAGTGTAGCTGGCTCACATTTCCCCGCAGGATCTCGATGGTCTCAAGGCCGATCAGCAGATGTTCGCCCACTGCGCGGTCATAGAAGGCGTTCGCCGCACCCGGCAGCTTGATCTCGCCATGCAGCGGCTTGTCTGAGACGCACAGCAGCGTGCCATAGGGAACACGGAGCCGGTAACCCTGCGCGGCAATGGTGCCGGATTCCATGTCCACCGCAATGGCGCGCGAGAGGTTGATGCGGCGGAGTTCCTGGCTCCAGCGCAGTTCCCAATTGCGGTCGTCGTTGGTCACCACGGTGCCGGTGCGCAGGCGTTCCTTCAACGCGTCGCCGTGTTCGCCCGTGACGCGCGCGGCCGCTTGCTGCAAGGCCACCTGAACTTCGGCCAATGCGGGTATGGGAATTTCCGGCGGCACGAGTGCATCGAGGATCCTGTCCTGCCGCAAATAGCCGTGGGCCAGTACGTAATCGCCAATGCGCTGACTCTGGCGCAGGCCGCCGCAATGGCCCACCATCAGCCAGCAATGCGGCCGTAACACCGCGAGATGATCGGTGATGTTCTTGGCGTTGGATGGACCGACGCCGATGTTGACCAGGGTGACACCCCCATGCCCATCGCCGCGTGCAAGATGGTAGGCCGGCATCTGGTAGCGGTGCCATTGTGAGGCGCCGATCACCACTGACACCATCTCAGCATCCATGCCACGCGTGATCTTGCCGCCGCCGGGCAAATGCAGCACCGCGTAGGGGCTGTCGATTGCCAGTTGCTCCAGCCCCCATTTCACGAACTGGTCGACATAGCGGTGGTAGTTGGTGAGCAGAATCCAGGGCTGAACCCAGCGCCAGCTGGTGCCGGTGTAGTGCTGCAGGCGCTTCAGCGAGTAATCGACCCGTACGGCGTCAAATAGTGAGAGCGGCAGCGCCCGACCTGGCTGGTGGCTCCACAGGCCGTCGGCTACTTCGTCGCCCACATTGGCGAGCCTGGGGGCGGGGAAATGCAGGGCGAGTTCCGCTGCCGTTGCCCCGTTCCGGCCCAGGTCGTCGCCCTGGTCCAGCACATAAGGGTATGGGATTTCCTGATCGGACCGTTCGACGGAAATCTCGGCTCCGTAGTCCTTCACCAGAAAGGTCAGTTGCTCGATCAGGTAGCGCTTGAAATGATCCGGGTGGGTAACCGTGGTGGCATAGGTTCCGGGACCCTGAAACTTGCCATAGGCCCGGGCGATTCGCGGCTGCACGCCGGCTGAACGGTATGCGACGCGAATCTCCGGGTAGCAGAACGTGTGTCGCTCCTCCGGCGAGGGTGCCTCACGGGTGTCGAAATAGCGGTCAAGGCAGTGTTTCAGGCGGCCCGTTGCCTCGCGGTAAAGGGCAATCAACTGGTCAACGGCGGCTTCCGGTGTCAGATCATGTGTCATGCCATTGAGCCTATAGCATGACGCGCCGAATTGATGTAGCCATGCGCCCCGGTGGGGCCCATAGCTCAATGGTTAGAGCTGACGGCTCATAACCGTCTGGTTCCAGGTTCGAGTCCTGGTGGGCCCACCAATTTCCTGTATTCAGGCTACCGCGCGCGACAGGGCGCACTGCGACCAGAGCTCGGAAAGCGCTGAAACCAGATGGTCGATGTCGGCATCGGAGTGGAGCGGGGTGGGCGTGATGCGCAGCCGCTCGGTGCCGCGCGGCACGGTTGGGTAGTTGATCGGCTGGATATAGATGCCGTGGCGCTCCAGCAAGATGTCGCTGATCCATTTGCACTTCTTGGCGTCACCTACCATCACCGGCACAATGTGGCTGTCATTCGCCCTGTAGGGAACGCCGGCCTGATCCAGCTTGCGGCGGAGTTTTGCCACCCGTTCCTTGTGCCGCATGCGCTCGATCTCGCTTGCCTTCAGGTGGCGGATGGAGGCGGCCGCGCCCGCCGCGATGGCAGGCGGCAGGGCTGTCGTGAAGATGAATCCGGAGGCGAAGCTCCGCACGAAATCGCATAGCGGAGCCGAGCCTGTGATGTAGCCGCCCACAACGCCAAAGGCCTTGCCCAGCGTGCCCTCGATCACCGTCACGCGGTCCATCAGGCCTTCGCGTTCGGCAATGCCGCCGCCGCGCGGGCCATACATGCCCACTGCGTGCACCTCGTCAAGGTAGGTCATGGCATTGTATTTGTCCGCCAGATCGCAAATCTCGCGGATAGGGCCAATATCGCCATCCATCGAATAGACCGACTCGAAGGCGATGAGCTTCGGCCGGGCCGGATCAACCGACTTCAGCAACCGCTCAAGATCCGCAAGGTCGTTATGCTTGAACACATGGCGCTCGGCGCGGCTGTGGCGGATGCCCTCGATCATCGAGGCATGATTGCCCGCGTCGGAAAACACCACGCAGTTCGGAAGCATGGCGGCAAGTGTTCCAAGGGCCGCCCAGTTCGACACGTAGCCGGAGGTGAAGAGGAGCGCGCTCTCCTTGCCGTGAAGATCAGCCAGTTCGCGCTCGAGTTCGACATGGTAATGGTTCGTGCCGGAAATGTTGCGCGTGCCGCCGGCACCCGCCCCGCAACGGTCCAGCGCCTCGTGCATGGCGGCAAGAACCTTGGGGTGCTGGCCCATGCCCAGATAGTCGTTGGAGCACCAGACGGTAATGTCCTGCTGCTCCGCCCCGTGGTGGACAGCCCTGGGGAACTGCCCGGCCTTGCGCTCAAGATCGGCGAATATCCGGTAGCGGCCTTCGGTACGAAGGGTGTCCAGTTCCGCTTTGAAGAAATCGTCGTAGTTCATCTTGTCCTCTCGGGCGGGGGCTTCTGACGGCCGCGGCCGAACCTTGTTGTGAGCCTGTATAGCCAAACCGCGAGGAAAAGCAGTTGCGCGATTTCGCCGCGTGGTAGCATCGCCGCAAGGGCAGGGCTTTGACTTAGGTCACATCCTGCTCCGCAGGAAGGCCCGCCTGGCGTGGCTTGCGCAGCGGCAGGTCTCTTTGTCGCAATGTTTCAGTGAGTTATCCGTATTGCACACACTGCACACAAGGGCTTATGTAAGGTCTCGATATTTGCCGAAGAACGGGCCGCATCGGGGGGGCAGGATCTTTCGGAATGCAATCTAACCCCCGGAGGGATCATCCATGTTAAGGAAATCGGTTTTTGCAGCCCTGGCTTCGGCCATGGTCTTTGCTGTGCCCGCGCATGCCGAAGGCGATGCTGCGGCAGGCGCAAAAGTTTATAACCAGTGCAAGGCCTGCCATGACATCGAAAAGGGCGTGAACAGGGTTGGCCCGACGATGAAGGGCGTTTTCGGTCGCAAGGCTGCCGCCATCGCCGACTATAAGTATTCGGAAGCCATGATTGCCAAGGGCGCTGAAGGCGTTGTCTGGGATGACGCCAATCTGACGGCCTATCTGACAAGCCCCAAGACCTTCGTTCCGAAGGGCAAGATGGCCTTTGCCGGCCTCAAGAAGCCGGATGATCTGGCCAATGTCATCGCGTATTTGAAAGCAAATCCCTGATTTCAGGGAGCACGGAATGCATCAGCGGCAGGCCCTCGGGCCTGCCGTTTTGTTTCAGGCCACGATTGCCCGCATCAGGCTTCCCTCGGGTGGAAAGAGCGGAATCAGGCAGGCCTGCAAGGCGTGGTAGATATCGGGCTTGCCCGTGAAGAACTTGTCGATGGGCTTCAGGTCATCGCCCAGCTCTCCGAACCAGCCGCCATTTTCAGGGTCGATGAAGTGCATGGCCGAGAAGTCCCAAACCTTCCGGTACCAAGTTTCATAGAAGTCATCGGGCTTCAATGCGTTGAGGAAGGCAGCAGCGCCGATGGCTTCGGTGGCAGGCCACCAGATCTTGTGGGTCAGCGCCGGGCGGTTGCCGAAATCGAGCGTATAGTAGAAGCCGCCTTTTGCCTCGTCCCAGCCGCGCGTCACGGCGCTGCGGAACAGCCTGTCCGCCGCCTCTGGCATCCAGGGCTCCTTCTTGCCATCCAGCACCCACAGCTGCGCCATGAGCCGCGCCCATTCCAGCCAGTGGCCGGGCGTCGTGCCTGCGGGGCGGAACATATCGGAACCCTTATATGACTTGTCGATGTTCCAGCCTGTATCGAAATGCTCGGCGACAACATGATCGAGCGCGGCTGCATGACGGCGGATGATGAGGCTGGCGATGCGCTTGGCCTTGTCGAGATACATCGTGTTTCCGGTCGCCTCGAAGGCGGCCATGAGTGACTCCGTCAGATGCATGTTGGAGTTCTGGCCACGATAGTCGCTGATCTTCGACCAGTCGCGCGCATATTCCTCCGATACCGCACCGTGCTCTTCCTCCCAGAAGCGCGTTTCGAGAATGTCGGTGATGTCGGCCAGCATGGCATCGGCCAGCGGGTGGCCCAGCATCTTGGCATCCGCCGCCGCAAGCAGCACGAAGGCGTGGCCATAGGCCTGCTTCGTATCGTCCTTGTAGCCCTCATCATCGAGCGACCAGCAATAGCCGCCATGCTGTCTGTCGCGGTGGCCGTCCCACAGGAATCTCATGCCATGGTCGACGATGACGTCGGAACCGGGCCGCCCGAGCTTCGCGCCGATCGCAAAGCAATGCACCATGCGCGCGGTGGAATGGATCTGGCGAATGCTGCCGAAGGGCTTTCCCGCCGCGTCGAGATCAAAGAAGCCGCCTTTCGGGTTCACGGCATTGTTCTGGAACATGTCGAACAGGGCGTTGGCCTTATCCATCAGCCACTGGCGATGATAGGGGCGGGCAGTCCAGGCGGTGTCGGCAGTCATGGGAAATCCTGAAGCGGTGAATTGCTGTGGCTCTTATAGGCCCCAGGCGAGGTTCATTCCACCCGCACGCGTGCACTTGCCGTCTTGCCCTTGGCGTCGATCACCGAGAGGCGGGCAAAGCCCCTGGACGCACTGTCCCAGAAGGTGTCCCGGCGGAATTCATTCAAGGCAATCGGAACGCCATCCGCCAGCCAGGTGAAGGGCGGTGTTCCGCCAAAGACCTTGAGGCTGAGCGACTGATCCTCGCTGGCCAGTTCGATCCGTGCGCCATCGGGCGGAAAGGCAATGGCGGGTGGCGCATCGCCTGAGGACTGGCTGGCCACCTCCGGCAGTGCGTTGGGGCGGAAACGTTGGAGCGCCGCGGGCAGTTCTCCGGTGCGGGCGATCACCGTTCCGGGTGGTGCCGGCGGCAGCGCCTTGCGCGAAGGCCCAAGTCGCTGGAAGGCCTCGAACAGAATGGGGGCGGCAGCAAGCCGGCCGACCACACCAGGCACCGCGGCGCCATCCGGTCTGCCCACCCAGACGGCGATTGTGGTGGCTCCATCATAACCCACGGCCCACGCATCGCGGTAGCCATAGGAGGTGCCGGTCTTGAAGGCGATCTGCCCGCTCAGCGCATTTTCGGGCGTGGGCGCCCCTTTCATGACATCGCCCAGCATCCATGCCGCGTTTGGCTCGAACAGGCGGCGCAGTGGATCTGCCTTGCGCGCCACATCTGGCTGCCAGCGGAGTGCCACCGGTTCACCGCCGCGTGCCAGCGCCACATACAGCGCCGTGAGATCGGTCAGGCGCACGCCCGCGCCGCCAAGCCCTACCGCCAGACCGGGGCCGGCATTTGCCGGCAGGACCGGCTTCACCCCCGCATTGGCGAGGCGCGCCATGAGGCGGTCCGGCCCGACGACGTTCAGGATTTGCAATGCTGGCACATTGAGCGACTGCTGCAAGGCCGTGCGCACCGTCACCGTGCCGTGGAAGGCATCGTCAAAGTTTTCCGGCGCATAGGCGCCATAGCGCACGGCGC
>JBEIDW010000121.1:0-8536 GCA_040383265.1 Hyphomicrobiales bacterium
CATGAGACCCATCACTCCGCACACGTGGACGACTATGATACGAACTTTTCTTTTGTGTTCTCATTCTGGGACAGAGTTTTCGGAACTTACAAGTCAGCTACAACGACGCATAATGGCCAAGTATTGCTTGGGCTTAATGAGTTTCGCTCAAATGAGACGGGGCTCCTCAAGCTACTTTCGATGCCGTTTCGTGACAGTCCTCGCAGCAAGAATCTGTTTGAAGATTAATTATTGCTTCATCCACCCTTGCCGCCCCGGCCCTGTGATAAAGACGATCTGACGGAACATTCCTTGATGCGTTAACAGCTTTTCTCTGAGGATTTCGTTAGGGGCCTTCAGCGATCTCTCGCGTGCCCACTGCGCGAACACCTGCCGCCCCGCGTCTCCTCCACTAGTCTCTCACCCATCACAGGCGAAATTCAATGGCAGAACGGCAGTATCCCAAGCTGCATGTCGTGAGTTCGATTCCAATCAAGATGCCACGGAGCCCGGTGGGGCCCGTTATGGCATATTCCAAGGTTTTCAAGTTCCTCGCGTGGCTTACCGAGGAGAAACTCGGCGGAGCTCTGGGGGCGGTCTGTTGAGGGAAACAGCGCACTTCCTCACGGTGGATGCTGAGCGCTGCAGTGAGCTGCCCTGCCCCAGAAGCCGATGCGTTGTTCAGCCCAACGGTGGAATGGCGTGGTGGTTTCCATCCACAGAATTCACCGTACAATCATGTTGTTCGCTTTTTTCCCAGATTGACATTCAGTCTTGGCTGGTGAGAAGCTAACTTCTGCCACTCTAGGAGGATATAAGTAATGTTTGGATCTACGTGCAAGACGCTGACTCTTGCTGCCGCGCTCTCCTTGCTTACTGTCAGCGGAACAGCACTTGCAGATAATCATTTTGCTCAGTTAAAGGGAAAGTGGTTGAGTTTCGATGACGAAGGCTATCGCTTTGGCGCCGTCACACACGGTGACGCAATCGGTGAGCCTCAATCACTGAACGATGATAAGCGTACATGGATTCTCGACATCGAGATGCAAGATCGTGCAGGTGTGAAGGGAACATGGGGCAGTGATACCAAGCGAGAGTTGATCCTTGGCGTTGTTCGCGCTGACAACAAGACCATCGTCTTTGCGGACGAGGACTCCTACCTGACGGGTGTACTGCTCTCGGAGACCGAGATGGAACTCTGCGCTCAGGAAGCAGGAGAGGCCATCATTGCGAAATGCCACCGTTTGAAGAGGCAGTAATGCGAACCTGAGGGGCTGAATGGACCCGGTTTTCGTGGTTGGGCCTGGACGGTTTGGGGCTCTGATCCATGATGCGGAGCCCCTCCTCAAAGAGAACTTTTGTACCCCCGGTCTCTCCACGAGGCGGGGGTATTTTTCGTGATGTAGATATGTAAGATCTTGCGAGACATCCTGTTTCACAGCCCTATTGGGCTGGGAGGATATTGTCGATGACCCAGAAAGATCGCGAGATTCAGCGCAGGTTGAGGATCCTGAGGCATGCCGAGGAGACGGGGCATGTCGGGAACGGGCATGCCGCGCGTCATCCAGAAACGAAAACGATGGCGGTCCCGAAGGGCCGCCGTCAAGGCGCGTTCTAATTGAATGCAATCAGGTCAGCCGAGCAGCGCGCCCGGCTTATCCCGAGAGGCCAAACGCCTCAGGTCAGCAGACCTTAGCCGTTCCGCAAGGTTGGGGTTTTTTGACGGGCGACGGCGTCAGCTTGACCAGTGTGCCCTCGCCGCCGGGGAAGAACACGCTGCCGCCATAACCGGGCTGCACGGCACTTCCCTGAGTCATGAAGGGTAGCTGGTCTGACACGGCGAGCAACCGGCCCGTCTTGGCGTCACGGAAAACGACGCGGTCGGTCGTGTTCTGGCCGGGGATCTCGTCAACGGGGATGTCCGTGCCGATCCAGACGCGCCTCTTGGCCGGTCCGATCAGGGTCGCCCATTCGGTCGTGGTCTGATCCTTCTTCCAAACCGTCTCGATTCCCTTGTTGGTGAGCCTGAACGCCGCGACCTTTCGGGCCAGTGTCTCCACGCCGTAGAAGAGGCCGTTCTCGATGTCGGCTACGAGGGACATGCCGGCCCAGCTGACAGCCTGTTCGCCCTCTGCCGCCGTCGAGAAGGCCTCGGAGAGCCGGGGCGGAATCGGGTCATCGACGTAGGGCTGCACCCTGAAGACCTTGCTGGCGTCGTTCTGCTTGATGGCAAAAACCGTGAGTGGCCCCGTCGCGGGAGCGGTGTTCGTCGCGCCGATGATCCATTCCCCGAAGATGATGACGGAACCGCCGGTCGTCTGACCGGGATAAGGTACAGGATCGGGAGTCCACGCCGTATCGAGTTCAAGCGTGCCATTCCGCACGGCATAGCGCACCACGTTGGAGGTGTTTTCCAAGAGGTAGACGTAATCGACACCACGATAGCGGGTGATGGTGGGACGGGCGCCCGCGAAGGCTGGCAGAGTGATGTTGTCGATGATCTTCATCGTTTTCGGATTGACCGTGATGAGGATCGAGGCGGGGACGTTCTCCGAATCGGTGCAGTAGCGAAGGGCCGTCGGCCCCTGCTCCGTGCAGCCGGCAACGCGGTACAGCGACTTCAGGACGATCGTCCCGTCGGGAAGCGCGTTGATGCCGTTGTAGGCGGTGTTTTCGGCGTTCTCGGTCGGGGTCGTGTCATAGGTGGCCGGGGTGGTGGGATAGTTGTTGCGCATGTACACCGTGGTCGGCAGCTTGAGAGTCTTGACGACGTCTCCCGTTGCGGGATCGACCTTGTAGAGCCGGTAACCGGCTACGACGTAGATGTATCCGTCGTTCATGATGGCCATGGCGCCGGGATAATCCCATTCGCCCGTCACCGACGTGTTAGCCAGTTGCCTGTACCAGATCGGCTTCAGCGTCTTAGGATTCACCCGCGCCACGAACGGGCCGATCGAATTCTCGTAGTTTCCGTAGCTGCCACCCTGGATGAAGGCGGCGCTCTCATTGAGGTACGACATGTTGTAGCCGGAGGGATAGGCCCCCTCGGCGGACAATTTGGCCGTCACCGTGTTCTTCTTCTTGAATGAGCCGCCAAACCTTGCCTGTGAGAACACATGCGAGCGGCCGGAGTCATAATGCTCAAACGCCTGCAGTGACGGATACCACGGCGCGTTGTTGCCGGGACGCATGGCGTCTGCCTTTGCGCCACCCGCCAGCATAGTGCCGCTCACCAGCAGTGAGAGCGCCATCACGACACCGCTCGTTAAATTGCTTACCCCGAACATCTCGTCACCTCTGACAGCTTTACAAAAGCAACCCTTTTCTTGAGTTCTGCGAGAAGTCAATGATTAGGAAGCAAATCCATAAGCAGGACATCCTGCAGCGGTCCTGAAGGACGCCACTCCGCAGATCAAGGTGCGAGCCAGACCGCAGGGCGCGTGCCGTGTTTGGCGGCGTTGCCATTTCAGTCACTGTCGGCTGCATTTCCGTGGATTAGTCGGTCGGCGGTCGCCTTGATCTCCTCACGAAGTGTTGCGGCCGCCTCGGCTGCTTTGGTTCAGCGGGAAGGGATGCCCTCAATTCGCAAACCACGACCGGGAGGCTCATCCCCCTGCCGGGGGGAGGCAACGGCCCGTCCTCCATTTCGGTCGAGACATGCCAGATCCTAAAAAACCCTGGCCGATCGGAAGCGGCGCACACGCATACATCTGGCTGGGCAGCTGGTACGGCACAAACCCAAGCCGCATCACAATGCTTTGATAATTCAATAACTTATGGAAATTAATTGGCGGAGATGGAGTCCGCCGCACTATCATTCACCGAAGTTCATAGGTCTCCGCTCATGTACTCGAAAACCCTTTTTTTAAGGGGATTTGTTTTCGTCTCTAGTTACTGGTGTCCGCAGACAATTGCCCCAATCCGCGTTATCTGGTAGGACACATGGCGGGACAACGGGTTGGGCGGAGATGGTGTAATGGCCGGAAAATTGAATGCACGGAAGGTCGAAACGCTCAAGGAGCCGGGCCGCTATAGCGACGGCGGCAACCTCTACCTCTTCATTACGCCGAACGGCGGCAAGCGCTGGACCTTCCTCTATCGGCTCGGCGGCAAGCGGCGAGAGATGGGCCTTGGGAGCGCTGGCCCGCACGGCGTCGGCCTGAAGGAGGCCCGCGAGAAGGCGGCGGAGGCCCGGAGGCTGGTCGCTGCTGGAATGGACCCGCTGGAAGCCCGCGCAGCGGAGGTAAAGGCGAACCGCGCCATTCCGACTTTTGGCTCCTTCGCCGATGACTACATCAAGAGCCACAAGCCAAAATTCAGAAGCGCAAAGCACGTCGCCCAGTGGGAGATGACGCTGGGCGATGCCTACTGCCGGGCAATCCGCGCCAAGCCCATCAATGAAATCGACACGGAGGCTGTGCTCTCAGTTCTCCAGCCGATCTGGACCAAGGTACCGGAGACCGCCTCGAGGCTCCGGGGCCGCATCGAGAACGTCTTGGACGCCGCGCGGGCGCTGGGCTACCGGGACGGGCCGAACCCCGCCACCTGGCGAGGCCACCTCAAGACCCTTCTCCCCGCCCGCCAAAAGCTCACCAGGGGCCATCATGCCGCCCTGCCTTATGATGAACTCCCGAAGTTTTTGGCCGATCTGCGGGCACGCCAATCGACGGCAGCGCTAGCGCTGGAGTTCTGCATCCTCACTGCTTCCAGGTCTTCCGAGGCACTGAACGCCGAATGGAGCGAACTCGACCGCGACAAGGCTGTGTGGACTATTCCGGCCAAGCGCATGAAGGCTGGACATGCCCACCGCATTCCCCTGACGGACCGGGCGCTGGACATTCTCAACAGCCTTCCCAAGCTGGAAGGCAACCCCCATGTGTTCCCCGGCAACGCCAGAGGCAATCCGCTCTCCGGCATGGCGATGACGATGCAGCTCCGCCGCATGAAGCGGGACGACATCACGGTCCACGGCTTCCGCTCGACGTTCCGCGACTGGGCGTCAGAGCAGACGTCCTTCCCACACGAGACTTGTGAGCATGCGCTGGCCCACCGCATCAGCGACAAGGCCGAGGCGTCATACCGGCGCGGAGACCAATTCGAGAAGCGTCGCGCGCTTATGAACGCCTGGACGGCGTTCTGCGGATCGGCCAAGACTTAGTAAGACAAGAAACCGGTGGTTTGTAATCATGTGTCAGGGGTTCGAGGTCCTTAGCCGGCGTCTGCAAATACAATCAAACAACCTGTTATCGGTCGCCAATGGTCTGGCTTTGGGGACCCGTTCGGGAGCAGCTGCAGAGTCCCTTAACTGCTGATGACGCGCAAGGCGCAGCCTCGCCAACATCGAGGAAATCGCCAACGCCGAGAACATCAACTCTTCCTACGTCAGCCGAGTACTGCGCTTAACGTTGCTGGCACCAGAAATAGTGGAGACAATACTGGCTGGGCGGCAGCCGCTGGGGCTGACGATGGCGCGAGCGATGCAGCCGTTTCTGCTGGAGTGGACACACCAGGTTTCCGCTTTTGCCAAGGCGTCCTCGGATATTCCTGCGCGCTGATCAGTTGCGTCGTATCAGATCACGCTGACCCCGTGGAAGTGTCGGCTACTTCGTTCTCTTTGTCAGCGCGAGGTACATCCCGCTGAACATGATGAGGATGGCAAGCCAATAGAGGTTTGCTGGCTGTTCGCGGAACACGGCCATGCTCCAGAGGACACCCGCCGCCACAGCGAGATAATTGAAGAACGAGAAGCGCGCGGGTCCCATGATTCGGATTGTTTCGAAAAACAGAACGTAGAATGCGGCATTTATCGTCACGGCGGCAGCCAGCGGCCAGAGTTGCGCTGAATTGGACGGCGGAAGGATCATTCTCTCCCCAAACAGCAGCAGAACAATAAGCGACACCAGAGCCGCACCGAAAAGGGTACCCGACGCCATGGCAAGCGAGTGCGTGGCGGGGGGACGCAAGTACTTGGCGAGATTGTTCGCGGTCGCAAACATGACCGGTGCCCCCAGCGACAGAAGAAACCAGCCCCAGGTGCCCTGTCGGAGCACCGCCGATTGAGGGATAACGATCACGGCGATCCCGATGATCCCCAAGAGCATGCCAATAAGCATGTTACGGCTCACGGTTTCGATTCCAAGCATCGCACTGATGAACAAGGTCAGGATCGGTGACAGGCAGAGAACGAGCGTTACCACCGAGGCATCGAGGTGGTTGGCTGCCGCGACCAGCAGGCCCATGGGAAGCCCCACCACCAGACCGCCAATTGCCACATATGCACCGAGGTGCTTCCCGCTGAGGGCTGGCCTGATCCCTCCGAGCGCGCCGGCGATGGCCAGTACAAGACCGGCGAACAGCGCCTGCTGGAAAGCAAAGGACAATGGCTGCCAGCCAGCTTCTGCCGCAAACCGGTTGACGGGAAAGACGGCTCCGTAGATCACCGCCGCGAGCAGCAGGAGGGCAGCATGAAGAACCAGATCTGAGCGTTGGTTCCTGACTTCATCCATCAGCTATTTCTCCCCGCTTGCCATCAGAATTCTCCAACTGATCCGGGACCGGCGCGGTACTCGCCAGAGTTGGCAAAGCCACCGTATCCATTGACCTCCAAAAAGCCGGTTTCACTCGACCCACGTCCCGGCCCAGAAAGCCGCCGGATTGCGGGTCAAGGTTTCCATCGCACCAATATGTGGCTCCGTCAGCCGATGGCCCTGAGAGCGGGAGATCAGTTCGTTCCTTGCGGCATGAACGATGTCAGGCGACGCCAGCATTGTCACGGTGGCCAAGGCAAGTGCCTGCGCCGCACTCAGTGGCCCTGCATGACCAGCCTGGTGGCCAGACAGTGCAGTCCATGCCCAGTGGTGGATCGGCACCTGCTTCGGATAGGCCCAGTTCACCCGGCCGAGAGGAACGCGCCAACTCACTTCACCGTCATCCTGCCCGTAGTAATCCGCACCGGAGCCGAAGTAATGAACATCCCGGTCGAGTTCCATCTTCTCATCAGGAGAACAGATCCGGCTCAGCTCTTCCATGAATGACAGATCTTCGGACGACCACTTCGGATGACCGATCCGCGAGTAAGCGGCATGAAGAACCCTTCCGAGCGTATCGTTTGGCAGATACCCGCGAGATTCAGAGATGAACTGATGCCTGCAAGCGACGCCGCCCTCACGCGCAAGAGTCTGAGATTTCAGGGCGATGTCGTCGTAAGAGGATCTGACCTTGTCGTAATCGAAACCCCTTGCCGAGAACCACACCCGCGTCTCGGAGGGAGTAATGGACGGCATCACTCCCGCCTGCCGGAGGACGTGGCGCAGCAAGAGTTCGGGATAGCGCTCCTCAAACAAGCGTGACGCCGCTTCGACCATCTCCTCCGCGATGAGCAGAACGTTCCGTTGCCCTGCTTGGCCGCCGTGGCCAGACTCGCCGGTAAACACGAATTCGCCCGACACGACTGACTGGCATGGCCGCGACAGCGCACCGGTCTGGTAGTCGCCGTGGGAGGTGAGGATGGCGTCTATCCCGGAGAAGATGCCCGCGCGCAGGAGAGCGATCTTGCCCCACAGGATTTCCTCCGCGGGACATCCGATCACGCGGATTTCCCCGGCCAGGCCTAGTCTGCGGCAGGCCTTGGCTGCGGCAATCGCCGCACCAGCATTGGCCGGACCGATGTGATTGTGCCCGCAGCCGTGGCCCGCGGGCTTGCCGAGGGGACTGCGGAAAGGCAAGGCATCGTTGTCGAGGCCGGGCAATGCGTCGAATTCGGCGAGGAGTGCCAGAACAGGACCGCTGCCGCTTCCGCAGCGGGCAACAAATGCGGTCGGAAGCCCACCCGCCTGCCTCTCCACCGCAAAGCCATGGCCAGCCAGCCAGTCCGCAAGCCGGGCAGCCGAGCGGTACTCCATGGCCGGCAATTCCGGTTCTTCCCACTGTGCCCGGAACAACCGCTCGATCTCAGGCTCAATAGCCACCCACTCCTCAAGAGCAACCGAGGAAACCGTGGCCTGCAAGTCGTTCGTCGTCTCCATGAGACCCGATGGTATCTCGTTCCGCCGGCAGCGCAAGATGCGATCACGATGGACCAGTGCGCACCTCCCGGTGCTGCGGACGCTGGAGAAGCTCGGCATTCCCCGCCAGACCTTCTACCGCTGGTATGACCGTTACCTCACCGGCGGACTTGAGGCCCTGGAGGACCGAAGCCCCCGGCCGGGGAAGGTTTGGAACCGCATCCCGGATGAGGTTCGGGAGAAGGTCGTGGATCTTGCTCTCGACGAGCCGGACCTGTCACCCAGGGAGCTGGCCGTCCGCTTCACCGACACGGAAAAGTACTTCGTGTCAGAGGCTTCGGCCTACCGCATCCTCAAGGCTCACGACCTCATCACCAGCCCTGCGTTCATCGTCATGAAGGCTGCGGATGAGTTCAAGGACAAGACCACGGCACCAAACCAGCTCTGGCAGACTGACTTCACCTACCTGAAGGTCACCGGCTGGGGGTGGTTCTACCTGTCCACGGTGCTGGACGACTTCTCCCGCTACATCGTGGCCTGGAAGCTATGCACGA